>JANOYC010000056.1:0-1575 GCA_031428675.1 Microbacteriaceae bacterium | reverse complement strand
GCCGTCTTCCCACTCGATGGTCTTGGCGCTTCCCACCGTCGAACGGGTGAGGAACGTCGCACCGGAGGCCAGGTCGCGGAATACGACGGGAGCGTAGGTGGGATGGATGTCGGACTTCATGGTCATTCCTTGAGCGTGAGGTGGTCGAGCGAGAAAGTCGAGCTGGTGAAGATCGAGTTGATGGAGATCGAGAGGGCGCCGAGTCGGAGCACGGCGGGCCAACCATCGATGCTACCAGAACCCGGCCCGACGATCGGGAAGATCGAGGTCGTCGGCCATCCGTCGTGTCAGGCGGCTCTCGCCGAGTACCGGCCGTCGCGCTCTTCGACGATCAGAGACATGCCGAATGCGGCTCCGAGGATCTCCGCGGTGATGACCTCGCCGATCGGACCGGAGGCGCGGATCGACCCCGCCCCGAGGATGATCGCGTGCGTGAACCCCAGCGGGATCTCCTCGACGTGGTGGGTGACCATGACGATCGCCGGGGCGGTCGGCGCGCTGGCGTAGCCGCCGAGGATGTGGAGCAGTTCTTCGCGGGCCCCGAGGTCGAGGCTCGCGGCGGGTTCGTCGAGCAGCAGGAGTTCCGGGTCGGTCATCACCGACCGGGCGATCTGCACCCGCTTCTGTTCGCCGTCACTCAGGTCGCCGAACGGTCGGTCGGCCAGAGAGTCGAGGCGCCACTCCGTCAAAACGCGGCGTGCCCTGCGGGTGTCGACCTCGTCGTAATCCTCGTTCCAGCGACCGGTCACCGCGTACGCGGCCGTCAACACGACGTTCAGCACGGTCTCGCGGGCGGGGATGCGACGGGCGAGAGCCGTCGACGCGAATCCGATTCGCGGACGCAGCTCGAAGAGGTCGCTCGACCCGAGCACGTCGTCGAGCACGCTGACCGTTCCCGAGGTGGGGTGGATCATCGCCGCTGCCAGCTGCAGCATCGTGGTCTTGCCAGCACCGTTGGGCCCGAGGATCACCCAACGCTGGTCGCCGTCGACCGACCAGGAGACATGATCGAGGATGGCGGATCCACCACGGACCACAGAGACATCCGAGAGCTCGAGAACGCGTGCCATTCGTCCACCCTAGGCCACGGAACCGGCCCGGTCGGGCCGTTCCCCGTCGACCGCGGCCGTCAGGTGAGCGAGTCGTAGATCCGGCGGGTGTCCGCCGCGATCCGAGCCCAGCCGAACTCCCGCTCGGCGCGTTCGCGGCCGGCCACACCGTAGGCGCGAGCACGGTCGGGATCCGAGGTCACCTCGATCAGCGCGGCCGCGAGGTCGCCGATGTACCGCTCCGGGTCGGTCGGAGTGCCGGTGCCGTCGGTCGCCTGATCGATCGGAACGAGACGACCGGTGACGCCATCGTCGACCACTTCGGGGATCCCCCCGGTCGCGGTGCCGACCACTGCGGCTCCACACGCCATGGCCTCGAGATTGACGATTCCGAGGGGTTCGTAGATCGACGGGCAGACGAAGGTCGTGGCGACCGACAGCACGGCGGAGAGGTCGTGGCGATTCAGCATCCGGTCGATCCAGACGACCCCGGATCGCTCCTCTGCGAGCTGAGCCACGAGACCGG
>JANOYC010000055.1:0-37924 GCA_031428675.1 Microbacteriaceae bacterium | reverse complement strand
ACGTCAGTGGCGGTGCCGTTGACCGTGACGCTGCCCTCTGCGGTCGTCGTGACGGGTCCGGTGCAGGTGCCGATGCCGGATCCGCCTTGATCCGCGCACGCGAACGCGACCGTGATGGCGTAATTGGCCCATGAGGCGTCGACGTATCCTGACGGGGCGAAGCTGTGGCTGATGCTCGGCGCGGTCTTGTCGATCCGCACTCGCGCTGTCTGGGTGGGCTCCGTATTTCCTGCGCGGTCGGTGCTGCGGAAGGAAATGACGTAGTCACCTTCGGTGGGGAAAGTGACGTGCGTACCCGAGACGAATCCGCCCGCGTCGATGCTGTACTCGGTCGACGCGACGGTCGAGAGATTGTCGCTCGCGGTGAGACGCACGGTCACGGCGCTCTTGCTCCAGAGGTTCGACGCTCCGGTGATACTGGTGATCGGCGGGGTGCGGTCGATCTTGACCGACGGTGAGCTCGACGCGGTGGTAGAAAGTCCCGCGCCATTCACCACGGTCGTCGTGCTTGTGAGGCCCGTGCCTTCTCCGGTGATCGTGGTGTTGCCAGGGGCGACGGGGACGCCGGATTCGGCGTCCGTGGCGCTCCAGCGGACCGTCACGTCGCCCGCATACCAACCGGCGCCATTGGGGGATGATGTCGGCGAGCCTGTGAGCGTCGGCGCCGTGATGTCCCCGGCCGCGACGGTCACCGAGGTGCTCGTACTATTCCCGGCCGCGTCGGTCGCGGTGCCGCTCACGGTCGTGCCGGGCGGCACGGTTGTGGAATTGGTGGACGATCCGCTCGCGAGGCAGCTCGCGATGCCGGAGGGCGACCCGCCGGAGATGGGGTCTGCACACGTGAACGAGACGGTCGTGGTGCCGTTCGGGTTCTTCGCCTCCGTCGCTGCGATGGTCGGAGCGGTCTTGTCGATCCGAACCGTCACCGAGCCGTTGCCGGAGTTGCCGAGTCGATCGGTCGCCGTCGCTTGGCGGATCACAATGCCGTCGGCCGTCTCGATAGCGGATGCCGGGGTCGGGCCGCTCGACACTCCTGAGCCGGAGTCCGTCGCGGTCCAGGTCACCGTCGTGGCCGCACGGCTCCAACCGGCCGCATTGGGCGCGGGTGTGAGGGTGGCGGATACCGCTGGCCCGGTGTTGTCGAGGATGTAGGACGCCTGCGCCGATGCCGACGATCCGGTGCACTTGTCGTTGTTGTTGTAGCCAAGGGACGCGGTTGCGTTGATGCTTCGTGAGCCGTCGCCGTTGCTCGCCGTCGTCGTGAAGACCCACTCGGATCTCGCTGTCTCCGAAGAGTCGTGGGCGGTGAACGCCGAACTGACATCTACGCACTTCGTCTCGCTCGGCGCTGTCACGGAGAGAGTCAGCACGGCGCCTGACTTGGCATACAGCGCGCCGTTCACAGAAACGGTTCCGGCTCCGCCGGTGAAGGCGGCGGTCGCCGGCGCGGTCGCCGCATATGCTGCAGGCGCGGCGACTCCTGCCACGAGAAGCGCCAGCACGGTACTCACGCTCAGCCACGTGCGCCCGCGAAGCCCGCCCTGAATCGTCACGGCGCGCATCCGTTGTCGCTGGGCTGGGCGATGCGATTTCCTGGGCATTGCCGACATAGCACTTCCTTACACGTGGTCTCGGCCCGGATTCCGGGTCGCTGATCCGACGATAGGGTCGGCGCCGCCGTGCGAAGAGGTCCTGAGCGTTCAAAAACCTGAACGGAGCGGCCAGCGGCGTTCAATCTCCTAAACGCGAGGGATGGCGCACTCAGGAAGCGAGTATCCCGACGAAAGCGCCCGCGAACATTGCCGGGCCGAACGGAATCGAGCCACGAAGGGTGACCAGGCGCGCCAGCAGGGCGATTGTCGACACCAATCCGGCGATGATGAACCCGGCAGTGCCGCCGATAAGCACGGGCGTCCAACCGAGGTAGCCCAAGGCGAAGCCGATGAGGGCCGACAGCTTGACGTCTCCCATGCCGATCCCCGAAGGGGAAATGAGCGCGAGGACGAAATATACGGCGAAAAGCGCGATGGCGCCGACAGCCGCCCAGAGCAGTCGCGGCCACGAATCGCTCAAGGCCGCCGCGAGAATCAGCAATGCGGGCATGACAACCAGTGATGGATAAACAATCGGGTTCGGGAGTCGTTTTTCCATCAGGTCGACGATGCTGAGGACAATAGCGACGCCGCACAAGTACAGGTATGCCGGTGTCTCCCAGCTGAATCCGAAAATCGACCACGCGATCGCGACCAGTACGCCGCTGGCGACTGTGGCACCGGCGCGCGCGAGTCGAGACAGCGCGCGCGGTGTGCGCAGCAGTCGCTCCGCCGCGGATGCCAGGGGCAGACCGAGAGCGGCGCCGACGAGTGCACACGTGAGAGTGATCCAAAGTTCCATCGTGCGCCATTTTCCGCCCATTGACGCGGGCGTGCGCGAGCAGTGTGCGGAGCGTTTAGGCATTCAAACGGCCGAGGGCTCGGTGTTTACCTTTTTGAACGCTGGTGATCTGGCGTGACGCTTGCGGCGAAGCGTAACTTTGCGCTCACTCGCACGGTCACCCCCGAACCAGCGACACACAGATGGGAACACGAATGAAGCTCTACACCCGAATCCAGGCTCGCATCAACAGCATCCAGAACGAGGAGGGCGCGACCGCCGTCGAATACGGCCTCATGGTCTCGCTCATCGCGGTCGTCATCATCGCCGGCGTCACCGCGCTCGGTGGAAACCTTCTCGGCCTCTTCAACGGCGTCGCGGGCGAAATCACCGCACCCTGACCCAGGCTTGCGGTGGGCTACCACCGCAAGTGAACGCGGGTCTCGCGGCGGCTTCCGCGAAAGCGGAGGCCGCCGCCCAATCACGAGGAGCGAACGGAATGACGGTGAGACGCATCGCCACACGCGACGACGGCGCAGCCGCGGTCGAATTCGCGCTCATCCTGCCCGTGCTCGTGCTTCTCGTGCTAGGCCTCATTGAATTCAGCTTGCTCTTCAACGCGCAAATCTCGGTCACGAACGCCGCCCGGGAGGGAGCTCGCGTGATGGCCATCCAGGACGACCCGGCGCTCGCACGTGCTGCCGCAATCGTGGCGGCACCCTCGCTCAGTCCGGCCCTCGTCGCAGGAAACATCACGGTGACTCCCGCGAGTTGCATCGCAGGGACCAGCGCCACAGTGCAAATTCGCTATCCCGCAGCGCTTGTTACCGGATTCTTCGGAGTCACGCTGCCGCTGGAAGGAAAGGGAGTGATGCTATGCGGTGGTTGAGGGCTCGGCTCAAAAGCGAGCGCGGAGCGTCCGCCGTGCTCGTCGGCATCCTCATGGTTCCGATCATTGGATGCCTGGCGATCGCAGTCGACGTCGGCGCCCTGTACGCGGAGCGAGCGCAACTTCAAAATGGTGCCGACGCCGCCGCTTTGGCCATTGCTCAGGGCTGCGCGAAAGGCGCGTGCACGGGATCGGAAGCCACCGCGCTGTCGTTCGCGAACTCCAATGCGAATGACGGGGCTTCGAACGTGCTCACGCCGACCTTCCCCACGAGCCACAGCGTGCTCGTCACGTCAAGCACGCGCGAGGCAGGGAGCGACGCTCCTGCCATCACCAACTTCTTTGCGTCGATTGTCTCGCCCGGCGGCACCAGCGAGACGACGGTTCGCGCCGCGGCAACCGCCGAGTGGGGCTCACCGTCCGCAGCGACCGTCACCTTGCCGATCGCGATCTCCTACTGCGAGTTCCAGCCGGCCCTCTCGGGCACGCTGCAGTTGATTCGGTACGACCAGAACCTCAGCTGCAAGGGGAGGGATGGTCATCCGATTCCCGGCGGATTCGGCTGGATCGAGAGGCTTGACGGCTTGTGCGCCGCCTTCGTCGATCTCGACAATGCCTCCGTACCCAGCGAGCCGGGCAACTCCTACCCCGGCGTGTGCGATGACGTAATGTCGCGCGCCGTCGGGACGACTGTGCTCGTCCCCATCTTCGATGGCGCGAATGTCACGCACGGGCCCGCCGCGAGCTACCACATTTATGCATTCGCGGCGTTCACGCTGACCGGTTGGAAACTCTCCGGGGGAAACAAGTTTCCCGCGGTCATGATCGACCCGCTCGCGCCGAAATGCACGGGCAACTGCCGAGGTATTCAGGGCTACTTCAGCCACTGGGTGTCGATCGACGCCGCCGCTGCCGAACTCGGCGGCCCAGACCTGGGCGCATCCGTCGTCCGCCTCATTCGCTAGGAGACGTCATGAAAACTCGACTCATAGGAGCGATCATTGCGATCGTGCTCGCCGTCGCCGGAACCGTCGTATTGACCGGGTACGTCAGAACCGCCGACGCGCGAGCTTTCGCTGGTGCCGAACTCGTCTCGATCTACGTCGTCTCGGCGCCCATCAACGCCGGGACCTCAGCGGCCGACGCCGAGAAGATGATCGTAGCCAAGCGGGTGCCAGCGGCCGCAGCCGCCAGCGATCGCGTGACCGATCTCAAGGCGCTGGAGGGGAAGGTCGCCGACGTGGCGCTCCTTCCCGGTGAGCAATTGCTCAACGCGCGATGGGTGCTCCCGAGCGAGCGCGCTGCACGCGGCGACGTGCCACTTCCCGACGGAATGCAAGCCGTCACGATCGCGCTGCCGGTCGAGCATGTTGTCGGTGGCACGGTCAAACCCGGCGACACCGTTGGCGTCGTAATCTCGGCGACAGCGAAAGCCGCAGACGGAACCGACATCCCGCTCACGAAAGAGGTGCATCACAAGGTGCTCGTGCTTGCCGTCGCGCCTGGTACCTCGACGCAACCGTCGAGCAAAAGCGACAGTCCCGCCGAACCGGTCGACACTCTCATGGTCACGCTCGCCCTCGCAACCCCCGGATTGGAAAAGCTCATCTGGGGCCAAGAATTTGGTTCCGTGTGGCTGACCGATGAGCCGGCGAGCGCGGATGAATCCGGCTCGAGCCGAGTGGACGTGGGCAAGGTCTTCGAATGAGCCGGGTTCTGCTCATCAGTCGCAGCCGCAAGTTCGAGTCGCGGCTGCGAGGCCTTCTCGACAACGAACTCGACTCGATCATGGGCAGATCGCTCGCGCAGGGAGCTTCAGTAGCTATCGCGGGGCTGGGTCTCGACGACGCTCCCGATGTGGCCATGATCGGTCCTTCTGTCTCTTACGCGCAGGCCTATGAACTATCGACCGCACTGTCGGCACGCTACCCCGGCACGGGCATCATGCTCGTGAGGGACAGCGGACCGGGAATTGAGAAGTGGATGACGGACATGAACGTGCAGGCGGTAGCCAGTCCAAATCTCGGCGACACGGCCCTCATCGAGGCTGTGGCCGGGCTTCGAGATCGAGTTCACCCGGTCGCGGGCCCCCGAGACGGGCACGCAGACCACGCCCGCCCCGCCGCGGAGCGACCCACGAGTTCACCGAACGTCGACGTCTTCGACGATCTTGACGCCTCCGCCGACAACGCCGAAGAACCGCAGATCACGCTCCCCGAAGTGAACTCCGATGTTGGCGGAGATGGCGCGCGATCCGGCCCGGCAATTCTCGGCCAGATAATCGCGGTTGTGTCGCCGAAGGGCGGCATGGGAAAGACGACGGTCGCGACGAACATTGCGGTGGGACTCGCAAAGATCGCGCCCATGTCTGTAGTACTCATTGACGGCGACGTTCAATTCGGCGACGTTGCAGCTGCGCTGTCCCTTGCGCCCCTCACGACGCTACCCGACGCAGTGTCGGATGTCGCCGCGAGCGACGCGATCGTGTTGAAGACGTATTTGACCCCTCATGCAGCGGGCTTTTACGTCATCTGCGGAGCAACGTCGCCCGTCGACGGCGACCGGGTCACGGGCGACCAGCTGAGCGACTTGATTGCCCGGCTGTCCGGCGAATTCCGCTACGTCGTCATCGACACAGCGCCAGGACTGGGCGAACATACTCTCGCCGCTATCGAACGATCGACCGACGTCGTGCTCGTCTGCGGCATGTCTGTGACGAGCGCGCGAGGTCTGCGGAGCCACATGGCGGCGCTCGACAGCATCGACATCCTGCCACGCTCCAGGCACGTCGTTCTCAACTTCGCCGACCGGGATAGCGGACTGACCGTTCGCGACGTTGAGTCGATCACCGGCATTCCGGTCGATGTAGCGATTCCGCGGTCGAGGCGGCTGGTGTTGTCGATGAATCGCGGGGTTCCGGTTCTCCAAGATCGCACGAGAGATTCGGTGGCGAAGGCGCTGAAAGCGATAGTGCGACGGTTTGACCCGTCTGCCCCACCGGAGAAGCGTCGACTCCACCGAAGGGCGGTCGTGTAATGAATCTCACGGAACGAGCGGATGCGCTGCGGCGCGATAAAGCGCCAGCAACAGCGCTAGCCGAGACAATCGACCAGGGCGAGCGTCGAACCGCCGAAACGCGAGAGCCGATAACTATCGCGCGTTCTGCCGCGCCGCCGGTGATCGCAGCGCCCGCCCCGTCGGCGGCCCCAACGCTGTCGGTCGCACCGCTACCGGTACGGGAAACTGGTGCGGCGTCCACCGTTGACGCAAGCCAACCCGACCCGCTCGCCGAAATCAAGGAGCGGGCTGCCCAGTTGCTTTTTGCGCGCATCGGTTCGCGGCTCAACGATCCGAACCTTTCCGAAGAACAGCTGCACAGCTACGCACGGTCGGAGTTGGCGACGATTGTGGCGGCCGAGCAAGTGCCGCTGAGCGGCGAGGAGCGCAAGAGGCTGATAGCCGAAATCGGGGCCGATGTGCTGGGGTTCGGTCCCCTCGAACCCCTCCTCGCAGATGACGAAGTGACCGAGATCATGGTCAACGGACCGGCCCATATCTATGTCGAGCGTGCTGGGCGCCTCACTCGCGATCCCGCGCGATTCACCAGTGAGGCCCAGCTCCGGCGAGTCATCGAGCGGATCGTCTCCAAGGTGGGTCGTCGAATCGATGAGTCATCGCCGCTTGTCGATGCACGCCTCGCCGATGGCTCCCGCGTCAATGCGATCATCCCGCCTTTGGCCGTCGACGGCTCGTCGCTCACCATCCGCAAGTTCGCGCGAGAGCCGTTCACCGTGGACGACCTCGTTCGCTTCGGAACCCTCAACTCGGATATCGCGGCAGTTCTCGAGGCATGCGTCAAGGCGCGGCTGAACATCATCGTCTCTGGCGGAACCGGCACCGGTAAGACAACACTTCTCAACGTCTTGTCCAGCTACATCCCGGCCACCGAGCGAATCATCACGATCGAGGATGCCGTGGAACTGCAGTTGCAGCAGGAGCACGTGATCCGGCTCGAGTCGCGTCCGGCCAACATCGAGGGCAGCGGGGAGATCACGATTCGGGATCTGGTGCGCAACTCGCTGCGGATGCGCCCCGATCGCATTGTGATCGGGGAATGTCGTGGTGGTGAGACCCTCGACATGTTGCAGGCGATGAACACCGGCCATGAGGGATCAATTTCGACGGTGCACTCGAATTCCCCGCGCGATGCTATTGCAAGGATGGAAACGCTCGTGCTCATGGCGGGAATGGATTTGCCGCTGCGGGCCATCCGTGAACAGATCTCATCCGCAGTGGATGTGATCGTACAGGTCGGCCGGTTGAAGGACGGAACCCGGCGCATCACGCACGTGACCGAAGTCCAAGGCATGGAGAGCGACATCGTGACCCTGCAGGACGCGTTCGTCTTCGACTACGCAGCGGGAGTCGACGACAACGGTCGGCACCTGGGGCATGCAATTGCAACCGGCGTTCGCCCGCGGTTCTCCGAACGATTCGCAGAACTCGGAATTGCGCTCCCCGCGAGTGTCTTCCGGTCCGAGCTTGCGACGAGAGGCGCGCGATGATCGATGTGGTGCTCTTCCTGGGAGTAGTGGTTGCACTGCTTGCCCTGTTTGCCGTCGTGTTCCTCGTCATCGTGCCTCCCGTCGCGCGCGTGTCTTTTGAGCGCAGAAGTGCTCCTGGCGCGGTGAGGACGACCGTGCTGTCGGCCGCGACCGATCGAACTATGGCGATCATCGAAAGTGGCATTCGCCGCCGCGGAAAGGCGCCGTTCAACGCGGACGAGCTCGAGCAGGCCGATATCCGCATGCAGCCACCGGTTTTCCTTTTCACAGTCGTGACTGCGGCAGCAGCGCTTGCACTTGCGGGAACACTTCTGGCGCGGCAATCGATATGGATGATCCCGCTGGCACTCGCGTTCGCGGCGCTCGCGCCTCTCGGTGCGAAAGTCATTCTCCGCGTCCGGACCGCACGCCGTCGCGCCAAATTTGCCGAACAACTCGACGAGACTCTGGGGCTGCTCGCGGGCGGACTCCGCGCCGGGCACAGTCTGCTCCGCGCAGTTGACGCCGCGGCACAAGAAACGGAGTCACCAACGGCTGATGAATTCGCGCGCATTGTCAACGAGACTCGCATCGGCCGAGACCTGAGCGATGCACTCGACAACACGGCAATGAGGATGCGCAGCGATGACTTTCAATGGGTCGCGCAAGCGATCGCGATCAATCGCGAAGTGGGCGGCAATCTCTCCGGCGTACTCGACCAAGTAAGCCACACGATTCGGGAACGAAACGAAATCCGACGGCAAGTGAAAACGCTCGCGGCAGAAGGAAAAATGTCTGCCTGGGTCCTGATCCTTCTCCCGGTCGGCGTGTTTGGCTTTCTGCTGCTGACCCAGCCGAAGTATTTCGCCGGCTTCGTCGACAACACGCTCGGGATCATCGCACTCATCGTTGCCGGAGTGCTGCTCGTGGCCGGGTCGCTGTGGATGATGGCCGCCGTCAAGGTGAAGTTCTAGGTTTCCGACATGACCTTTCTTCTCGCCATCGCCGCCGCCATCGCCATTGCCACTGGGGTGGGCAGCCTCGTCGGAATCCTTATTGGAGGTCGAGCCGCGCCAGCTGGCGAATCAGCGGCTCCTCTCGGGGTCATTCGGGCGGTCAGCCCGGGGCGACTGCGCGCGCGCGTCTCGAAGGGCTACATCCAAACGCTCGAGCGAGAACTCGCACTTGCAGGACGCCCACCCGCGTGGACGATCGACAAGATTCTGATCGCGAAGCCGCTCGCCACGCTCGTCGGTGGGTCTCTCGCAGCGTGGTGGGTAAGCGGAGACCCGGGGCCTTTCCGTGTGATTCTCGGGATCGTTTTCGGCGTGCTGTGCTTCTTCCTTCCCGATCTGCTGCTCCACAGTCGGGCGCAGGAACGCCAGACAGCAATGCAGGAGGCGTTGCCGGACACCTTGGACCAGATGACGATCGCGGTCGAGGCGGGGCTGGGCTTCGAGGCCGCCATGGCAAAGGCGGCGACCAACGGAAAAGGTCCGCTTGCGGAGGAATTCATCCGCACGCTGCAGGACATGAGCATCGGTCGGTCTCGCAAGGACGCCTATCAAGACCTGGGTTCCCGCACGTCGTCAGTGGATTTGCGCCGGTTCACGAGGTCGGTAGTGCAAGCCGATACCTACGGAATTGCTATCGCTGCAGTGCTTCGCGTGCAGGCGGCCGAGATGCGGTTGCGTCGACGTCAGCGCGCCGAGGAGAAGGCGATGAAGATTCCGGTGAAGGTGCTCTTCCCGCTCATTTTCTGCATCTTGCCCGTGCTTTTCATTGTGCTGCTCACCCCGGCGGTGTTGAGCATCATGAAAGCCTTTTCGTAGCGCTGGTCGGATCAGCGCTGCGCTTCAGATCGCGGCCGCGCGCTATTCGCGTCGCTCGTGACGGACAGGCTTCAGCCGTGCGGGTGCGTCCGTGGCATCAGGGAATTCGCACGTGAACTCACCTTCGTAGCCGAAGAGAAAGCCGAAGAATCGGTTGTGCACTTCCATCTTTATTCGGTACACACCGGCCTCATCGTCAAAGCTTTCGTGTAGCTCGGCGCGACCACTGAACAGCATTGGAAAGCGAAACGCGATCGGTCCTTCGTAGAACCGCTGCGCCTGCGACTGAAGGCGAAGCGAACCATCATCCATCACTGCCAGATCGAGATCCACGGCCAAGTGCTGATGGGTGCCCAGATAGTCGACTATGCGGCCGTTGGCGAGAATCATCGTGGCGTCGAAGCGGCTCGGACGGCGGCCGATTCGATATTCGCGCACGAACGTCACGGTCTCTCTGCCGAAAGGGTCGACATAAGGGTAGTTCTCGACCGTGAACGGGATGCCTACGCCGTGGTCGGGGATGAGAATGTTTCGAAACTTTCCCAACCGCAGGAACGGCACGGTCCACCACGGCCCGCGCCTGATACGGGTCATGACGCCGGTGCCGACGCACGCGTAGCCAGCGGCCACACTCACTCCGAATCGGCGTTGAAGCATCGGATGCAGCCGAGCGAAGTCGCCAGACAGTGCGGTGGCGAACATCGACGTCACGGAGCCTCCAGCGTTTCCAGTGTCGCCGGTGCGTCATCCATAGGGCGACCGCGTAGGGGCTTTCGTCGACATCGCGATGCGCGTGGCCGATCTGGCCGCCACACTGTCAGGACGGAGGCCATCGACCACCGCTCAGGTTCCACGCCGGTCTCGGCCCATATGCGCAGACGATCGAAACTCCACGCCGTCATCCAACCGATCATCCGGCGCAGGACGAGCCGATCGAGAAGCTGACCCCACCCGGGCGTGTAGTCATAGCCCGTGATGAAGCGGACACCCGCGCTCGAGGGCACATAACGCCAGTACCCGCGACCGTCCCCCAGCGGGGAGAGCTTGTCTTCAGTGGTGAACCTCAGCGCAGACGTTCGAGTGCCGTCTGACTGATGACGTTCGCCGATCGACGTGCCTGTTCCGCGAATCGTATGAAACGGTAGTCGTTTCTCGTAATTGAAGCGGTGTCCGCCGTCAGGAAGCGCCTCGACGGCGACGATGCTTGAGAACCTGAGGTCCCACCGCGGGTGAAGCGATGGCTCTTGCGTCAGATCCCAGATGCGATCGATGTCGGCTTTGATGAGGATCTCGACATAGATCGCAGCTGTCGGCATTCAGTCATCATGCCGCATCGCGCCTCGCTGGCGCCGCGAGCTGTTGCAGCAAGTCCGCGGCGGCTGCCGCGCCGTTGCGTGATCGGATGTCGGCCCCGAGTCTGCGAGCAGCGGCGCGATGCGGTCCATCTGTCATCAGTCGATCGACAGCAGCCCGGATATCCGCGGCTGGCGCTGACCGACCGAGCGTGACGCCGGCCCCGGCACGCTCGACGGCTCTGCCGACAAAAACTTGGTCGAACTGCGGCATCATCGGCATGATGAGGAGCGGCAACCCATGGGCGAGAGCGAGCATCGTGGTCGCGTGCCCGCCGTGTCCCACGACAGCGGATGCGCGCGGCATCAATTCGGCGTGGGGAACGAAGCGGCGTACCTCCGCATTCGCTGGTGCCTTGAGATGGGCGGGCTCAATCGACGGCCCGGTCGTCACCACCACGCGATACGGCGCGCCAGCGAGCGCGTCGAGGATCCGCTGAAGGTCGCCTTCTTGATTCGCGATATAGGTGGTGCTGAGGCTCACCAGCACGAGGTGATCACCGGAATCGGCTGGTGCATTCCCCGTTTCGCCCGAAGTGACGGGCAGCGCGGGCCCCGTGTATGTGAGTGCAATCCCTGATCCGGTCGGCGGCTGGTCGAGTTCCCGCACGGTCGCCGCGAGGATGGCGTCCGCGGAACCCCAGAGCTTTCGCGGCGAAAGGCCGGCGATTCGCGCCACGAGGCCCGGTAATGCGCCCGCTACGGACTTGTCGAACGCCTCGTAGAGGGAGTGCATGAAGGCGACGTGCTTCAGGCCAGCGCGCGCCGCAGCGTTCAGCGCCCCGAACAGCAGGCAGTCGACCACGACGAGGTCGGCTTGGGACGCCTTCGCCTCGGCGAGTAGGTCGGCGCCCAAGCTCCTGTCGGTGACCATTCGAAGAAATCCGATCACCGAGTGCGCGGTATTGCTGTGATCCATCGCGGTCCACGGGCGCTTCGTCGAGAAAGCGGCGAAACCGAAGCCGGCCCCCTCGATCGCCGCACGCTGGCTTTCGTGCCCGAGGAAGCGCACCTCGTCGCCACGCCGCCGCAACTCCGCGGCAATTACCATTGCGGGAGCGACGTTGCCGCCTCCGTCCCACGTGACAAACAGAATCCGAGCCATCTCAGTTCCCCTTTCCTGACGCGACGACCGCGTCGACCAATCGCCGGATTCGCACTTCGACGCTCGCGCGATCGAGTGCCCGATCTCGACGCAGTAGCTTCCAGGTGTACACATCGGTCGCGACGACGAGCAGGTCGATCGCAACTGATCGCTCGTCCTCCTTGTCCCACGCGGCGAGTTGCGGTGCGAATACCGTCTGCACCCAATCGCGATGGACCAGCCGACCGCTCGTCGTGATCTTTCGGATGCGCTCCTCGCTGAGTTCCTGTCCGAGGATCGCGATCACCCAATCGCCCCGCGCCTCGTAGTGATCGATCAGGATGCGCACCGCTTCCGGGATGTTGCCGACGGGGGTGGCGCGCTCCGCCGTGACCTCCTCGTTGCCGAACTCCACCGCGGCATCGAACAGCGCCTCTCGACTTCCAAAGTGGCGCAAGATCGTCTGCACGCTCATGTCGGCTCGCTCGGCAACGTCGGCAAGGACGATGTCCATCGACAGTCTCTCCATGCTGAGTGATTCCACGGCCCGCAGGATTCGCTCTCGAGATCGGGCTGCCGCAGCTGATCTCTTCGTCATTGAGTAGGTCCGCGAATTATTCATGTCAATGGTAATTAACACCAATTGCGGCGACTCGTCAATTCCCCTGTCGCGATTCGGGTACCATGGCGAGCAGCGAAGGGGAGTATCCCACCTCGTTGATCCGTCAGTACGAATCGTAACGTCGCGATTCCGGGTCAGCGGCATCCATTCAAGAAGCTCGGATGCGGGAGAGACTTTCGAGTTTTGCCCACCCCACTTCGCAAAGGACTCCCGTGGAGCTCATCCTTCCCCTCTGGTTCGAAATCGCCTCGTACGTCGTGCTCACCGCGATTATCGTCGCTGACCTGATTCACGCTTACCGTCGGCCGCACGTGCCCTCCGTGCGCGAGTCCACCTTGTGGGTGAGCTTCTACGTTGCGCTCGCGCTCATTTTCGCGTTGCTCATCCTGATCGTCGGCAACGGTGAGTACGCCGGCCAGTTCCTTGCGGGGTGGCTCACCGAGTACAGCCTCTCGATCGACAACCTCTTCGTGTTCGTCATCATCATGGCGAGATTCTCGGTGCCGAAGAAGTATCAGCAGGAAGTGCTCATGGTGGGCATTGTGCTTGCGCTCATCTTCCGCGGCATCTTCATCATCCTGGGCGCACAGCTCATCGCGAACTTCAGCTGGATCTTCTACATTTTTGGCGTATTCCTTCTCTTCACCGCGTTCCAACAGGCGTTCACCGGACATGACGAGGAGGAGGAGCGCGAGAACAGGGTTATCGCGTTCCTGCGCAAGCGAATCCGGATCACGGATGACTATGACGGCGCCAAGTTACGCACCGTTATCGACGGCAAGAAGGTCTTCACCCCGCTCATCATCGTGTTCATCGCCATCGGCACGACCGACGTGGTGTTCGCCCTCGACTCAATCCCCGCGATCTTCGGCATCACGCAGAGTCCGTTCATCGTGTTCACTGCGAACGTCTTCGCGCTCATGGGGCTCCGTCAGTTGTACTTCCTGCTGGGTGATCTCATCGATCGTCTGATCTACCTCAAATACGGCATCGCGTTCATCCTCGCGTTCATCGGCGTGAAGCTCGTGTTGCACGCGCTGCACGAAAACGAGGTCCCGTTTATCAACGGCGGGGAAGGCGTCAAGTGGGCGCCCGAGATCGACACCTGGACCTCGCTGGCCGTGATCGTCGGGGCAATGGCGATCGCGACCATCGCGAGCCTCGTGCACTTGCGCAAGGCCGGTAAGCGTGAGGTCGAGCAGATCCAGCACTAGCGGCATGCCCGAACTAGACTGTCGTGATTCGGCAGGAATAGCGATCGAAAGGCATTTCCGTGGGCAGGACGCTGGCAGAAGTGGGCAGGACGCTGGCAGAAAAGGTGTGGGACGACCACGTGGTCGTCAAGGGTGCGGACGGCACTCCTGACCTGATCTACATCGACCTTCACCTCCTCCACGAGGTGACGAGTCCGCAGGCGTTCGACGGACTGCGCCTCGCCGGGCGTCCCGTGCGCAGGCTCGACCTGACGATCGCGACCGAGGATCACAACACCCCGACGCTCGAGATCCACAAGCCCATCGCTGACCTCACGAGCCGCACCCAAATCGAGACGTTGCGCACGAACTGCGCCGACTTCGGCGTTCGGTTGCATTCCCTCGGCGACATCGAGCAGGGCATCGTGCACGTCGTTGGGCCGCAACTCGGACTCACTATGCCGGGCATCACGGTCGTGTGTGGCGATTCGCATACATCCACTCACGGCGCGTTCGGGGCGATGGCATTCGGTATTGGAACGAGCGAGGTCGAGCACGTGCTCGCGACGCAGACTTTGCCGCTCAAGCCGTTCAAGACCATGGCTATCACGGTCGAGGGCGAGCTTCGCCCGGGCGTCACGGCCAAGGACATCATCCTCGCCGTCATCGCAAAGATCGGCACGGGAGGTGGCCAAGGCTACGTGCTCGAATACCGAGGCAGCGCCATTCGTGCCCTGTCGATGGATGGCCGCATGACGATCTGCAACATGTCGATTGAGGCGGGCGCCCGGGCTGGCATGGTCGCTCCTGACCAGATCACCTATGAGTATCTCCGCGGTCGGCCGCACGCTCCGCGGGGCGACGATTGGGATGCCGCAATCGCCTACTGGGACACCTTGGCGACCGACGATGACGCTGTCTTCGACGCCGAAGTATTCCTCGACGCGAATGAACTCGAGCCGTTCGTAACCTGGGGCACGAATCCGGGGCAGGGAGTTTCGCTGTCGAACGCCGTTCCCGACCCGGCCACAATCATCGATCCCAACGAACGCTCCGCGGCCGAACGGGCGCTCGAATACATGGATCTCGTTGCGAACACCCCGATGAAGAGCATTCCCGTCGATGCCGTCTTCATGGGTTCGTGTACGAACAGCCGCATCGAAGACCTCCGGGCATTCGCGTCGATTATCAAGGGCCAGAAGAAGGCCGATGGAGTGCGGGTGTTGGTCGTTCCCGGGTCCGCCCGAGTGCGCATCGAGGCCGAGGCCGAGGGAATCGATCAGATCGTGCGCGAATTCGGTGCAGAGTGGCGCTTCGCGGGGTGTTCGATGTGCCTCGGAATGAACCCCGACCAACTGGCTCCCGGCGAGCGCTGCGCATCCACGTCGAACCGCAACTTCGAGGGGCGCCAGGGTAAGGGCGGTCGAACGCACCTCGTGTCACCGCTGGTCGCTGCGGCGACCGCGATCCGCGGTACGCTGTCGAGCCCATGGGACCTCGTCGAGGAGGGGCACGTGAGCACCGAGACTGTCAGCGCCGCGGCGACGGATTGGAGCATCTGATGGAGAAAGTTTCCGTCGTCACGGGCGTTGCGGCGCCACTGAAGAGATCGAACGTCGACACCGACCAGATCATCCCGGCGCAGTTCCTGAAGCGTGTGACGAAGACGGGCTTCGACGACGCCCTGTTCTACCAGTGGCGACAAGACCCGGATTTCGTCTTGAACCGACCCGAGTTCGCAGCGGCCAAGATTCTCGTTGCCGGACCCGACTTCGGCACAGGTTCCAGCCGTGAGCACGCCGTCTGGGCACTCAACGACTTCGGCTTCCGGGCCGTGCTGAGTGCGCGCTTCGGGGACATCTTCCGGGGCAACTCTGGCAAGCAGGGCCTCCTTGCAGCGGAGCTCGCCGAGAAGGACATCGAGCGCATCTGGGAGATCATCGACGCGAATCCCGGCGTCGAGATGTCGGTCGATCTGGCGGAGAAAACCGTGAGTATCGCCGACTTCACCGCCGGGTTCCAGATCGATGATTACACTAGGTGGCGCTTGCTAGAAGGGCTGGACGACATCGCGCTCACCCTGCGCGACGAGTCACAGATCACTGAGTTCGAAGGCCGCCGCGAATCCTGGCGGCCGACGACGCTCCCCGTTCGATAGTCAAAGGTGATGTACGTGAACTCTCTCTTGAAGGATGCCCAAAAGGCCGGTGAGCGGGTCGGGCTGAAGTCCGACCGGATCGTTATCCACGGCGGCAAACCATTGCGCGGGCGCATTGAGGTGCGCGGCGCGAAGAACCTCGTCACAAAGGCGATGGTCGCCGCGCTGCTCGGTGAGACCGAGAGCCTGCTGAAGGACGTTCCCGCTATCAGCGACGTCGAGGTCGTGCGCGGACTCCTCGAAGTGCACGGTGTGCTCGTTACCAGCCCCGAGCCGGGTGAGCTCCTGCTCGACCCACGCAACGTCGAGAGCGCGCACTTCGCCGAGATTGACGCCCACGCGGGCAGCAGCCGCATCCCGATCCTGTTCTGCGGCCCGCTCCTGCATCGTCTCGGTGAGGCGTTCATCCCCGACCTCGGTGGATGCCGCATCGGAGACCGCCCGATCGACTTCCACCTCGACGCATTGCGTGAATTCGGCGCGGTCGTCGACAAGCAGCCGAACGGCATCCGGCTTACCGCTCCCGACGGACTCAAGGGCGCCCACATCGAGTTGCCGTATCCGAGCGTCGGAGCGACCGAGCAGGTGCTGCTGACTGCGGTTCGCGCGAAGGGCGTGACCGAGCTCAAGAACGCAGCGATCGAGCCTGAAATCATGGATCTCATCGCCATCCTTCAGAAGATGGGCGCGATCATCACCGTCGAGCCCAACCGTGTCATCTTCATCGAGGGCGTAGAGCACCTCTACGGCTACACGCACCGCGCCCTGTTCGACCGCAACGAAGCGGCCAGTTGGGCATCCGCAGCGCTGGCGACCGAGGGCGACGTTTTCGTCGGCGGCGCCAAGCAGCAGGAGCTCATGACGTTCCTCAATATCTTCCGGAAGGCCGGAGGAGCGTTCGATGTCGAGGAAGACGGCATCCGCTTCTACCACCCGGGCACATCGCTCAAGCCCGTCGTCGTCGAAACGGATGTGCATCCCGGATTTATGACGGACTGGCAGCAGCCGCTCATCGTCGCCTTGACCAAGGCCATAGGCGTTTCGGTCGTGCATGAGACCGTCTACGAGAACCGCTTCGGCTTCACCGATGCGCTTGTCGAGATGGGTGCCGACATCGAGGTGCACCAGTCAGGGCTCGAGTCGCTGTCGCGCCGAGTGCCCCGTCGTCCGCTGGAGCAGGCTGCTGTCATCACCGGCCCGACCAAGCTGCACGGCGCCGACATCCGCGTTCCCGACCTGCGCGGAGGATTCAGCCACCTCATCGCAGCGCTCACGGCCGAGGGCACGTCGACGATCAGCAACGTGGGCATCATCAGCCGCGGGTACGAGCACTTCATCGACAAGCTCCGCTTGCTCGGGGCTGATTTCGAGTACGAGGGATAGCGGCGCGCGTGACGACTGCCGCTACCGGGTCGCCGGCCTCACCGTCGAGGCAGCGCCCGGAAAAGACCTTTGTCTGGCGCGTGCTCGCACTGGTGGTGCTGCCGTTCATGTACGCGATCACGCGCTACCGCGTGATTGACGGGCACAAAATGCCGAAGACCGGCGCTTTCGTGCTCGCACCGAACCATTACAGCGAGATCGATCCCGTCATCATGGGGATCGTGATGTGGCGGCTCGGGCGAGTGCCGCGCTTTCTCGCCAAGGCGTCGCTGTTCCGCATTCCTGTGGTCGGCGCGGTGCTTCGAGCCACGGGTCAGATCCCCGTCGACCGCGCTGGGGCGACGCGAACCAACGACCCTTTGGCATCCGCCCGCAAGCTGGCGTCTGATGGCCACGCAGTGATCATCTATCCCGAGGGTTCGCTCACGCGCGACCCCGAACTGTGGCCGATGCGCGGGAAGTCCGGTGCGGTGCGGATGGCGCTGTCGGCGGGCGTGCCGATCATTCCGGCGGCGCACTGGGGCACCCAGAAGGTCATGCCGCGCTACGCGAAGAAGATCAGCGTGTTCCCCCGCAAGACCATCGTGTCGAAGATTGGCGATCCTGTCGACCTGTCGGCCTTTGCCGGCCGGCCGCTGGACACGCAAACCCTCACTGAAGCAACAGCGGTCGTGATGGCCGCGATCACCGCGCTCGTCGAAGACATCCGCAACGAGAAAGCTCCGGCTGCCCGCTGGGATCCGACGAAGAACAACCAAGCCGAGACAGGGCGATTTTGAACAGTGACATTCCGATCGTCGGCGCTGACGCCGTTCCCCGATCGAAAGTTGCCGTGCTCGGCGCGGGCTCGTGGGGCACGACGTTCTCGAAGATCCTCGCCGATGGCGGTTCGGAGGTGTGCCTGTGGGCGCGGCGCCCCGAGCTCGCCCGAGAGATTTCGGAATCCAAGCGCAACAGCGATTACCTCCCCGGCATCAATCTTCCGCGGTCGTTGCGGGCGAGCTCCCGTCTGCCGGAGGTTCTGGACGGCGCGCGCTACGTCTTTGTCTCGGTGCCAAGCCAGTCGCTTCGGGATAATCTCGGTGCGATTCGCGACCTGATAACAGACGACACGATCGTAATCTCCTTGATGAAGGGGGTCGAGCGTTCGACCGGCATGCGAATGAGCGAGGTGATCCTGCAGCAACTCGACATCGGCGCTGATCGCGTGGCTGTCGCATCCGGACCCAACCTCGCGCTCGAGATCGCGAAAGAGCAGCCGACCGCCGCCGTGATCTCCTCGGAGAGCCTCGATACCGCGACCGCCGTGGCGTTGCTCGCCACGAATCCGTACTTCCGTTCCTTCGTCAACACCGATGTGATCGGCACCGAGTTCGGCGGAGTGCTGAAGAACCTGATCGCGGTGGCTATCGGCATCGTCGACGGGGTCGGCTACGGCGAGAACACCAAGGCGTCGATCATCACGCGCGGTCTCGCTGAAATGACCGATTTTGCGGTGGCTTTCGGCGCCCGTCCCGAAACACTCGCGGGCCTCGCGGGGCTCGGCGATCTCATCGCGACCTGCGAGTCGTCGCTGTCGCGCAACAACACCGCCGGTCGCCTGCTCGGACAGGGTTACAGCTTCACCGACGTGGTGAAGCAGATGAACCAGACGGCTGAGGGGCTCGCGTCCGTCGCGCCGGTGTTGGAACTCGCCCTGGCCAAGGGGGTCGAAATGCCGATCGTGAGCCAGGTCGCGGAGGTGCTGGCCGGTACGCTGAACCCGCGGGACATCGCCCCGCACCTCACGACGGATCCGATGCCCCAAGGAGAATAGCGATCATCGAACAACCCGCCCGACTGACGGTGGCTCTCCTCTTCGGCGGCAGGTCGTCAGAACACTCCATCAGTTGTGCGACCGCGGGAGGAGTTCTCTCGTCGATCGATCGCGATCGCTATATCGTCATCCCGATCGGAATCACGCGCGACGGTGCCTTCGTGCTTGAAGACGATGACCCGGAGCGCTTCACCCTGACCCCGGATGCTCTTCCGGAAGTTCGCGATAACGGCTCGCGCGTGCGCTTCCCCGACAGCGCGACCACGCGGGAGTTCACCGTCGTCGACGTCGACGGAACCGTGCGCAGCCTCGGCGATGTCGACATCGTCTTCCCGATCCTGCACGGACCGTTCGGCGAAGACGGAACCATTCAAGGGATGCTCGAACTCATCGGCATCCCCTACGTCGGTAACGGCGTGCTCGCCTCCGCGCTCGGGATGGACAAGCACTTCACCAAGACCGCGCTCGTCGGCGCCGGGATCTCGGTCGCCCCGTGGGTCGCGGCAACTCGCACCGAGTGGACCCGCGACCCCGAGCACATCCGCAGCAGAGCGCGCGGGCTCGGGCTGCCGGTGTTCGTCAAACCGGCACGTGCCGGCTCGTCGGTCGGGGTCACCAAAGTGACATCGTGGGACGACCTCGATGCGGCGATGGACGTAGCGCTCGCCGAAGACAAGGCGGCGCTGATCGAGAAAGCCATGGCGGGTCGCGAGATCGAGTGTGCCGTGATCGGCGGGCGCGGGGGAGCACCGGCCCGGGTATCCCTCGCCGGCGAGATCGTGGTGTCCGGTCGTGAGTTCTACGACTTCGCTGCGAAGTACCTGGACGCGCCCGGCGTCGACCTTGTCTGTCCGGCACTGTTGCGCGACGGTGAACTCGCCGAGATGCAACGCATCGCGGAGCGCGCCTTCGCCGCGATCGACGGCTCTGGGCTTGCCCGTGTGGACTTCTTCCTGACGGAGTCAGGCTTCGTGGTCAACGAGGTGAACACGATGCCGGGATTCACTCCGATCTCGATGTTCCCCAAGTGCTGGATCGCGAGCGGGATGAGCTACCCGCAACTCATTGACGAGCTCATTCAGTTGGGGCTCGAAGCGGTTCGTTAGCTCCGTTCACCGGCAAATCGTCCTGTGCACTCGATGCCATTTCGCTTGGTGCCCGACACGGCGCTCGCGAGGTCGTTGAGAACGAGTCCCGGTGCCACGGACGCGCCAGCGGGCGTCACCGCGTCGGTGTCGATGAGCACCTGCACGGCCGGCTCTCGTCCGAAGGTCGTGAAAAGGTATTGCGGTGAGCGCGACTCGTCTTGCAGCCAGTCGATCCCGTCGATGGTGACGCACGGGAGCGCCGATGCCCTCGGCACGTCGACCCCACAGGCGAGGATGACCGCGGTCGGCTTGCCCCACGCGGCGGTGCCCTGCGCGCTCGTTTCGCGCGACGGCAGATCGCCGGCGCTGTCTGGCAGGTGCACGATCACGTCGGCGCACAGCGGGTTGATCGCGTCGGGCGCCGGGTCGAGCGACACCACGGGCATGCACCCAGTTGCGGCGAAGACAATCGGGGTGAAAACGGCCAGCGCACCCAGCGCTCTGCGGCGGGGCGTCGAGAACATCCCGTTCAGGCTAGCGTGGAACCCATGACAACCGCCGACACGCTGGGTTCGATCGGCGAACTCGCGGCGCTGCGGCGCATCTTTCCTCGGCTGCCGCACGCGGCATCCGCCCTGATCGGACCGGGCGATGACGCCGCGGTGCTGGCAGCACCCGACGGCCGATTCGTGGTCACCACCGACATGTTGATCCACGGCCCGGATTTTCGCCTGGCATGGTCGACCCCCGACGATCTTGGGCGCAAAGCCGCGGCCTCGAATCTGGCAGACATCGCGGCGATGGGGGCGGTGCCGACCGCGCTCGTCGTGGCGATCGCGGCGCCAGCGGCCACTCCGGTTTCGGTGCTCGAGGGCATCGCCGACGGACTGCGCGAGGCGTGCGCCGAGCTTGCCCCGGGGTGCGGAGTGGTGGGCGGCGACCTCTCGGTGTCGTCGACGCTCACGATCGTGGTGACTGCCTTTGGCGACCTCGAGGGTCGAGCGCCGGTGTTGCGTTCCGGCGCTCGCGTCGGTGACCAGATCGCGATTGCAGGCGTGCTCGGCGTCGCCGCCTACGGGCTGCAACTTCTCTTCGCCGACGGCGTCGGGGCGGACGGCAGACCCGATCGCGACGCGGCCGCGCGCGTGCGGTCGGCGAATCCCGAGGCGGTCGGTGCGCAACTCGCGCCTCGCCCGCCAATCGCCGACGGCAGAGCAGCCGCTCTCGCGGGTGCTACCTCGATGCTCGACCTGAGTGACGGGCTCGCCCTCGACGCGCGACGCATTGCCATGGCGAGTGCGGTCGCCCTCGATCTGGATGCCGCGGCGGTGGGACACGGTGCCTTCGACGCGCGACTCGCGCTCGACGGCGGGGAGGATCACGGCCTTCTCGCCACCTTCGCCTCGGATGCGCAGCTTCCCGCGAACTTCCGCAGCATCGGCGTGGTGCGTTCAGGGGCAGGTGTGCTTGTCGACGGTCGCCCGTATGTGCGCGCAGGCGGCTGGGATCCGTTCGAGGGGTGGAACGGCGGCGCGGGATGAGCCCCAACGTCTCACCGCGAACCGACGTCTTCCACGCGATCGGTGACCCGAACCGTCGCCGCATCCTGGAGTTGCTGAGTGACGGCACACGATCAGTGGGCGAACTCGCCGCTCAACTCGGCATCGCCCAGCCCTCGGTCACCCAGCACCTCGCGGTACTGAGCGCTGTTCACGCCGTGGAGTCGACCAAAGTCGGCAATCGCAGCATGTACCGGCTGACCGCAGTCGGCGCGACGGAGGCGTTCGGCGACGTCATCCGGTGGATTCGAGCGCTCGACGACTAAGTCGCGACTTCGACGACGCGGCGAACCCAGAACAGTGTGGTGTCACCGTAGTCCTTGCGGCGCTCGAGTTCGAACCCGGCGGGCCACGCCGGCTCGGGCGAGCGAGAACTGCGCTCGAGAACGAGAAGCCCATCGTCGGTCATGTGCGCCACGAGTGCCGCGAGTGCGACATCCACTTCCGCGTTCGAGAGGTCGTAGGGCGGATCCATGAAGACGATGTTCCAGAATGCGACAACGCCCGGGCCGGTGCGGAGAAACGACGACACCGCCTGAGAAACGACCTCGATGCGCACGGGAGAACCGGCGGGCGCCCGATCTCGGATGCGCGCCGCGTTCTTCTTTGCGACGTTGGCCGCGTTCGCCGCTTTCTCAACGAGCGTCACCTGGGCGGCGCCCCGCGACGCGGCTTCCAAACCCAGGGCGCCGGTGCCGGCGTAGAGGTCGAGCACCGTCGCGCCGGCGATGATGTCGCGGGCGTCGAGCGCCGAGAAGATGGCCTCGCGCACGCGGTCGCTCGTCGGGCGAGTGCCCGCGGATGGAACGGCGAGGGGAAGGGATCCGGCGAAGCCCGAGATGATGCGCGTCACGCCCCTACGCTACCGGCGCGCGCGGAGGCGAACGGATACCGCTTCTCGCTCTGAACGGCACCATTACCGGCGCGCTAGGCGGTTACGCTCGATTCGTGACCTCACCGCTCGACACCGCTCTGGGCAACGCGCTCGGTGGTCGCACGGCGGCAGCGCTGAAGAAAGGGCTCGGGCTCGTCACCGTGGGGGACCTCATCAGCCATTATCCTCGTCGCTACGCCCAGCGCGGCGAGCTCACGGCGCTCAGCGAACTCGAACTCAACAGCAATGTCACGATCGTCGCCGAGGTTCTCGAGACGCGAGAGCGGGCCATGCGCGCGCGTCGTGGGTCGATCCTCGAGGTGAAGATTGGCGATGGCAAGGGAATCCTCACCCTCACCTTCTTCAACCAGGCGTGGCGCCAGAAGGAACTCACGCCGGGCGCGCGCGGCATTTTCGCGGGCAAGGTGGGCGACTATCGCGGTGCCCGGCAGCTCGCTCACCCCGACTATGAACTGTTCGAATCAACCACCCCGCTCGGCGGCGATGGCGGGCCCGATTCGGCGGCGAAGCGCTGGACGCAGCAGCCGATCCCGCTCTACCCCGCCACGGCGACCGTGGCAAGTTGGCAACTCCAAAAGGCGATCGGTGTCGTGCTCGACACCCTGCCGCCGCTCGACGACCCCGTTCCGGCCGACGCTCGCGCTGAACGCGGTCTCGTCAGTTTCAATGACGCCATCGAACGCATTCACCGACCCGAGAACGACGCCGATTGGAAGGCGGCCAGGGCCTCCTTGCGTTTTCAGGAGGCGTTCGTCCTCCAGGCGGCGCTCCTTCGCCAGCGCGCCGCCTTGCGGGAACGCCCAGCGACGCCACGGCGCCCCGGGCCGATAGCGGCCGGCTTCGACGCGGACCTGCCATTCGTTCTCACCGGCGACCAGCGGCTCGTGGGCGAGGAGATCGCACGCGACCTCGCGTCGACGGCGCCAATGAACCGACTCGTGCAGGGCGAGGTCGGGTCGGGAAAGACGCTCGTGGCGCTTCGGGCCATGCTCACCGTTGCCGATAGCGGGGGCCAGTCGGCGCTCCTCGCGCCCACCGAAGTGCTTGCAGCCCAGCATCTCCGATCGATCGTCGCCACCCTCGGTCCCGACCGCGCCGCACACCTTCGGCCCACGCTCATCACGGGCCAGCTCTCAACGGCTGAGCGTCGCAAGGCGATGTTGAATGCGATCTCGGGCGGGGCATCCATCGTGATCGGCACGCACGCCCTGCTGGGCGAGGCGGTATCGTTCTACGACCTTGGGCTCGTGGTCGTCGATGAGCAGCACCGATTTGGCGTCGAGCAACGTGAGGCGTTGCGCCTGAAGGGCGAGCGCCCGCCGCACGTGCTCGTGCTGACGGCCACGCCGATTCCGCGCACGGTGGCGATGACCGTGTTCGGCGACCTCGACGTGTCGACGATTGCCGAACTGCCGGCTGGTCGCGCTGGAATCACTACCCACGTCGTGCCGCTCGCCGAGCGCCCCGGTTGGATGCCACGCGTCTGGGAGCGCATCGCCGAGGAGCTCGCCCAGGGGCGACAGGCCTTCGTCGTGTGCCCGGCAATCGACGGAGCCCAGCGCGAAGACGACGGTGATCCCGATCCGGATGCCGACGCGGGCGCGGATCGCGGCGACGCGCCCCGGGTGATCGCCAACGTCACCGACACTCTCGCCCTCGTGCGGAGCACCCCGAGTCTTGCGGGAGCCCGCATCGAGCAGTTGCACGGGCGGATGTCGAGCGACGAGAAAGACGCCGTGATGCGCGGTTTCGCTGCCGGCCACGTTCAGGTCGTGGTGGCGACGACCGTCATCGAGGTGGGCGTCGACGTGCCCAACGCCTCGACCATGGTCGTGCTCGACGCCGATCGCTTCGGCGTCTCCCAGCTGCACCAGTTGCGCGGTCGCGTCGGCCGCGGCGGCGTGCCTGGACTGTGTTTGCTGGTTACGGCCGCAGAGCAGGAGTCGATCGCCCGCCAGCGCGTCGACGCGGTCGCAGCGACGCTCGACGGGTTCGAGCTCGCGCAGGTCGACCTCGAGCTTCGCCGTGAGGGTAACGTGCTTGGCAGTGTGCAGTCAGGAGGACGCTCGTCGCTGCGCTTGCTGCGGGTTGCCCGCGATGGAGAGATTATTCTGGATGCGCGGCAGTCCGCATCCGAAGTTCTCGCAGGCGACCCGACCCTCGACCGCCACCAGGCGCTTGCCGAAGCGCTCGGCAGGCGGCTGGACGACGCGGAGCAGGCGTTTCTCGCGAAGAGCTGACGCGGTCAGCCGTCTCGAAGCGGGACAGTCAACCTCACTATCGAGCCCGTACCCGGTTGTGAGGTGATCGTCACGTCTCCGCTGTGCGCGCGGATGATGTGGCGCACCAGGGCGAGGCCGAGCCCGTGTCCGCGTTGCGTCCGCGCAGCATCGGCCCGCCAGAACCGCTCGAACGCGTGAGCCACGTCGGTTGCCGTCATGCCGGATCCCGAATCCCGCACCTCGATTACGCCGGAATTCTGGAAGAGCCCGGTTCGGACGGTGATCGGGCTGCCGACGGGTGAGTATTTTTGCGCGTTGTCGACCACGTTCTGGAGCGCTCGCCGCAAAAGCTCCGGCGACCCGGTGACGCGGATGGGCGCGGTCGATGTGGACTCGACGGTCACTGCATGCCCGCCGTCCGCCGCGGACGTTGTTGAGACCACCGATTTCGCGAGCTCGTGCAGATCGACCGTCTCGAATGTCGATTCCAAGTCGGCGAGGGTGTCGCGAGACAGAAGCAGGAGGTCGTCAGCGAGGTGAATGAGGCCGTCGACTTCCTCGACCGACGTGGCAATAGCACGACGGTATTGAGCGGGTGTGCGGGCCCGGGTCAGCGACAACTCGAGCTCACCGCGGATGACGCTGAGGGGCGTGCGTAGCTCGTGGGATGCGCCGTCAACAAAGGCGCGTTGCAGGTCGTAGCTGCGTTTGATCGGGCGCAGCGCCGCTCGCGCCATGAGGTAGCTGGCGATCGGGGCGATGACGACGAGAATGGCGAATCCGATCTCCAGTCCCCGCCTCAGGGTGGCAAAACCGACGTCCGCCGCATCGATCGCGATCTCCTCGTCGACATCGATCGCATCGAAGTCGAAGGCGCTGGCGACGAACGCATAGACGCCGATTGCGAAAGCGGCGAACATGACCAGAAGCACGACCGTGTAGGCGATCGTCAACCGCATGAGCGCCCTGCGGAAGATCACGAGTCTCGCTCGATCACATAGCCGGCGCCGCGCCGAGTTTCGATGACGTCGGCTTCGCCCGGCTCATTCAGTTTCTGGCGCAGGTACCGAATGTAGGTCTGCACCACGTTGCTGAAACCGTCATAGTTGGAATCCCACGCGTGATCGATCAGCTCGCTCGAACTGATGATCGTGCCCGCATTGCGCATAAGGTACTCCAGCACCGCATACTCCTTTGCGGTAAGCGGGATCCGGCGACCCGAGCGGTGCGCCGTTCTTGTTGCCGGATCGAGAGTGACGCCTTGCGCTTCCAACCTGAGGTGCTGCGCTCGCGGAGCCCGCCTCAGCAGTGCCCGCACGCGCGCGCGGAGTTCGATGATCCGAAACGGCTTGACGAGGTAGTCGTCGGCCCCAGCATCGAGCAACTCGACCTTGCTTCGCGTGGCGTCGATCGCGGTGAGCATCAGAATCGGCGTCGTGTCATTGATCGCGCGGATGCGGTGGCAAACATCGAGACCGCCGTGTGGCATCCCCGGCAACAGCAGGTCGAGCACAACGAGGTCGTACGTCTCAATCTCGAAAGCTTCCACGGCGGCGGGGGCGGTGTGGCGCACATCCACCGCATAGCCGGCCTCCGAAAGTGTGCGCCGCACGATGTCGGCGATCCTGACATCGTCCTCGACCACGAGGATCTTCATGACGCCGCGCACACGTGACGCCGACCAGTACAGCAGTTCACCAGCGCCTGCCTCCTTCGACACGATCGCGGTGTGATCATGGCACAGGCGCTGTCAGCTAACCGTCACAAAACGGTAACGACGAGCCGATAGGGTGGCGGGATGAACAGGATCGCCGTCGTTCCTGGGTCGTTCGACCCGGTTACTCTGGGCCACATCGACGTTATCGGGCGAGCGGCCCGCATCTTCGACGAGCTTCACGTGCTCGTGGTGCACAACCCCGAAAAGCAGGCCCTTCTGCCCATCTCTCAGCGGGTCTCGCTCTTGCAGGAATCGATCGACGACGCTCGGCTGGCCGGCAGCATCACGGTGACGTCGTGGAGCGTCGGACTGCTCGTGGACTACTGCACCGACGTCGGCGCATCCGTAATCGTGAAGGGCCTTCGCTCCGCCGTCGACGTCAACTACGAGACCCCGATGGCCGTCGTGAATCGTCACCTCGCCGACGTGGAGACGGTCTTCGTGCTCCCCGATCCCGCCAACTCCTTTGTGTCGAGTTCGTTGGTGCGGCAGGTCTCCGCGCTCGGCGGAGACGTGAGCCCGTACGTGCCGAAGGCCGTCGCGTCATTCCTGCAGCGCGCGTGAGGTAGAGCCGAGGGGCAGAATGGACTCATGGCCCTGACGCTCGGATACAAGGCATCCGCTGAACAATTCGCCCCGCGGGAACTCGTGGAGATCGCTGTCGCCGCGGAGGCGCACGGCATGCAGAGCGTCGCGGTGAGCGACCACTTCCAACCCTGGCGCGACCAAGGCGGGCACGCGCCGTTCTCGCTCGCATGGATGGCTGCCGTGGGGGAGCGCACCACCAGCATTCGCATCGGCACCTCGGTGATGACCCCGACGTTTCGCTACAACCCCGCCGTGATCGCCCAGGCCTTCGCGACGCTGGGGTGTTTGTACCCGGGGCGCATCATGCTCGGCGTCGGCACTGGTGAAGCGCTCAATGAGATCGCGACCGGATTCCGCGGAGCTGGCGAGCAGGACTGGCCAGAATTCAGAGAGCGATTTGCCCGCTTGCGCGAGGCGGTGCAGCTCATGCGCGCACTGTGGAGCGAGCACCGTGTGAACTTCGAGGGCGAGTACTACTCGACGCACGACGCATCGATCTATGACCGGCCTGAGGGCGGCATTCCGGTCTATATTGCGGCGGGCGGGCCGATGGTGGCGCGCTACGCAGGTCGAGCCGGCGACGGTTTCATTTGCACCTCAGGCAAAGGCATGGAGCTGTACACCGAGCAGCTGGTGCCGGCAGTTAAGGAAGGCGCCAGCAAGGTCGGACGCTCGTTTGACGCGCTCGATCGCATGATCGAGATCAAACTCTCCTACGACGCGGATGCGGAACTCGCGCTCGAGAACACGCGGTTCTGGGCGCCGCTCGCGTTGTCGAAAGAGCAGAAACACGACATCACCGATCCGGTCGAGATGGAGAAGGCAGCGGATGCCCTGCCCATTGAGCAGATCGCGTCGCGGTGGATCGTGGGTTCTGATCCGGATGCCGTGGTCGAGTCGATCGCAGCATACGTCGACGCCGGCTTCAATCACCTCGTCTTCCACGCACCGGGCGGCGACCAGACCCGATTTCTCGAACTGTTCGAGCGCGATCTCGCACCGCGACTGCGGGCGTTGCCGGTGACGCCGACTTCATGAGCCCTGCGACAATCGGATTCGCGGCCGCGCTCGAGCAATTCCATCCGACCGAGGCCGTTGCGCTCGCCGCCTACGCCGAGAGCAAAGGATTTTCCGGCGTGATGGCGGCCGACCACTTCCAGCCATGGGTGCCGCGGCAGGGGCAGAGTTCTTTCGTCTGGAATGTGCTCGCCGCGGTGGGCGAACGCACCACCGGCGACCTCGGCCCCGGGGTGACGACGCCGACGTTCCGCTGGCATCCCGCAATGGTCGCGCAAGCGTCGGCCACGTTGGCGGCGATGTATCCCGGCCGACACTGGCTCGGCATCGGCTCGGGCGAAGCGCTCAATGAACACATCGTCGGCCAGTACTGGCCTGAAGCGGCGGAACGTATCAACCGCATGTTCGAGGCGATCGACATCATCCAGAAACTGTTCACCGCGTCGCTCGCCGGTCGCGACGTGAAGCACGCCGGTCAGTTCTACAGACTCGAGACCACGAGACTCTGGACAATGCCGGAGGTCGCGCCCGAGATTCTGGTGGCAACCGCGGGCCCGGTCACCGCTCGGCGGGCGGGAAAGAGTGCCGACGGACTCATCACCGTCGGAGCGCCGCCCGAGAAGATCGCGCTGCTGCTTGAGCGCTTTGCCACCGGAGCGAGAGAGGTCGGAAAGGATCCGACGCGCATGCCGAAAGTGTTGCAATTGCACGTGTCGTGGGCATCGACGAGAGAGGATGCGCTCGCGAATGCGATGACCGAGTGGCCCAATGGCGGCATGCGCTTCCCCAAGAGCGATGTGCGGTCGCCATTCGAGCTCGAGCAGCTCGCACGACTTGTTCGTGCTGACGATTTTGAGGGCCGGATGCTGATCTCGGATGATCCGGACGAGCACCGGGCGAGCATCCAGCGGTATCTCGACCTGGGCTTCGATCGGATCTATCTGCACAACGTCGGGCGAAACCAGCGCGAGTGGATCGACGTCTTCTCGCGCGAGGTGCTGCCGAAATTGGAACGCTGATGCTCACCGTCTTCGCCCTGTCGGGAATTCCCGAAATCGTGCCGAATGATGATCTCGGCACAATCATCGGCGACGCCGCGGTTGCGGACGGTGCCGCGCTCACTGACGGCGACATCCTCGCCGTGACCTCGAAGATCGTCTCCAAGGCGGAAAATCGTGTCGTTTCGGCGGCCGGTCGCGAGCAGGCTATCAGCGACGAGACGGTGCGCGTGGTGGCCACCCGTGAATACCCCGGCGGCGTGACCCGCATCGTCGAGAACCGGCTCGGCATCGTCGCGGCGGCAGCGGGGGTCGACGCGTCGAACACTCCGGAGGGAACGGTGCTGCTGCTTCCGGTAGACCCGGACGCGTCGGCGGCCCGCCTGCGAACGGCGCTCGAGACGCGCTTCGGCATCCGTCTCGGGGTGATCGTCACCGATACGCTCGGTCGACCGTGGCGGGAGGGTCAGACCGATGTCGCAATCGGCGCGAGCGGGGTTCACGTTGTGCAGGACATCCGCGGAACGCTCGACGGGCACGGGCGCCGGCTCGACGTGACCCTGCCCGCGGTCGGCGACGAGATCGCGGCGGCGGCCGACCTCGTCAAGGGCAAGAGTGGCGGGCTTCCCGTCGCGGTCGTGCGCGGCCTCGGGCATCTGCTGGCGGCAGACGCGCCCGGCGCGCGCGTGCTCATCCGGCCGAGCGAGAAGGACATGTTTCGTTCCGGCAGCGACGAGGCGTGGCGGGCCGGATTTGCTGCTGGCTTGCGCGCCGGCTCGGCGGGCGATGCCGATCACGGTGGCGCTGCCGCGATCGCAGCCGGTACAGAGCTGGGCGGCGCCGATGGCAACTGACTGGACCGTCATCATCCCGGTGAAGGGCACGTCGTCGGCGAAGTCCCGGCTCAACGCGCCAGCGGATCTCGCGCTCGCGATTGCTCTCGACACAATCGACGCAGCTGCAGCTGCACCCGGGGTGGCGAGAGTCGTCGTCGTGACGAGTGCCGCCGCGTCGCTGGTAGTCGTGTCGCGTCCCGCCGCGTCGCTTCCCCCCGGTGTGCAGGACGTTGGAGACCGCGCGTCGGCGGGCATCTCCACGGTCCTGCACAACGAGAGCGAACCGGCCCGAAAACCGGGCGTCGCCCGAGCTCCGGTCAGCGTTGTGCAGGACACGGGCGCCGGGCTCAACGCGGCCATCCGTGCGGTCCTGCACAACGGGGGTTTCTGCGAGGGCGACGACGGCGCGCGGGACACCTCCCGCCACGAACCGGGTGCTGTTGCTGTGCTCCTGGGTGACCTTCCGGCGCTGCGCCCGAACGAACTCGGCGCGGCGCTCCGCGCGGCCGAGCGACACGAGCGTGCGATGGTTCCGGATGCCGCCGGCACCGGCACAACGCTCATCACTTCCCTGCGCGGCGAGTGCCACTCGCCCGCCTTCGGCCCGGGATCGAGGGCGGCACATCGGGCGGCCGGTTACGTCGAAGTAGATCTGCCCCGGTCATCCGGGCTCCGCTCCGACGTCGACACTCGGGAAGATCTGAGCGCGCTCGCGGAGCGACTGGGCCCGTGGACTCGGGCGGCGCTCACCACTCATCGGCTCGCGTCCGGCGGCTAGTTGCCGCGGACGGAATCAGTTGCGAGCCACGTCGAGAGGCAACAGGCGCAGTGAACGACCGGTCGCGGCGAACCCCGATGTCGCGTGCTCGCGGGCAATGCGGCGGCGCTCCGACGTCGGTTGGCCGTATGTCGTCGTGCGCTGGTACGCCGGGCGTCCGATAGCGCTCGTCAGCGCCTCGAGTTGATCGACCGTCATCTCCGAGCCGTTGTCGGCACCAGCCATGCGGCTGATCGTTTCCTCCATCAAGGTGCCGCCCACGTCATCCGCACCGCCTTGCAACATGAGCTGGGTGCCCTCGGTGCCGAGCTTCACCCATGAGGTCTGGATGTGGTCGATGCGGCCATGCAACATGAGTCGGGCAACGGCGTGCACGGCTCTGTTTTCCTGGGGCGTCGGACCCGGCCGCGCGACACCGGCGAGATATACCGGAGCGTTCATATGAACGAACGGCAGCAGCACGAACTCGGTGAAGCCGTTGGTGTCATCCTGGATTCGCGCGATCGTGCGCAAATGGCCGACCCAGTGCGAGGGGTTGTCGACGTGCCCGTACATCATCGTCGACGACGAACGGATCCCGAGCCGGTGCGCGGTAGACACGATCTCGATCCATTCTGAGGCGGGCAGCTTTCCTTTCGTGAGCACCCAACGCACCTCGTCGTCGAGGATCTCGGCGGCCGTGCCCGGAATCGTGTCGAGTCCCGCGGCTTTCGCCTCGGCGAGAAAGTCGGCGTAGGAGAGCCCGGTGCGGGCGGCGCCGTTCACGATCTCCATGGGGCTGAAGGCGTGCAGATGGATGTCGGGCTGTCGTGCTTTGACCTCGCGGGCGAGGTCAAAGTAGGCAGTGCCCGGCAGATCGGGGTGAATGCCGCCCTGCATGCAGATCTCGGTGGCTCCGATCGACCACGCTTCGTCGACCCGGTCGCCCACTTGTTTCATCGAGAGCGTGAACGCGTCGGCGTCGGAGCGCCGCTGAGCGAACGCGCAGAACCGGCATCCGGTGTAGCAGACATTGGTGAAATTGATGTTGCGGTTGACCACGTAACCGACGCGGTCGCCGACCGTGTCGTGGCGCACTCGATCGGCGAGTGCTGCGAGCGCGTCGAGGTCTGAGCCCTCGGCTCCGAGTAGCGCGAGGTATTCGGCGTCGCTGAGACCAGCGGGATCGGACTCGGCACGCAGAAGCGCCGCACGCACGGCAGGATCGCCGGACGATCCGGGTGTGCGGCGAGTGTCGCCGACCGTCTCGCGAAGCTCCGACCAGTCGCCGTAGACATCCTCGAAATCGCTGCGCCGGTCGGTCGAACGGCCTGTCTCGTCGATCTCGGTGTGCAGGTTCACGCGCCCCGAACCCGTCCACGACGGGTCGGGTTCCTGCCAGGGTGTGCCGACGGGGACGCGACCCTCCACGGCGAGGCCATCGGCTCCGGCGAGAGCCCGCACGTGGGGGAGCAGGCGCGGATCCAGCCACGGCTCCTCGCCGCGAACGAAATGAGGGTGCACGGTCAGGCGCTCGCGCAGGGTGTAGCCGGCGGCATCCGTGAGTCTCGCCAGCTCGTGGATGTGCGGCCACGGACGTTCAGGATTGACGTGGTCGGGAGTGAGCGGCGATACCCCGCCCCAGTCGTCGATGCCCGCCCGGATGAGAGCAGTGAGCTCGGCTTCGTCGGTGAGGTTCGGGGGGGCTTGCAGGCGGATGCTCGGGCCGAGCACGACGCGCGACACGGCGACCGCGGCGATGTATTCGGGCAGTGGCAGGTCGTCGCGGCGCATCATCGCGGTCGACATCTTTGACCGGAAGTTCTGAATGATCACCTCTTGGATGTGACCGTGGCGGCGTGCTGCGGCCCGGAGCGCGAACAGGCCCTCGACACGCTCGGCGTAGGTCTCGCCGATGCCGAGCAGCAGGCCGGTGGTGAACGGAATGTTGCTGCGTCCGGCATCCTCGATCACGCGAAGACGGATGGCCGGATCCTTGTCGGGTGAGCCGAAATGCGCCCGCCCTTTTTCGGTGAACAGGCGGGTGGAGGTGGTCTCGAGCATCATCCCCATCGACGGCGACACGGGCTTCAGACGCTGCAGTTCCTCCCAGGTCATGACGCCGGGGTTCATGTGCACGAGAAGGCCGGTCTCCTCCATGATGCGGATCGCCATGGCTCGGAGGTAGGCAACAGTCGAGTCGTAGCCGTTGGCGTCGAGCCAGTCGCGGGCCTCGGGCCAGCGCTCCTCCGGCCGGTCGCCGAGGGTGAAAAGCACTTCCTTGCAACCGAGGGCGGCGCCGCTCCGGGCGACCGCGAGGATCTCGTCGGGCGACATGAATAACGCCTTGCCTTCGCGCGCGAGTTGCGTCGGAGTCTTCACGAAAGCGCAATAGTGGCAGCGGTCTTGACACAGGTGCGTGACGGGGATGAAGACTTTGCGAGAGTAGGTGATGACGCCAGGGCGCCCCGTGCGCTCGAGGCCGGAGTCGCGCATCCGGCCGGCCACAGTGAGGAGGCGATCGAGGTCGTCGCCGCGCGCGTGCATGAGCGTCTCGGCTTCGGTCGCATCGATCGTGACGCCGGTTTCCGCGCGCTTGAGTGCTCGGCGCATGGCGGATTCGGTGGGGATCCAGTCGCTCACAGGGTGTTGCTCTCTCTCGCAACGACAAGCCCAAAGCCAGGCCCAAAACCGATTCCCCCACCCTACCTCCCCTGCAGTCCCCCTCCCCTCCGTCTCCCGTCCGTCGGGTGAGCAGTTTCTGCTCCTAAACCGCCGATTTAAGAGCCGAAACTGCTCACTCGACGGAGGGGAGGGGGGAGAGGGCGGCGGCGGCGAGGGCTGTCGACGTGTGTGTATCGCGCATCCAGAGCGGCACCGCGCGACATCGGATACCCGCTTCCTCGACGACGGAGACGACCGCGGCGTCGACGTCGTCGACGAGCCACGCATCGAGAAGACCACCGGATGCCCGGGCCCCGTAATGCAGAGCCACCGCGTCAGCGGCGGTGTCGACTCCGATCGCGTCGAGGCAGGCATCCGCCATTCCGCGCACGACGGAGCCTCCGATGATCGGGGAGACCCCGACGACGGGGGCCGCCGTCACGGCGAGCGCCTCGCGGATCCCGGGGATGCCCAGAATTGTGCCGATCGACACGACCGGATTCGACGGCGCAATGAGCACGACGTCGGCGGTCGCTATCGCCTTGAGCACGCCCGGCGCGGGTCGGGCGGAGGAAACTCCGTGCTGCACGAATTCGAGTGCGGGCAGCGACGCCCGGTGCCTCGTCCACCATTCTTGGAAGTGCATCTCCGTGACCGAATCGACGGACCCGCTCGTACCACCACCGCCGCCACGAACGCGCACGTGCGTCTCGACCTCGTCGTCGGTCATCGGCAGGAGAGTGACGCCAAGAGGCCACCGCGCCGTGATGCGGGCGGTCACCGCGCTGAGCGGCATACCTTCGCGCAGCCAGTGTGAGCGGGTGATGTGCGTGCCGAGGTCGAGGTCGCCGAGAGTGAACCACGGCCATCCCACGCCATACGCGCGTAGTTCGGCGCTCACGCGTTCGCTCTCGCCGATGCGTCCCCAGCCGCGCTCGTCGTCGTTCTCGCCCGCGAGGGTGTACATGATCGAGTCGAGGTCGGGAGCGATTCGCAGACCCGTGAGCCACATGTCGTCACCCGTGTTCACGATCGCGGTCACTGTCGCGGTTGATCCGCCGACGCCATCCGGGTGCGTCTGCCGCACCGATTCGCGCACGCCGCGGAGAAAGCGGGCGCCGCCCACGCCTCCCGAAAGGACGGTGATTCGCATAGTCACCCACCGTACAGAGACTCGGCACATTGGCAGGTGTCTCGGCGGCGGTCGAGTGGCAGACTCGGAAGGTGAGCGAAATCACAAATCGGCTTGACGGCGAGCGGATGACGGCAGACGGCACGGCGGCCCAGGTCATGGACTCCGCCGAATTCGTGCGGTTGTCGAACGCCATCACGTCGAGCATCGCTACCGTCATCGATGGCAAGCCCGAGGCCATCGGACTCGCCCTCACTGTGCTCTTCGCCGAGGGGCACCTTCTCATCGAAGACGTTCCCGGCGTTGGCAAGACAATGCTTGCGCGGGCGCTCGCTCGCACCGTCGACTGCTCGGTTTCGCGCATCCAGTTCACGCCCGATCTGCTCCCGGCGGATATCACGGGCGTTTCGGTCTATGACCAGGGCGAGCGCGCGTTCGAGTTCAAGCCGGGGCCGGTTTTCGCCAACATCGTGATCGGCGATGAGATCAATCGCGCGAGTCCGAAAACGCAATCAGCGCTGCTGGAGTGCATGGAAGAGCACCAGGTCACCGTCGATGGCAACACCTACCAGCTCGGGTCGCCGTTCACCGTCGTCGCTACCCAGAACCCGATTGAGATGGAGGGCACCTATCCGCTGCCGGAGTCCCAACGCGACCGCTTCATGGCGCGCATTTCAATGGGATATCCTGACGCGGATGCCGAATTGTCGATGATCCGGATGCGCGACCTCTCGAGTCCACTCGACTCGCTCACACCGGTAGTGCATTCGACGGAGCTGGCGAACATGATCGCGACCACGCGGAGCGTCTTCGCGAGCGCGGTTGTGGAGCGTTACGTCGTTGCGATCGCGCGGGCGACGCGGAGTCATCACGATGTGCGACTCGGCGCGAGTCCGCGCGCCGCACTGCAACTCGTGCGCGCTGCCAAGGCACGGGCTGCGGTACACGGCCGCGACTTTGTGCTTCCCGACGACGTGGCGGCTCTTGTAGTGCCCGTATTCGCGCATCGGATGGTTGCCGCTGGCCGACCGTCGTCGGGGTTCGCGGGCACCGGGGTCGACCCGGTCGTGGACATCCTCGAACGCATCCTCGACGAGACGGCGATCCCGTTGCCGCCGTCGAGTAACTTCTGACGCGCGCCATGGGCACCACGTCGTCACGCGGTGCCCGCAGTAGCGCGCGACTCACGGCGAGGGGATGGCTGTGGGTCGCGATCGCGGTGCTCCTGCTCGCGTTCGGCTACGGCACGGGAAGGGTGGGCCTCGCGCAGGTCGGGTATCTGCTGCTCGCGCTCCCGGCGGTCGGATGGGCGTACGTGTTCGTCGTGCGGCCGCGGTGTGAGGTGACGCGACGATTCGCGCCGTCGGTCGTGCAGGTGGGCGAATCCACGCGGGTCGCGCTGAGAATCACGAACACCGGAACGCACTGGGCTCCCGCGTCCAACGCGCGGGAGATCCTGCCGTGGCCGGCTTTCGGCGACGCGTCATTGTCGCTGCCGACCATCGCTCCCGCGCGGCGTACGGCATCGGAACAGCGAACCGGCGGCACGGTTGCGGTGAGTTACACCATCCGCCCGCCCCAGCGCGGCATCGCGGTCATCGGTCCCCTGAATGTCGAGATTCGCGACCCGTTCGGTCTGGTCTGGCTTCGCGTGGACGCGAGGAGAACTGACGCACTTATCGTCACTCCCGCCGTCGCACCGCTTCAGCCCGGCGGAATTGTGACGTCATCGGGCGCCGGCGATCGTCCGCGCGCGAGTAGGCACGCTGGAGGCAGGGAAGACCAGCACAACACCCGCGAATACCGCGAGGGTGATCCGCTCAATCGGGTGCACTGGCGCGTTTCGGCGAGGCACGGCCAGCTCATGGTGCGTCAAGACGAGCGGCAGGCCCAGTTGGAAGCGCGCATCATCGTGGAGACCCGCAGCCGCGCCTATTCCGACGTCGCGGGGGAAAGCGATTCGTTTGAGTGGGCCGTGCACATGGTTGCCTCGCTTGACGCCCATCTGGCCGACTTGGGGTATCGCTCGCGCGTTATCGAGACCGGTTCGCCGCAACTGCACGACGACGCGTCGGGCGAGGAATTGCTCATCGGCTTGGCGAGCATCCAGCTGACGGATGGCGCGGCTGGCCGCGCGTCCGGAGACGACGGTGGCTTGCGCGGCGATCGCACCGGTCCGATTCTGGCGATTCTCAGCAACCCGGATGCCGCGACCGTTGCGTGGCTGGCTGAACTGGTGCGGCCCGGCAACGTGTGTGTTGCCTTCCTCCTTCCCTCGTGGGGAGACGCCGAGCGGCAACTCACGAGGGCGGGCTGGACGTGCGTGCAGGTGAGTCCGGCCACTCGACTGGACGACGCGTGGGCGCTGGCGGGGCATGATGCGGTTACCGTCTGATCTCCGGTGGTCTGGCCAGGCTCCCGCGCGCGAACGACCTCGGCTGACTCTTCGCTGGGCGACTGCGATTGTCACTATCGTCGGCTTCGGCGGCGCTCTCGCGGGGCTCGCCACCGTCATCGACGGTTCGGCGTGGTGGTTCGTGGTGATGGCGGTTGTCGCCGTCGTGATTGCTGTGCTGACGAGCGCGACTGTCGTGGCTGTCAGGCGGTGGATTCCGGTCGCTGCCGCGGCGCTCGGCAGCGTGATGACCATCACCTTCATTTTCGCCTCCGATGTCTCGATCGCGGGAATCGTGCCGACACCGACGACCGTCGAGCGTTTTGTCGCTCTCGCCACGTCGGGTGTGGTGAACATCGTGGAGTCGTCGGCGCCGACATCCGCGACACTGGGAATTATCTTCGTGCTCGCGGTAGCCGTCGCGACGCTGGCAATTGCCGCAGGATTCGTCGGCATCGTTCTCGGTCACCGTTCACTCATCGGTATCCCGTTGCTCGTCATCCTCGCTGTGCCCGGTTTTGTCAGCCCCGAGTTCGCCTCACCGGTCTCGTTCGCTGTGGCGGCAGGGGCGTGGCTCGTGCTTCTGCTGATGGGTCGCCCGGCGCCCGAGAAACGAAGAGCCAGCGTGCTCGGCGCGCTCGCCGTCGCCGTCGCGCTCCTGGTGCCGATCGCGATTGCGCCGAGCGCCACCGGGTTCGGTCCGACGACGTCGTTCAGGCTGTCCACCGGGGTGAACCCGATCATCAATCTGGGTGACGACTTGCGGCGCCCCGCACCGATCACCGCGCTCAGCTACCGGACGACGGCCAC
>JANOYC010000054.1:0-2206 GCA_031428675.1 Microbacteriaceae bacterium | reverse complement strand
CATTGACGACGAACGGATGCTCGACGTCGCCCTCACCGAGGTCGGTCGCGAACTCCGCGCCGAAGCCCTCACCATCCCGCCCCGCATCATCGACCGCCTCGGCATGACTCTCGAAGAACTCGACCATCTGCGTCAAACTCTCTGGCGCGTGATCGAGGCGGCGAACCGAGCGGTTTAGCGTCGCGCTCTCGCTGTCGGGTCTGTCGAGACGGCACTACAGCTTTTCCTTCCAGCGGCTCGCCGTGCCGGCGGTGCCGTCGAGGACGATATCACCTTCGCGAAGCCGTGAGGCGCCGTCACCGGTGCCGACGATGGCCGGGATGCCGAACTTCCGGGCAATGATCGCCGGATGGGAGAGCATGCGGCCGTGATCTGTAACGACGGCGCCCACCTGAGCCAGGATCGGGGGCCACGACGGAGTCATCGTGGGAAAAACCAGCACGTCGCCCTGTCGCATCCGGGAGAAGTCCTGAGATCCGCGGACCACGCTAATCCTCCCACGATAGCGGCCGACGGATACCGGAGTGCCCGCGACTATCGCACCCTCGGGCAGGATGCCGCGCTCAGGCCGTCTGAAGCGGGCGGATGTCGTCCAGCGCCGCACCCAGAGCCTCTCGTTGCACGTCGAGATCGAATCGGGTCTGAAGGTTGATCCAGAACTGGGGCGTGGTTCCGAAGTACCGACCGAGACGCAGAGCGGTGTCGGCGGTGATCCGACGCTTACCGTGCACGATCTCGTTGATGCGCCGAGGCGGCACGTCAATGCCGACCGCCAGCTTGTGCTGAGTGATGCCGAATGGGGCAATGAACTCCTCCATGAGGATCTCGCCGGGGCGCACCGGGGCAATCTTTTCCATGTTCTCCTCCTCGTCAGTGGTAGTCGACGATCTCGACGCCTTCCGGCCCGTGATCAGTCCAGGTGAAGCAGACCCGCCATTGATCGTTGATGCGGATGCTGTGCTGCCCCTCTCGATCCCCCTTCAATCGCTCCAGTCGATTCCCCGGCGGAACACGCAGGTCATCGAGAAGCACTGCGGCATCGAGCATCACGAGTTTGCGAAGCGCCACACGCAGTATTCGCGAGTCGTAAGACCTCACTGGTTCTCGCCACCACAGCCGCTCGGTGTCTCGATCCCCGAACGAACTGATCACGCCACCAGTGTATAACGCTTCGCGTTACTGACGCAACGCGTTATGCGGCCGGGGCCGGGGTGGCCGGTCGCCCGCCAGCGGTGCATCAAGTCGCGGATTTCGCTGACCTGCGTCGCGGCGAGGACCGACGCCTTCTTCTCCGGCATCGGCAGTCGTTGCACGTCGCGCACCGGGATGCGCGGGATCGCGTCGTCGCGCACGGCGTAACCGCAGATCAGTCCGGGCACGGCCCGCGCCCGGCGCGCCTTGGACAGCGACCCGCCCCGGAAGATGCCCTGAATGATCCGGTCCGCCCGGCCCACGGTGAGATGATCGAGCGCGATCCCGCCACATGACGGCTTCACGATGAGCCGCACCGTCGCTTCGTACGACTCCAGCGTTGAGTAGGCCAGGCTACCGGCGTCGGCGCGGCCGGTGACGTGCACGAGCCACGCGTCCGCTGCTGCAGCGATGGTGCTCGCCCGGTGAGCGCCCCCTCGCCGTTGCTGGTGAGCTGCGCCGCCGCCTGGCGCAGCTCGATGAGCGCGCCATCCTTGGTGTCGGCGGTGGCGCGCAGCTGGTGCAGCTCCCCCGCGTCGTCGCGCATCCGCCCACGGGCGCGATACCGCCCGTCGGCGAGTCTGGTGATCTGCACGGCGCCGACCTCGCCGGCGGGGATCCGCGGCCTAGGCATGCCGGTGCTCTCTGGCCCACGCGTATACGTCAGTCGATGCATCCATGCACGTAAGGTGCGCCGGACTGTTCCGGGACAACCCGCACCTCACCGTGTCTCGGCGTGGGAATCGGGGCGCACCTACTCGGCGAACACACTCGCGCGAGTATCTGGTCTCGTTTCGGTCTCCGGGCCATTCAGGCCTAGCGGAGAGCGCTCAAACGAGTAGGGATTCTGTGGCGGAATCCTGCGGAATTCACTGCTGGGGTACCTGGACTCGAACCAAGAACAAAAGAATCAGAATCTTCCGTGTTGCCAATTACACCATACCCCAATGGCCCCGGCCGAAGCCCGGACGACTGTCTACTGTACCGTACCCGTTACACCAGTTCGCGCAACGAC
>JANOYC010000053.1:0-33098 GCA_031428675.1 Microbacteriaceae bacterium | reverse complement strand
GCCAGGTGTCGAGAGCAACAATTCCGCCGACGATCGCGAGCGACAACGACATGGATGCGAGAGCGTCGGTCGCCCAGTGATAGCCGAGGTAGACGCGACTGACCGCAGCGAGCACGCTCACAATGGCAGCGATCGCGAAGGCGATCTTCGCGGCGTTCGGTTTCGTGCGACGAGAATAGATGAGATATGTCACCAGCAGGATGAAGTTGGTTGCGCCCATGACGTGACCTGACGGGAACGAGAAGGTTGTATCGATCCCGAACAGCATCTCGGTGGTGGGCGGACGCTCACGCTGGACGAGCCCGAGAACGAGCTGGTGCACGAAGACACCGGTCAGCATGCCGAGCGCGAGCATGAGCGGACGCCAAATGTGTCGCGCGGCGATGGTCCACCAGACCGTTCCGATGAAGATGACGATGGGAAGCATGACCGGGCCGAACACGATGGCAAGGCCGATCATGACTATCGTCAGCCACTCCGCTCTCGCAGCGTCGAGCGCTTGCTGGATCGGCTTGTCGATCATCGATAGGGCGCCGCTGGTCAACACATCGATAAGGATGATCGTGAAGCATACCAACCCGATAGTGACGAGTCCGAGCGACCAGCCGTAGAGCGATCGTTTGACCGGCACAGACACCGTGCGGACTTCGACGACGAACTTCTCGTGCATCCGCTTTAAACGTTCGCGTTTCGAAGTCGCCGCTGCCGTCATCGTTCGCTCCGTGGCCGTCTTCTTGTATTTGGTGGATCTGAGGGGATTCGAACCCCTGACCCCCTGCATGCCATGCAGGTGCGCTACCAGCTGCGCCACAGACCCATCCGCTGCCGCGAAGGCAACTCGAATAGATTACTACAATTTGGTGGGCCGTCGTGCCCGGCCGGCGCCCCGTCAGTCGGCGCGGGAATGCGCGGGCAATTCGAGAGGGATCACCGGGCAGTCTCGCCACAGCCGTTCGAGGGAGTAGTACAGCCGATCTTCCTCGTGGAAGACGTGCACGACCACGTCGCCGAAATCGAGCAGCACCCAGCGCCCCTCGGACTTGCCCTCGCGCCGCAATGGCTTAGCTCCGGCCTCGATCATCTTCTCTTCGATGGCATCAGTAATGGCCATCACGTTGCGCTCATTGCGCCCGGTGACGAGCAGAAACACGTCGGTCAGGGGCAGCGGCCCCGACACGTCGAGGGCAACGAGGTTTTCGCCCTGTTTGGCGTCGGCAGCAAGAGCAGCGACATTCACGAGGTCCAGCGCGCGTTGAGAAGCAGTCAAGATGTCCTTTTTTGATCGTTGTGCTCGGTGTGAGCGTCGGTGATAAGTGCGGTTCGGCGCGGGGCTAGAAGATTCCGAAAACCATCCCCGCGATCAAGAGGCCGACAACTCCGACCGCCATGACGGATGCCGAGACCACGAGGATGGTCAGAGTGTGGTTCCCCCCTGGTTTCTTGGTGGTCACCATGCCTTGAGTACCTGTGTGTGTGCTGACCGCACGCACCGCCCGCACCGGTTGAGAGTCGGTGGAGCCGAATTCGCGATCGGCGGCATCGATCAGTTGGTCGATGTCCGTCGGGTCGAACTGGTCGGGGTTGCCGCCGGTCGATCCCAGCCCGCGGGGAAGCTCCATCGACCCGGTGATCAGGATCTCGCCGGTGCCCGACACCGCGTGCCCGATGTCGCGGGACTCAGGCAACGTGGGCAGCACGAGTTCGTTTGCTACGAATACCTCGCGATGCGTGTCGTCGTCATCGTCGTTTTCCTGTACTGGCGCGGCCCAGTGGAAAACATCGGTGGACGATGTCGATTCGGAGGAGGGAACCGCAATGATGGCCGGCGTCTCTGGCTCGTCGTGCGGCGCGACCGGCTCGTCGTGCGGAGCGACCTGCTCGTCGTGGCTGTCGTGGAGCTCGTCGGCCTCTTCCGCACGTTCGGCAGGCAAATCAGCCTTGGTGAGCGCGTCGAACTCGGCCATGGCCTCGTCGTAGCTCTGTCCGGTGAGCGGCGCCGGACCTGCGAACGGGGAGGGTTCTACGAGCGCGGGAGGGGCGACCTTGCTCTCCCAGTCAGGCGACTCAGACTGGAGCTCGGCTAGCTGATCGACGATCGCGTCGATGTCGGTCGGCTCGTCCTGCTCGTCTGAGGTTGATTCGTCGGGACTATCGTGTTCTTCATCGCTGCGCACTTCGATATCAGGAGCTTCGAGCGATGGCGCGGCGAATTCGCGCATGTGATCGGCCCACGCACCGGGATCGCCCGCCGATGGCAGGATGATCGGACCAGAGGCCATGATGGTGGTGATCGACTCGGGCAGCGCGTCTGCTGCCTCCGCAGCGGCTTCTGCCTCGGCAGCTGCCTGCAATGCTCGGAGCTCTCGACGCGTCATCGTGTATTCGATCGGCGCCTGCTGCGGTACATCGGCGGCGGCCGCTGGGCTCACGTTCTCCGGCTGTGGTGCACTACCCTCGTCGACTTTCGCATCGTCGGCTGGGGCGAAACGAGATTGCGTGAAGTAATCGAGATCCTTGGATTCCTGCGGTGTTCCGTTGGTGTACTCGGCGCGCGCCCGTCGACTGCCCTCCGGGCTGAAGTCGCGCAAGCGGAAAAGTCCAGGCTCCGTTCCTCCGGTCGCGGGCGGTGTGGCGGGCGCAACCGGCGCCGGGCGCGGCGGTGTGGTGCCTTCCGGCCCGTCTGAGAACGCACGCGCGGCTTGCTCGCGCATGAGTTGGTCGCGAGGCGAGGTGTCGTCAGCCGCGATCGTTCCGCGCCGGAACGACGGACCGTCGTATCGCGGAATCTGCGGTCGCGACCGGGTCATGTAGGTGAGCGGTTCAGCGTAGCTCTCTGGTTCGGGGGCGACGTCGCCTCCGCGCTGGCGCTCGCTTTGTCGAGCCGCACGCCGACTCACCGGCTGCGGACGATCCGCGTTCGCCGATTGTGGTGGCAGATCTTGGGATGCGGTCAATGAGTACTCCGATACAAGTGGTGCTTGGCGATGTACTGAACGACACCATCGGGAACCAGATACCAGACGGGGAATCCCCGGCTAACCCGGCTACGGCAGTCTGTCGACGATATCGCGAGCGCAGGCACTTCCAACGAGCTTACGCCGTGGGTTGGCAATTCGCTAATGGTCAGGTGGTGCCCGGGGCGAGATACCGCGACGAAGTGCGCGAGGGTCCAGAGCTCCTCAACGTTCTTCCATTCAAGGATCTGAGCGATGGCGTCTGCTCCGGTGATGAAGTACAGATCCGCGTCCGGACGCGCATTGCGCACATCCCGCAATGTGTCGATCGTGTAGGTCGGACCCGTGCGATCGATGTCGACCCTGCTTACCGTGAAGCGGGGGTTTGCCGCGGTTGCGATGACCGTCATCAAATACCGGTGCTCGCTCTCGGTGACCTCGGGTTTCATCCACGGATTTCCCGTGGGAACGAAGACGACTTCGTCGAGATCGAGCCGCTGCTGCACCTCGCTCGCGGCAACGAGGTGTCCGTTGTGGATCGGGTCGAACGTGCCGCCCATCACGCCGATTCGTGGTCGACGCGACTCTGGTTCGGCCATAAGCAGGGGTCGGCGGGTGCCGGTTAGTGGCCGGCGTGGCTGTCGTGCGAGTCGGCCGACTTCTTGGGCAGGTGCCGGTTGTAAACATCCCGATACGTAAACGTGACGACGCCGAGCACGAGGAATACGGCGAACGCGATGCCGGCGAAAGCCAGTGGCGGCATGATCAACGGAGCAAGGGTGTGTTCGACCTCGCTCAGAACTGTGGCAAACAACGACATGGATTCTCCGTTTCGTACGTCGTGCAGTCTACTAGCGCACCTGGCCGCTGCCGCGCACAACCCACTTGGTGCTCGTCAGCTCCGGCAATCCCATGGGTCCGCGCGCGTGCAACTTCTGAGTCGATATGCCCACTTCGGCCCCGAAGCCGAACTCACCGCCATCGGTGAACCGCGTCGAGGCGTTAACCATGACTACGGCGGAGTCCACTTCAGCAAGGAAGCGTTCGGCACGAGCGAGATCACCGGTGATTATCGACTCGGTATGGTGCGTTGAATAGGTGCGGATGTGCTCGAGTGCCGCATCCATGTCATCGACAACGGCGACGGATACCTCAAGCGACATATGCTCGGTTGACCAATCGTCGTCAGTCGCGGCGACGGCGTCGGGGAAGATCGCGATGGCCCGGTCGTCGGCGTGGATCATCACTCCGGCCGCACGAAGGCGTCCGAGCACCGCGGGCAACAGGCGCTCCGCCTCGGCCGCGTGCACGAGAAGGGTTTCGACGGCGTTGCAGACACTCGGACGCTGAACTTTGGCGTTGTGCACAATTTCGACGGCCGTCGATAGGTCGGCGCTCTCATCGAGGTAGATGTGCACGACTCCCGCCCCCGTCTCAATCACGGGAACCTTCGACTCGGTGACCACCGTATTGATGAGGTTCGCGCTTCCCCGCGGAATGAGAACATCCACGAACCCGCGCGCCTGCATGAGTTGCCGGGCGCCATCGCGCCCGAATTCGTCGATCGTCTGCACCGCCTGAGCAGGCAGACCGCTGTCAACGAGAGCCTGCTGGATGAGCGCGACGAGCACCCGGTTCGTATTCTCCGCCGCCGAACCGCCCCGGAGCACCACGGCGTTGCCGCTCTTCAACGCCAGCGCAGCAATATCGATGGTCACGTTCGGACGAGCCTCGTAAATGGCACCGATGACACCGAAGGGCACCCGCACTTGGGCGATTCGAAGGCCGTTCTCCAGGGTGGACCCGCGCACGATCTCGCCGACGGGGTCGGTCAACGAGGCGATCTGGCGCACCGAATCGGCGAGCGACGCGAGGCGGCCGGAATCCAACGTAAGACGGTCAAGCAACCCTGCCGCCATGCCGTTCTCCCGGCCGTTGGCGAGGTCAAGATCATTTGCCGGAGTGATTGTCGAAGCGTTCTCGGCGATGGCGCGAGCGATGGCTTCGAGTGCGGCATTCTTCTTCGCGGCGGTCGCAGTCGCGAGCGTCCGAGACGCCTCCCGTGCCGCGGACAGTTTGTCGGAGAGCGACGGCGCGATGGCTATGGACTGTGGCATGCGTCCAAGTCTAGATTGGAGCGCTGCCGCACCTCAGTGCAGGTTACGGCCGACCATCGGATCGTGATGTATGGCGTCGAACCAGGTGCCGACCCGCTCGCCTGCAAGCGCCTGGGACACGAGAGCGGTGGAGGTGAGAAGCACCGGAGTGCCGTCTGCGGCCGCGTGTTTGGCCGCAGCGATTTTGGTGCTCGCCCCGCCCGTGCCCACGCCGGCCGAACCGGCGGCGCCCAACTCGACGCCGCGAAGATCGTCGTCGAACGGCACGTGCTCGATCTTTCGCGCTCCCGGTTCGTGGGGAGGGCGCGTGTAAAGCGCGTCAACGTCGGAGAGCAACACGAGCGCGTCAGCTCGCACCAGCGCCGACACCATTGCGGCGAGTCGGTCATTGTCGCCGAAACGGATCTCCTGCGTGGCAACTGTGTCGTTCTCGTTCACGATCGGGAGAATGCGCAGACCGAGCAGCCGCTCCATCGTTCGCTGCGCGTTGCTGCGGTGGGTGTCATTCTCGAGATCCCCCGCGGTCAACAACACTTGGCCCGCGACGATCCCGTATCGGTCGAGACTCTCCTGGTAACGGTAGATGAGCACGTTCTGCCCCACTGCCGCCGCTGCCTGCTGGGTGGCCAAATCGGTCGGGCGCGAGTCGAGCTTCAAGTACGGGATGCCGGTGGCAATCGCACCCGACGACACGAGGATCACTTCTGTTCCGCGAGCGTGCGCACTCGCCAGCGCGTCAACGAGCGGCGAAATCTGTCCGGCGTTCTCCCCGCTGATCGACGACGAGCCGACCTTGACGACTATGCGCCCTGCAGCGGGTATGTCAGTGCGGGAGAAAATGCGGTGCGTCACTCTGAGTTGTCTCCGGATGCCTCGGTTCGGTCGATCTCGAAACCCTCATCATCGGTCCACAGACCGGCCTTTCGCTCTTGCTCGAGCTCTGCGCGGGCGGCCGCCTTGGCGTCCATCCGCTCGAGGTAGGTCTCTCGACGTTTCTTGCTGGTTGCACGCTGGTTGTCGTCGAGCCGCGCATCCGTACCTCGCGGAGCGGTGAGCAGTTCGGCCGTTGAGGTCAACGTCGGCTCCCAATCGAAGACGATGCCCGCGCCGGGACCGATCACGACGGTCGATCCGGCGACGGCTCCTTCGCGGAACAATTGGTCTTCTACGCCGAGCTTGGCCAAACGGTCGGCAAGATACCCGATCGCCTCGTCATTGGTGAAATCAGTCTGGGCGACCCAGCGCTCGGGCTTGGCGCCTATGACGCGATAGATGTTGCCGTACGACCCGCCCTCGACCCGGATGACGAAGTCTGCCTCGTTGATCGCGCGCGGTCTGATGACGATGCGCTCAACCCGCGGTTGTTGCGCCTTCAGGTGGCGGTCGGCCTCGACGAGCTCAGCGAGAGCGAAGTTGAGTTCACGGAGTCCCACATGAGCGACGGCGGAAATCTCGAAAACGCGATATCCGCGGGACTCCAACTCGGGCCGCACGAACTCGGCCAATTCGCGAGCCTCGGGCACGTCGACCTTGTTGAGAGCAATGAGTTGCGGGCGATCGAGCAACGGCACCTGTCCGTCGGGCACCGGATACGCTGCCAACTCGCCCAGGATGATGTCGAGGTCGCTGATCGGATCGCGTCCCGGTTCGAGCGTGGCGCAATCGAGCACGTGCAGCAGCGCGGAGCACCGCTCGACGTGGCGGAGGAAATCAAGTCCCAGCCCTTTGCCCTCGCTTGCGCCCTCGATGAGGCCGGGCACATCGGCGACGGTGAAACGCGTGCTGCCCGATTCGACGACGCCGAGGTTGGGGTGCAGGGTCGTGAAGGGATAGTCCGCGATCTTCGGCTTGGCGGCCGAGATCGCGGCAATCAGACTCGACTTGCCGGCAGACGGGAAACCGACGAGCGCGATATCGGCGACTGTCTTCAGCTCGAGGACGACAGCCCCTTCCCAGCCGGGGGTTCCGAGAAGAGCGAACCCAGGCGCCTTGCGCTTAGTCGATGCCAGGGCCGCGTTTCCGAGACCGCCGATTCCACCGGGTGCAACGACGAAGCGTGTGCCGGGCTCGGTGAGGTCGATCAGCTGGTTGCCTTCGACATCCTTCACGACGGTGCCAATCGGGACGGCGAGCTCAACTTCGTCGCCGTTCGCTCCGGCGCGGTGGTCGCCCATGCCCGGTCCGCCGTTCGGGCTCGAGCGGTGCGGCGCACGGTGGTACCCGAGCAGGGTGGTGACTTGGGGGTCGCTCACAAGCACTATGTCACCGCCATGACCACCGTTGCCGCCGTCGGGCCCGGCAAGGGGCTTGAACTTCTCGCGGCGAACGGAAACACAACCGTGTCCGCCGTGACCTGCGCGCAGGTGCAACGTCACCTGATCGACGAACGTGGCCATGGGGGAACTCCTGGTGCTTTGGGTGGTGCATGAAACGACAAAGGCGAGCCGAAGCTCGCCCCTGTCGGTGAATCGTGAAGTTAGACGGTCACGATGTTGATGACCTTGCGGCCACCCTTGTTGCCGAATTCGACGGAGCCGGCCTCGAGGGCGAACAGCGTGTCGTCGCCACCGCGGCCGACGTTAGCGCCCGGGTGGAAGTGCGTGCCGCGCTGGCGGACGAGGATCTCGCCTGCGGAGACGACCTGGCCGCCGAAGCGCTTCACGCCGAGGCGCTGTGCGTTCGAGTCGCGGCCGTTACGAGTGGACGATGCGCCCTTTTTGTGTGCCATGTGTCAGCCCCTTGGTCTTACTTGATGCCGGTGATCTTGACGCGGGTGAGGTCGGCGCGGAATCCCTGACGCTTCTTGTACCCGGTCTTGTTCTTGAACTTCTGAATGACGACCTTCGGGCCGCGCAGCTCGCCGAGCACTTCAGCAGTGACGGTGACCTTGGCGAGTGCCTTCGCGTCGTGAGTGACCTTGTCACCGTCGACGAGCAGCACGGGAGCGAGCTGAATGTTGCCGTTCTCGTCCGCTTGGATGCGGTCGAGTACGACGATCGTGCCGACCTCGACCTTTTCCTGACGGCCGCCGGCGCGCACAATTGCGTAAACCACGTGGAACCCTAACTTTCGAGACCTGAATGACTTCAGAGGAAACTGATGGTGCGGATACGTTCATCGCGGGCTTAGCCCAGCGCGCACCAAGGGTCAAGAGTAGTCGAATACCCAAGACAAGGTCAAACCTCGTCGATAAGTCCGCGAACGGCGTGTCGCACCGGGTGGCGATCAAGCCACGTCCAGAGCGCGAGGCCCACGAGAACGGTGTGCGGAAGCCACCCGATGAAGGCAGCGATAGCTGCCTGCAGGCTGCGCACAAGAGCGTCGACCGGCGTTGACCCGCTCCACGTGACGGTCGGAAAGGAGTTCGCAAAAATCGCACCGTCGAAGCCCCACGAGGAGACTAGGGATGCGACGAATACCACGACAAGCACCACGGCAGCGCCGACGCCAGCCGCCAGGATCGAGCGTGTGATGGCGTGCGCGAGCCGCAACTGCGGAGCGATCGGCGCGAGCAGCCACAGGCAGGCGAAGGTGCCCACGACGAACGGAAGCACCGCCCCTAGGGCGAATTGGAGCGCAACGGTCCAGATGGTGGCCACGTTGTCGCCTTGCGCAGAGTCGAGACCGAAGGTCGACAGCGTTGTCAGCAGATTGAGGAGCACCTGTTGCGCGACGATCGCAGCCAGGAGCAGCGCCGACGAGACAACGGCTACGAGGCTCCCCCGGCGCCGAACGAGCTTGCGTGCAATCGAGACCATAGTTGCGTTGCCCCCGGCTCCTAGACTTTGCCCATGACGGTATTGATCGACCAACCGGTCTGGCCGGCGCATGACACTCTATGGTCGCATCTCGTCAGCGACGCCTCACTCGACGAGTTACACACGTTCGCGGCCGCCGCCGGAATTCCCCCTCGCGGGTTCGATCACGACCACTACGACGTTCCCGAGCACCGCTACCACGACCTGGTGGCCCGCGGTGCAGTCCCCGTCAGCGGTCGGGAACTCGTGACGCGGCTACGGGCCAGCGGACTCCGCGTGCGGCAACGCGACAAGCGGTACTAGTCGCTCGTCGCGTTGCTCACGCTGCGATTCGCTCAATAACCGCTGTCGGGGGTGACGGTACCAGCGCTGGATGCGCGACGGGACCCGCGTCGACGGCCCTTGCCGGGTTCTTTGGGTTCGGGGAGCGCCTGCAGAACGGAGCCGAGAATGTCTTCGGCATCCTTTGTGCTCATCCTGCGTTGATTCGGCTCGTTTCGCGTGCCGCCTGCGGGCACGTCGAGCAGGGCGACAGCGGCTTCTGCTGCGGCTATCGTGGCTCGCTCGACCGATGGCCGTTCGGCCTCGGTCGTCGCGGTCGACCGACCGTGCGCGCCGTCGTCGCTCACTGGCACGTGGTGGGACTCGGCGGCGTGCGGCACCGTGCTCGCCGCGATCTGGGCGAGAGCGTGGCGCACATCCTCGGTGATTGCGTGGGTTCCCGCGTGCGCCTTCGGAGCGGTCGGGGCGTTGCTGGCACCGCTATTCTGACTGCCGCCCTGATTGCGATTGCGGCTGCGACGACTCTGACTTTCGACCTGTTGCTGCTGCGGGCGGTGCTTCATGACCGGGTCGTGGTGGATGATGATGCCGCGTCCGACACAGTGTTCGCAGGGTTCGCTGAACGACTCGATAAGGCCGAGCCCCAGTTTTTTGCGGGTCATCTGCACGAGCCCGAGGCTCGTCACTTCAGCCACCTGGTGCTTAGTGCGATCGCGACTGAGGCACTCCACGAGTCGACGCAGCACGAGGTCGCGATTCGACTCGAGCACCATGTCGATGAAGTCGACGACGATGATTCCGCCGATGTCGCGCAGGCGCAGCTGGCGTACGATCTCCTCGGCTGCTTCAAGGTTGTTCTTCGTAACGGTCTCTTCGAGATTGCCGCCCGAGCCCACGAACTTGCCGGTGTTGACGTCGACGACGGTCATCGCTTCGGTGCGGTCGATCACGAGAGAACCACCTGACGGTAGCCACACCTTGCGGTCGAGCGCCTTCTCAATCTGCTCGGTGATGCGGTATTCGTCGAACGAGTCGACATCGCCCTCGTAGCGCTCAACGCGCTCGAGGAGATCGGGAGCCACGCCGCGGAGATAGTTCTCGATCGTCTCGCGCGCGTCGTCGCCAGCGATGACGAGCTTGTGGAAGTCCTCGTTGAACACGTCGCGCACGATTTTGACGAGAAGGTCGGGCTCGCTGTGCAAGAGCGCGGGCGCCTGCTGGGTCTCAACCAATCGACTGATCTCGGCCCACTGACTGGTCAGTCGATTGACGTCGAGCGTGAGTTGATCGTCAGTGGCGCCCTCAGCCGCAGTGCGCACAATCACGCCGACGTTCTCGGGGAGAACATCTTTCAGGATCTTCTTCAGGCGCGCACGCTCAGTGTCGGGGAGCTTGCGGCTGATGCCGTTCATCGAGCCGTTGGGCACATAGACGAGATACCGGCCGGGCAGGCTCACTTGGCTGGTCAAGCGCGCGCCCTTGTGGCCGACGGGGTCTTTGGTGACCTGCACGAGCACCTTGTCGCCCGGCTTGAGCGCGAGTTCGATGCGACGCGGTTGGTTTTTGGTGTCGCTCTCGGCGGCCGCCGCCTCCCAGTCAACTTCCCCGGAGTACAGCACGGCATTGCGACCGCGCCCGATGTCCACGAACGCGGCCTCCATGCTCGGCAGCACGTTCTGCACCTTACCGAGGTAGACGTTGCCGATCAGCGAAGCGTCCTGGGCCTTCGCCACATAGTGCTCCACGAGCACACCGTCTTCGAGAACACCGATCTGGATGCGGTTGAACTTCGAACGCACCACCATTACGCGGTCGACGCTTTCGCGGCGTGCAAGGAACTCGGCCTCGGTGATCACCGGGCGGCGGCGACCCGCATCCCGACCATCGCGTCGCCGTTGCTTCTTCGCTTCCAATCGAGTGGAGCCCTTGACCCGAGTCGGTTCGTTGCTCTGCTCGGGCTGGGGGCGCGGCTGGCGCACCCGCAGGGTCGTGTTGGGCGCGTCGTCGCCATCCTTCGGTTCATCACCGGAGCGGCGGCGGGTGCGGCGGCGCACGTTGGGCGTCTCTTCATCGACAACATCCGAATCGTTCGAGCGTCGGGGCTGGCGGCTCGCCGGAAGTATCGGGAGGTCAGGCGCTTGGAATAAGAGCGACGTGGTGGGCAGTCGCTTCGACGCGCCATCGGGTTCTGCCGCGGCCCCGGTGGTTTCGCTCGCGCCTGTCTCAGCCGACGCCTGGGTGGCAACCTTGTTGCGGCGCGTGCGCGTCTTCGGCGCGGGCGCATCGTCGGCCACCTCCGTCAGCGGGGGCAGACCGGGTTGCTCCGAGTTGACGTGCAACGTGGCGCTCTTCGACGCGACCGACTTCGTCGAGCGCCGGCGCTTCGGTGCCGCAGCATCCGTCGCTGTGTCGGCGCTCGCATCCGATTCGATTATTTCCGGGGTGGGCTCTGGCTCGGCGCCTGAATCGAGGCCTGACGCGGACTCGGTGCGTGAGCCTGGCGCGGTATCGGGGATGTTCTGAGGGGCGCTGTCGGTAGCGTTCTCTGGAATGTCGGCGTTATCGGTGGGGTCGTTAGTCACGGATTGGTCCTCGCGTGGTGTCGTTGCCGTCGCGCGGGCCGCCGCGCGGCGACCCCCAAAAAATAGGGAGCGCTTCTTCGGCTGGTTCGGTTCGCTTGCTTTCACCATTGCTGGTGTACTCCTCACCGGCGGCAATACTGCTGCCTACCGGGTACTCTCTCGAGCGCAACCGTTTCTCAACGATTGCGCTTCTAATCCTTCATGTCTGCGACCGGCCACGGTGGCTCTGGTCGACCATGCTGTGTACTTCGTGCCTGTCACACACTCGCGACTGTCACTCGCTTCTTTCGGAACTCGCTATCCGACACGGCAGCCAATCTTTGCTGCGTACGTGGCCCGGCTCTACGCCCGGTAAACCTGTTTTCCGCATCCAACTGAGCGGCGCTCGGTTGACACCGACCAATTATCGCATGCATTCCGGATTCGCCCGGTTCAGCCCCGTGCAATAATCCTTGCGTGACCGCGACGGCTGGCTTCTCGCGCCCCATCGGCCTCGCGATATTCCTGATCGTCGCCGGCGCGATCGGCTGGTATTCCTCGTTCGCCCTAACTGTCGAAAAGCTTGAAGTTCTCGCCGACTCGAGTCACGTGCCGAGTTGCGATTTCGGCCTTCTGGTGCAGTGCGGTCGCAACCTATCGTCGTGGCAGGGATCGGTCTTCGGCTTCCCCAATCCCCTGATCGGTGTGGGCGGGTTCGTCGCCCCGGTCGTCGTCGGAGCGAGCATCCTCTCGGGTGCCCGATTCGCCCGCTGGTACTGGATCGCCTTCTGGGTAGGCATTGTCACGGCATTCGCGTTCGTCGTCTGGCTCATCGTGCAGAGTATTTTCGTGCTCGGCACTCTCTGTCCGTGGTGTATGGCGGTGTGGGTGGTCACCATCCCCATGTTCTGGCTGGTGACGCTGCACGTGTTGCGCGCCGATGTGATTCCGCTGCCACCTCGAGCGCGCGCCGCTTTCCACGGCGCCTACGGCTGGGTGCCGCTCATCACCTTCGCGTCGTACACCGCGGTGGCCGTAATCGCGCAGGTGCGACTCGACGTGCTGTCGTATCTCTGAGCAGCGAGAGTGCCCGTTCGGGACAAGAGGCGCACGGCGCGCGGCCACTCTTGTCCCGAACGGGCACTCTTGCCGGCGTCGGCGGGGTGGGGGGGCGGGTGTCGGCGGGGACGGGGCTAGAACCAGAGGGCGAGCTCGCGCGCGGCCGATTCGGGCGAGTCGCTGCCGTGCACGAGGTTCTGCTGCACCTTGAGTCCCCAGTCGCGCCCTAGGTCGCCACGAATGGTGCCGGGCGCCGCCGTCGTGGGGTCCGTTGTGCCCGCGAGCGCGCGGAAACCCTCGATCACGCGATTGCCCGCAATGCGGATCGCGACGATCGGCCCACTCTCCATGAACTCGACGAGTGGCTCGTAGAACGGCTTGCCCTCGTGCTCTGCGTAGTGCTGCGACAGGATCGACCGGTCGGCCTCCAGCAGCTTGATGTCGACGAGTTGGTACCCCTTGGCCTCAATGCGGCGCAGGATCTCACCGGTGAGGTTGCGAGCAACGCCATCCGGCTTGATCAATACGAGGGTCTCTTCAACGGTCATGGGGTATCTCCTTGGTTGGGGCGGTTCGGGTTTTCGGTGTGATCGGCGGGAAGTTCGAGGTTGTCTTCGCGCATCTGCGTTTCGATGATGGCGTTCCTACGGTCGATCTGGCGACCACGCACGAAACAGTAGATCCAGATGGCGAGGAACATCGCCGCGATCAGGTACATCAGCGGCACGAGGATGCCGGTGGCAACGATGAGCAATTGCAGCACCCAGCCGAACCACACGCCCCACGGCCAACGCACGAAACGGGCCCCGAGCACGAGCACGACGATGAGCGCTCCCCCGCCAGCGAACGCGACGGCCGGTGGCGTGATGTCGAGCCCGAACACCACGAGCGTCACAAAGAACACGAGAACCGCTTCCAGCGTGAGCACGATCGAGAGCAGGGTCTCGGTCACCGACCGCTGTCGCTTCGAGCGCCCGGGCGCAGGTTGCGCCGTCGGTTCCGGTACGGCCTCCGCCCCGGCTGCGTTGTTCGTCACGGTTTCCACCCGCTGTCTCGCGCCAAGCCGATCACGTCGGCCACGAGCGAGATGGATCCCGTGACAAGAACCGCGCCGGTATCGGTCGCCGCGGCTTGGTCGCGGGCGACATCCATCGCTGTGGCGAGGTTCGGTTCGACGCTCACACGGTCGGGGCCCGCGATCTGCACGACGATCCGGGCGAGCTCGTCGGGGTCGACAGCCCGGTCGGAGCTCGAATGCGTGACGATGAACTCGTCGACGACAGAGTCGAGCGCCCGCACGATGCCCGCGGCGTCTTTGTCGGCGAGCACGCCGATGACAGCGACCACGCGGTCGAAGCTGAAGTAACTTTCGATCGCGCCGGCGAGGGCTTCGGCGCCGTGCGGATTGTGCGCCGCATCGACGAGCACCGATGGCCCGATGCCGATCACCTGCAGACGTCCCGGGGAGGTCGCCGTCGCAAGTCCTTCGGCGAGCACGTCGGAATTGAGCGGGTGCAGTCCGCCGCCGATGAACGACTCCACTGCAGCGATGGCGAGGGCGGCATTGCCAGCCTGATAATCGCCGTAGAGGGGCAGGAAGAGTTCGTCGTAGTTGCCCGCCAGCCCCCGCACGCTGATGACTTGACCGCCGACCGCAACCGAATTGGATGCGACGGCGAACGCGATCTCATCGATCGAGAGAATCGCCTCATTCGCTTCAGCCGCGCTGCGCAGTTCAGCGATCGCCGCGGGTGTCTGCATGGCGGAGACCACTCGAGCGAGCGGCTTGATGATGCCGGATTTGGTGCGCGCGATGCTCTCGATCGTGGATCCGAGCCGGTTCTCGTGGTCGAGCGCGATCGGGGTGAAGACAGCCACGGTTCCGTCACCGACGTTCGTGGAGTCCCACTCGCCCCCCATGCCGACCTCGATGACGGCAACGTCGACGGGCGCATCGGCGAAGCACGCGAAGGCGAGCACGGTGAGCGCCTCGAAGAAGCTCATCGGTTCATCGCCGTTGGCAGCGAGTTCCGCGTCGACCATGAGCAGGTAGGGCTGGATGTCCTTCCAGTTCTCCACGAAGGCCAGGTTGGAGATCGGCTCGCCGTCGACCATGATCCGCTCGGTCACGCGCTCCAGGTGCGGACTCGTGAGGAGCCCAGTGCGCAGCCCGTGCGCACGCAGGATGCTCTCGATAATGCGGCTCGTCGAGGTCTTGCCGTTCGTGCCCGTGATGTGGATGATCGGATACGCCCGCTGTGGGTCGCCGAGTAGTTCGACGGCGCGCCGCGTCGGACCGAGTCGAGGTTGCGGTGCCTGCTCGCCGATTCGCTCCAGCAACTGCGCATAGACCTCGTCGGCCTCGCGCTCATACAGCGAGTCGTCGAAGGCGGACCCTTCCGCGGGATCATTGCGCTTAGACATCTGCTGCCCCGTTCGTCTTCCACACGTCAATGACGAGGATTCCCGCGTTCGAATACTTTCCGGCCGACAGCACCGCGCGGGTGGACCCCGCAGCCGACGCTAGGGCCGCTTCCGTCGCCGGGTCAACAGAGCGGCGGATGAAGATCTCCAGCGCCAGGGTGTCCGCCGCGATTGCCTCTCCGAATCGTTCGATCGCGTCGATGTCGGTAGCGCTCTCGCCGATGATCGACAGTCGTATCCGGTCGCTGACGTCGAGTCCTGCCGACTTGCGCGTGTCCTGCACAGCCCGGATGACGTCGCGAGCGAGACCCTCCGCCTCCAGTTCTTCGGTGGTCGCCGTGTCGAGGACCACGAATCCGCCCGCGGACAGGAACGAGATCGCGGCGGCCGGGTCGGCGCTGTGCAGTTCTAGATCGAACTCCCCCTCAAGCAGCGGGATGCCAGCAACAGTGACGGAATCACCGTCAACAACCCAGTCGCCGGCTCGCGCGGCCTTGATGACGTTCTGCACCTGCTTGCCGATCCGGGGACCCAACGCTCGCGCGTTCACACTCAGTCGCCGGGAGATCCCGAACGACTCCGCGCTGTCCTCGTCGTATTCGATCACGTCGACCGACTTGACGTTCAGTTCGTCCCGCAGAATCGAGGCGTACTGCTCGAGCGCGCCCGGTTCGTCGGTAACCACCGTGAGTTTCGCGAGCGGCAGCCGCACGCGTAGGCCCTTGGCTTTGCGCAACGCGAGTCCTGAAGACGCAACGTCGCGCAAGCGATCCATGGTGCGCACGAGATCGTCGTCGGCGGGGAACGCTTCGGCATCGGGCCAGTCCTGAAGGTGCACGCTGCGCCCCCCGGTGAGCCCCTGCCAGATCTCCTCAGCGACAAGTGGAACGAGCGGTGCTGAGACGCGCGTGAGTGTCTCGAGCACTGTGAACAGCGTGTCGAAGGCTGAGCGCCAATCGGCGGCGCCGTTGTCGCCCGCCCAAAACCTGTCACGACTGCGTCGCACGTACCAGTTGGTGAGCACGTCAGCGAATTCGCGCAGAGAGGCGGCAGCGAGCGGGCTGTCCAGGTTGTCGAGGTGCGTGGTGGTGTCGCCGACGAGCTGGCGGGTCTTTGCGAGCAGATACCGATCGAGCACGTTGCTCGAATCGGAGCGCCACGACGCCTCGTAGCCCTCCGCGTTGGCGTAGAGCGTGAAGAAGTAGTAAGTGCTCCACACCGGGAGCAGGAACTGCCGGACCCCTTCACGGATGCCTTCTTCAGTGACAATCAGGTTGCCGCCGCGGATGACGGAACTCGACATCAGGAACCAGCGCATCGCATCCGCGCCGTCCCGGTCGAACACCTCGGAGACGTCCGGATAATTGCGCAAGCTCTTCGACATCTTCTGACCGTCACTGCCCAGCACGATTCCGTGGCTGATGACGTTGGAGAACGCTGGCCGGTCGAAGAGCGCCGTGGACAAGACATGCAAGGTGTAGAACCAGCCGCGGGTCTGCCCGATGTACTCGACGATGAAATCAGCCGGGTTGTGGGAGTCAAACCAGTCTTCGTTCTCGAACGGGTAGTGCACCTGGGCGAACGGCATCGATCCCGAATCGAACCAGACGTCGAGCACATCGGGGATGCGCCGCATCGTCGACGCTCCGGTCGGATCGTCGGGATTGGGTCGGGTGAGTTCATCGATGAACGGCCGGTGCAGGTCGGTGGGACGCACGCCGAAATCGGCCTCGAGTTCGTCGAGCGATCCGTAGACATCGACCCGCGGGTAGTCGGGGTTGTCGCTCTTCCAGATCGGGATCGGCGAACCCCAGTAGCGATTGCGGGAGATTGACCAGTCGCGCGCGCCGGCGACCCACTTGCCGAACTGGCCGTGCTTGACGTTGCCGGGAACCCAATTGATGTCCTCGTTCAAGTCCCCCATCCGATCGCGGAACTCGGGCACACGCACGAACCAGCTCGACACCGCCTTGTAGATGAGAGGGTTGCGGCAACGCCAGCAGTGCGGGTAGCTGTGTTCGTAGCTCGCCACCCGGAAGAGGCGTGCGCTGGCACGCAGCAGTTGGGTGAGTGGCTTGTTCGCCTCGAACACTCGCATACCGGCGACCGGCTCAACTGCCGGGAGAAAGCGCGCTCCGTCATCGACAGAAATGATTACCGGGATGCCGGCGCTCGCGCACACCACTTGGTCGTCTTCTCCGTACGCCGGCGCTTGATGCACGATGCCCGTGCCCTCGCCGGTGGCGACGTACTCCGCTACGAGGATCTGCCACGCGTTCTCGGTGCCCCAGATCTCGGCGTCGGCGTAGAAGTCCCACAAGCGGTCATACGTCACGCCGGCGAGTTCGGATCCCCGTATCGTGCGCGAGATGGCAGCGACCGCGTCCGAGGCGTGGGCGTATCCGAGTTCTTTGGCGTAGGCCGGCACGGTGTCTGCGGCGAGCAGGTATTCGCTGTAGCCGGTCTCTGAGTCGGGGTCGTGATCTGCCGCTCCGTTGGGACCACTCGGCACGACGGCATAGTCGATGTCCGGGCCGACCGCGAGCGCGAGATTGGTCGGCAGGGTCCACGGCGTGGTCGTCCAAGCGAGTGCTTTCACGCCTGTCAGCCCCAGCGCCTCCGCCTTGATTCCGTCGAGAGGAAAGGTGACCGTGACGGACTGATCTTGACGCATCTTGTATACGTCGTCGTCCATCCGCAGTTCGTGGTTCGACAGCGGCGTCTCGTCACGCCAGCAATAGGGCAGCACGCGGTATCCCTCGTAGGCGAGTCCTTTGTCGTACAAGCGCTTGAACGCCCAGATCACGCTCTCCATGAACGTGACGTCGAGCGTCTTGTAATCGTTCTCGAAGTCGACCCAGCGCGCTTGACGGGTGACGTACTCCTGCCATTCGTGCGTGTACTTGAGCACCGACTCTCGCGCGGCCTCATTGAACGCGGCAATACCCATCTGCTCGATCTGCTGCTTCTCAGTAATGCCGAGCTGGCGCATGGCTTCGAGTTCTGCGGGCAGGCCGTGTGTGTCCCAGCCGAATCGGCGGTGCACTTGCTTGCCGCGCATTGTTTGGAAACGGGGAAAGAGGTCCTTCGCGTAACCGGTCAGCAAGTGACCGTAGTGCGGCAGGCCATTCGCGAAGGGCGGGCCATCGTAGAACACCCATTCCTCGGCGCCCTCGCGGTTGTCGACCGACGCGCGGAAGGTGTCATCCTCGGCCCAGAATGCGAGGATGCGCCGCTCGATGTCGGGAAAACTAGGGCTAGCGGGAACCCCGTTACCGTGTTCCGGCTGGGCGTTGGTCGTGGATCGACGGGGGTAGGGCATCTCACTCCAGATCGTGCGGATATCTGAACGAGGACGCCGCCCGACGAATCGAGCGCCGCGGTACCACCCCGCTTGCCGCACCATTCACTCGACCTACGTCGAGTCGCCCGCTGCGACCGCTTCTCCTTGGCTATGACGGGCCAGACCCGGCCGGTTCTACTGGGCTTTCGCCGTTCTTCCGACGGCTTCCCGGTGATGTCCGGATCAACGCCTGTGCGCCCAGTCTAACGGCACGACGCGCAGCTCGGCGGTGGTATCAGCGTGCGTTTGTCCCCCGAATAGGTCGCACGATGTGGGGATTTCACCCCCGTACTGGGATCAAGCGGCAGAGCTCTCCGCTCGTAGACTCAAAGGGCGTCTACGGGGGACGCATCGTTCGGGGGGACGGTATCACTATGCACGGAGCTACGGCCACCGCCATTGCGGCGGGGTGGTACACAGATCCGACGCGCGAGCGCCAACTGCGCTGGTGGGATGGCATGGCCTGGTCCGATGCCACCTTCCCACCCAACGCCCCCACAGCCGAGCAATTGCCGAAGACGGCGGATTTCTTGCAGTTCGTTTCGCAGGACACCGCGTCGCGGCCGCAGGCTGTTTTCGACCCCAATGCGCGAACCACGATTATGCGCGATTCGGTGCTGAAGCGCGCAGCTGTCGACAACGCTTCATCCCACCGCATCACTAAAGCCAAGACACACACCCGCTCGGTCTGGCTCATCGCCGTCATGCCGATCATGCAGCTCGCGCTAGCGCTCAGCATTCTCGCCGTTCTCCCGCAAACCGACAACTTCCGCGTTCTCTTCGCCGTCATCGTTCTCCCCTGGGTGTGGTCGATCACCCTCGCTGTGCGAGACAGGAACGAACTCACCGCCGCCGGACACGATTCGACCGCGCACTGGGCGTGGATGATCCTGTCGCCCCTCGCCTACCTGATCGGTCGATCCGTGCATACCCGACGCTTTGCTCACCGCGGTTCTGCGCCGCTGTGGGTGTGGCTCGGTGCAACCGGCGGGCAGATCGCGACCGCCCTCGTGCTCGCCACTTCGGTCGCCGGACTCGTCATGAGCCTGTTCAGCGCCGAGGTAGCCAAGAACGTAGAAACCAGCGTCGCTCTGCAGGGTTCGACGATCGCAGTTCTATGCCCGACGGAGGCGCCCCTGGCGCCGGGCAGCGACTTCCAGTGTGCAGCTACCCATGACACTGGCAGGACGTTCGCCGTGAACGTGCGCGTTCGCGATGTGCTCGGTGGTATCACCTGGCGGCTCTCGGACAACGTCAGCGCTGTCGCCCAGGGACAGTAACCAACATCCGTCGCACGAACGCGCGCCTGGCTTCCCCTGGCGCGCGTTCCGTGTTTAACGGTGTTTAACGGTGACCTAGACGCTGATGCCGAACAGCCCGATGACAAGGGCCATGACGACGACGGTGACCAGTTCGTGCACGACGTTCATGACGGTGAGGGCAAGCGGCCGACGTTCGAACGCGTCGTGGGTGATCAGGCGAGCCGCGGTAAATCCACCCCACAAGAAGATCGACGTGACAATCGCGTTGACGACGAAATTTCCGCCATAGAAGCTGTGGGCTATGGCGGCACTGCCGGCGAGGACCGCCGCCGTGACGAAGCTCACCACGATCGTCACACCGATCGCGACCCCCGGGTTCTTGCTCATGATTTCGTCAGAGACGTGTGCCAGTTTCATCCACCGCGTGCCGAAAACGGCTTTCGCGTACCAGATTGAACCCACGATCATGCTCGACGCCGTCGCAACGAGGACCGCCCACCAGTTGATTTCGGGAACCATCGGATGCTCCTTGCTCGTCGCGAGAACTGTGGTCGAATTCTATCCACCCGCACACTGGGGGTCGCGTGTATCCCGGTAGAACGGCAGAATCGACGGCAAGCCCAACACGAGGGCGGATGACAATCGGGGGATGTCATGCCATTCAACGTCGCGAGGATTCCAGCAGGCTGGTATCCCGACCCGCTCGGCCAACCACAACGGCGCTGGTGGGACGGCGACAACTGGACTCCGTACGTGCATCCGCCCCTGTCTTCTTCGGAGCGGCGTCCTGTCAGCGTGCCAGCCGTGCTCGAGCCGCCGGCTCGGCCCGCCTGGGATATCTCGGCCTGATATTCCGCACCGGCAATATGCCCCCCGCAGTGGGGATATCCGCCGAAAGTTCGCCCCTTCTAAACTGCAACTACCCGAAAGAAGCAATACCAATACAGTCATCACCGTTCCTAGACGGTGTCGTTCCTAGACGAATCGTGGCGCGTTGGTACCAGTGAGCATTCGGGAGGAGTGGCAATGTCCACGTCACGTCAGAGCATCGTCAAGGCCGGTTGGTACGAATGCCCAACGGGCGCGCGGCAGCTCCGCTGGTGGGACGGCTTCAAGTGGAGCGAACTGGTCGCCGAATCGACCCCCGTCACCACCCCAGATCTCGTCGGCTACGACGACGAACTTGCCGTTCGCCGCTCACAGCGCACCGTCACGTGGGAGATCCCGGTTGTCGAGGCGTCTACCTCGTGCCTGTGCTGCGGAAACGCGCGCGAGCATGAGCGCACCGGCCTCCAGCTCACCGCGTAGTCGCCCATAGCGTCGCCCCTCGGTGCGTGCACGCACCTCCGATCCACGACGCGACTTCCCTGCCACGCAGGTGCACTGCGCCTCCGCTTGAGCGGACAGTCCGGTGAGAGACAGCTGCTCGGTGTTGTCGAGACCGCATCGGTGGCCTCGACTAGCCTGAATTGCATGTCCTCCTCTGCCCCCGCTGCCCGCCGCGTTCCCCACGAACGGCGCCACCACGACGACGTTGTGATCGACCACTACGAGTGGTTGCGTGACAAAGACAGCGCGGAGGTGACCGCGCATCTCGAGGCGGAGAACGCCTGGACGGAGTCGCAGACGGCGCATCTCGACAGCCTTCAGTCATCCATTTTCGACGAGATCAAATCGCGAACGAGAGAAACCGATCTCAGCGTTCCGGTGCGCGACGGAGCATGGTGGTATTACGCCCGCACTGTCGAGGGACAGCAGTACAGCATCCATTGCCGCGCGCCGATCGCGAGTAGCGGCGAGTGGACGCCGCCATCAGTCGACGACAGCTCGAGAAGCGGGCTACACGGCGAGCAAATCCTGCTCGACAACAATGTAGAGGCTGAGGGCCACGAGTTCTTCTCCCTCGGTTCGTTCGATGTTTCGAGCGACGGCGCGCTCCTGCTCTACGCAACGGATGTCGTGGGCGACGAGCGCTACACCGTGCGCATCCGCGACCTCAACACACAGTCCCCTCTTCCCGATGTGATCGAGAACACCGCGAGCGGTGCAATATTCGACGCGACGGGCCGCTTCGTGTTCTATGCGACCGTCGATGCGGCATGGCGGCCCGACAGCATCTGGCGGCACGCCATCGGCACCCCGACGACGGATGACGTTCGAGTCTTCCACGAACCGGACGACCGGTTCTGGGTCGGCGTCGGTCTCACCCGCAGCCGTGGCTATCTGGTCATACACGCGGGCTCCAGCGTCACGAGCGAATCGCGCCTCGTGCGGGCAGATGACCCGACCGGCGAGTTCCGGATCGTGTGGCCGCGACGAGACGGTGTCGAGTATTCCATAGAGCATGCGGTCATCGACGGTCAGGAACGCCTCCTGATCGTGCACAACGATCATGCGATCGACTTCGAGGTTGTCGCGGTCGCACTGGACTCCCCCGACGAGCAGCCTGCGGTGATTGTGCCGCATCGCCCCGGAGTGCGAGTCGAATCGGTCGACGCCTTCGCTGGTCATCTTGTGCTCGAATACCGTCGCGATGCGCTACCTCGACTGGCCGTGGCCCGCCTGCACGACGGTATCGACGCTAGCGGGTTGGCGTGGGATGAGCTCACGTTCGACGAGGAGCTCTTCGCCGTCGGCGCGAGCGGCAATCCCGATTGGCACCAGCCGACCGTGCGGTACGGCTACGGCAGCTTCGCCACGCCCGCGAGCGTCTTCGACTACGACGTCGCCACGCGGGATTCGCGCCTGCTCAAAAGACAAGCTGTGCTCGGCGGATTCGATCCCGCCGACTACGCCCAGCAGCGCGAATGGGCCGTTGCTCACGACGGCACTCGCGTTCCGATCTCGCTCGTGTATCGCCGCGACCTCCGCACTCCCGGGTCGCCGGCCCCGTTGCTCCTCTATGGCTACGGTTCCTACGAGCACAGCATCGATCCGAGCTTCTCGATTGCCCGACTCAGCCTTCTCGATCGCGGCGTGATTTTCGCGGTCGCACACGTGCGCGGCGGCGGTGAGCTCGGCCGATCCTGGTATGAAAGCGGCAAGTCGCTCACCAAAACGAACTCGTTCATGGACTTCATCGCCTGCGCTCAACACCTCACCGAGACCGGATGGACGGCATCGGATCGCCTCGTAGCCGAGGGGCGGAGTGCGGGTGGTCTGTTGATGGGCGCTGTCGCCAACATGGCACCGGCATCGTTCGCCGGCATTCTCGCTGGAGTGCCGTTCGTCGACCCGCTGACGAGCATCCTCGATCCGTCGCTACCACTGACGGTCATCGAATGGGACGAATGGGGCGATCCGTTGCACAATCCCGAGGTGTATTCGCTGATGAAGTCCTACTCCCCCGTCGAGAACGTTCGCGAGATCGCCTACCCTCGGATCCTCGCGGTAACGAGCCTCAACGACACTCGCGTGCTCTACGTCGAACCGGCGAAATGGGTCGCCAGGCTTCGCGAAGTCGGCGCGCCGGTGTTGCTCAAGACCGAGATGAGTGCGGGTCACGGTGGCGTCAGCGGCCGTTATGCGGCGTGGCACGAGCGAGCGTTCGAACTCGCGTGGATCTGCGACGTACTCGGAGTGGCATGACCTCCGAGCCGTCGCGGGCGCAGGCGCTTGAGGTGCTTCGACGCCTGGTGGGGCGAGACGACGCCGACTTTCACGACGGACAGTTCGAGGCGATCTCGGCTTTGGTCGATGACCGCCGCAGGGCCCTCGTGGTGCAGCGCACGGGCTGGGGCAAGTCGGCCGTGTATTTCGTCGCAACGCTTCTGCTCCGCGCTCAGGGCGCTGGACCCACGATCCTCGTCTCGCCTCTTCTCGCGCTCATGCGCGACCAGATCGCTGCCGCTGCCCGGGCCGGAGTGCGGGCAGTGTCAATCAATTCGTCGAACTCGCACGAGTGGGAAGACACAACACGCTCTCTCGCCGACGACAGCGTCGACGTGCTCCTGGTTTCGCCAGAGCGCCTGAACAACCCGGCCTTTCGCGACGGACAACTGCCGGGCTTGGTCTCCCGCGCGGGATTGCTGGTTGTCGACGAAGCGCATTGCATCTCCGACTGGGGCCACGATTTTCGCCCCGACTACCGCCGCTTGCGCGACCTCATCGCGCAACTGCCGCCGGGGGTCCCCGTGCTCGCGACAACCGCTACCGCCAATAGCCGTGTTGTGACCGATGTGGCAGAGCAACTCGAACACGCGGCGCTCTCGCCTGCCAGCGGGGAACGCCGCTCCCCCGTGGTGACCATTCGTGGCCCGCTCGCACGGGCGTCCCTCCGTCTCGGCGTGCTACCGCTCCCCACGGCAACCGCCCGGCTCGCCTGGCTTCTGAGCCACCTCGCCGACCTCCCCGGTAGTGGCATCATCTATGCGCTCACCGTGGCAGCCGCTGAGGACACCGCGCGCACGCTCCGGGACGCTGGCCACGACGTGCACGCCTACACCGGGCGCACCGACACCGGCGACCGGGAGCGCCTCGAGCAGAGGCTGAAAGACAACGAGGTCAAGGCGCTCGTCGCCACGAGCGCGCTCGGCATGGGTTTTGACAAGCCCGACCTCGGGTTCGTCCTGCACCTCGGAGCACCATCGTCGCCCGTCGCCTATTACCAGCAAGTCGGTCGCGCAGGCCGCGCGACAGAGAATGCCGACGTACTGTTGCTCCCCGGAGTCGAAGACGAAGCGATTTGGAACTATTTCGCCACCGCATCCATGCCCAACCAAAACAAGGCTCAGGCGGTCATTGCCGCACTCAACGACGCTGCGCACAGCGGCAGCGGCGCTGTGTCGACGCCGGCGATCGAAGCCGTCGTTGATATCCGGCGCACTCCGTTGGAGCTGCTTCTCAAAGTGCTTGACGTAGACGGCGCAGTGAGTCGGGTGCGAGGGGGCTGGGTGGCCACCGGCCGCCCGTGGAAGTATGACGCCGAACGCTACTCCCGAATCGCGGCGGCCCGTGAGACAGAACAACAATCGATGCTCGCGTACGAACGCCTCGGTGCCGGCGGATGCCGAATGGAATTCCTTCAGCGTGCACTCGACGACGGCAGCGCCGCCCCCTGCGGACGGTGCGACCTCTGTGCCGGAAGTTGGTATCCCACCGACGTGCAGGCGACGGCTGTGGACACCGCCACGACGGCGCTCGATCGCGTGGGAGTAGTCATCGAGCCTCGTGCGCAGTGGCCGCAGGGCATGGCTCAGTTCGGCGTCGAGGCCCGCGGCAATATTCCGCCCGCTGAACGGGTCGCCCCGGGTCGTGCGCTCGCGCGCCTCAGCGACCTCGGTTGGGGCGGGCCGCTCCGCGAGATCTTCTCCCCGCCGTCGCCCGATGCGCCGGCCCCTGACGCCATGATCGCGGCGTGCATTCGGGTGCTCGCCGATTGGAGCTGGGATGAACGCCCTGCCGCTGTCGTCGCCATGCCGTCGCTCAAACACTCCCAGCTCATCTCCTCGGTGGCCAGCGCTCTCGCCACCGCGGGGCGCCTGCCGAACCTGGGGGTGCTCGGAACGCCACGCCCCCGCGCATCGAGCGAACCGGGAGGGAACAGCGCCTATCGCCTCGCGGCTGTCTGGAACCACTTCAGCACCGATGGCATGGCCGTGCCTCAAGGCCGCCCGGTTCTGCTCGTCGACGACCTGGTCGACAGCCGCTGGACCATGACGGTCGCGGGACGAGAACTCCGACGCGCAGGCGCGTCGGCCGTGCTTCCGTTCTCGCTCGCGCTTCGCGCCTGAGTGTTTCCAACGAGCCACACATCTCCGCACCGAACGGCACCGGATGCTCGTAGGCTGGCCCGGACATGCACCTGTATCTCATTCGCCATGGGCAAACACCCTCCAATGTGCTTGGCCTCCTCGACACGGCCCGGCCCGGCCCCGGCCTCACGGCGCTCGGTGAAATCCAAGCGGCGCGCATCCCAGTTTCGCTGTCCGGCACGCTGATCGACACGATCACGGTGTCGACACTTCTTCGCACCCGCCTGACAGCCTCGCCCCTGGCAACAGCCAGAGGGGTGCCGATCGGCGTGGCTGAGGGCCTGCACGAGATAGAAGCCGGCGAGCTCGAGGGGCTCGGCGACCCCGATTCCGTGCGCCGCTACCTGCAGACCGCGTATGCCTGGGGCGCTGGCGAACTCGACGTTCGCATGCCGGGCGCGGAGTCCGGCAGGGCGTTCTTCGAACGCTTCGACACCGACATCGACGCGATCGCTGCGACCGGTGCCGATAGCGCCGTCGTCGTAAGCCACGGTGCGGCCATCCGCGTCTGGACCACCAATCGAGCAGGTAACGTGCCCCCGACCTTCCTCCTTGACCACCACCTCGACAACACGGGCGTGGCCGTGCTCAGCGGGTCTCCACGCTCGGGGTGGATTCTCGAAAACTGGGCGGGAACGCCCATCGGAGGGGTCGACCTTGCCGACCCCTCCGCACCGGACCCTACCGGTGAAGCGCTCGATTCATCGCCCCGTGAGGACAAGCCGACGACCGAGCGAGTGGTGCACCCGTCTAGTCCGTGATGTACCACGACGGGTCGTCGGTGTCCGATTCGCCGTAATTCAGCGGAGTACCGTAGTTCCGCGGAGTAGACGACAATCGGAAGTCAGATGGTGCGTGCGCATGGTCGTCCACCGGTAGCGGCGACGACCAGTGGGGCGGCGGGAGGCGACGGTCGCTCACGTCGGCGGTCATAACGTTCTCCTTCCAGATGTGCACGGAATGTCGGATGGTGCTTCCGAACAATCGATGTTCCCGCGCCCGAGAACGCGGATCAGTAGGTGATCGGTGAACGACTGGTGAACGTCCTGGTTTTCCTCGTGCGAGTGCCGGATGCGCGTCAGGGCGAGTAATCATCGTGCACCACGATGCGACTCAGCTCGATGACCCCGCCGGGAATGACCCAGTAATGCAAACGGCGGGCGGACGGTGTGTTCTGCTCGATGTAGACGCGCATGCACCGCGCCCCGTCAGCACGCGCCACGTCGGCGGCGGTTGCGCCATCGCCTGACCGCAATGCGTGCACGGCCCTCCCCGGCATGTCTTTTGCACGGCCGCTGAGCACATCGATCACCGCCTTGAAGGCTTTGCCCTTCTGGGCGCCATCGAGCGATTCGAGAGACGAAGCAAAAGCAGGTCCGATCCGGAAGGAGGGGCACGAGGATCCGCGGCGCTCGGAAGGCGCGACACGGTCGATCCACGCGAGATACACCTCGTGACGCACCCACTCATCGGCATCCACCCACTGCTCGCGACGCGCACGATATCCGTCGATTGCTGGGGACGCAGCGCCCATGGTCTTTCGTGCCTTGAACAGTTGTTGTTTCAACTCGCGGTGTTCGTCGCGCAACGCAGCCACGACGTGCCTGGCTTCGGCGAGTTCCGCGAGGGCCTCGCGAGCTCGTAACTTGGCGATTCGCTCGTCTTCGCGCAACCGGGCGAGGTCGGAGTCCGCCGCACCCACTCGGGCCAGCTGCTCCTCGAGCGAGGAGATCTTACGTCGCGCTTCCTCGAGCGATCGTTGGGTGGACTGGAGTGCGGTTGCTCGAGCCGCGTGCTGGGGTGCTTGCGTCTCGGTTCGCCCGGCTGTCTGGTCGGGTCGAGTCGCATCGATCGCCGCTGAAACGAAGGGCACGATGCGGCGGGGGCCTGGACCGGGCACGGGGCGCGTGCTCGGTGCTCGCGAAGCCACCTGTGCGCGCGGAGGCACCTGAGATGGCGGCACTGCCGGCACTGCCGGCACTGGCGACGCTGGCGACGGAGCGAATACGGGAATGACCTCATCAAGCTCAGCGACGAGCTCAACGCTCTCGATGTCGCCCGCTTCCGTCAGCGACCTGCCTTCGACAAGCCACGGCGGCCCGTGCTCCACCAACGACAGCGCTGGCAGTATTTCGTCGTCATCGTCGACGTCGGCGAGGCGCAGGTGCACCCCGCCGTCAGACAAATGGATGACCCGTGCGGCGACCACATCGCCGTAGGAGAGCAGCGCATTGACGCGATCGAGCGGGTTCGGGGAGACGTCGTGACGAGTAATGCGCACCATATGGTCGGGATGAAGTGCGAGAACCGCATCCGTAGCGCTCGTTTCCTGCACCAGAGCGAGGGTTACGGACAAGTGCGGAAACGCGTCCCGCACCTCGTCAATGCTGGGCGCCGATCTCGTGACGTTGAATCTCCTCGTGTCGAGGTCAAGCACGCCCTCAACGCGTTGCTGTTCGCGCACGGTCCATTCGAGAGGCAGAGGAGGGTAGGTGAGCTCGACCCAGATGGTTGCGAGACCCGGGCCGCGGTCGAGGGCCACCATCGCCCGGGTACCGCCCGCTGTGAAGCCGGTGACCACGCCGGTTGCCCGCTGCGATCGGGCGGGTGCTCGATCGAACAGCCCGGCTGACTGGGCGTGCGCGAGCACGTCGTTGACGAGCGCCGAGATCGCGGCACTCGCGTCTCCGTTGGGGAAACGCAATTTCGTGGAGGAAGCGCTCGTCGTGGCGGTGAAGCCCACCGGATAGGAACGCCCCGCTCCCCCATAGACCTGCAGACGATCGGGAAGCAGATCGCTGAGCTCGAACGTGAGGTCGCCGGTAGGGATCGTAAAGATGCGGCACACGTCGCCCACCTCATCGACCAGGGCCGCGACGTCGAGGGCCGGCTGGGTGTCGTTGAACCGCGAGGAGACCACCACCCACGGCCGATCGCGTTGCGGATCGAACAGTCCGCTCGCAAGCTCGCGCACGGCAGCGCTGGAGTCAATGTGGGTGTGAACCACCGCGCCCCTCCCGCCGTATTTCTGAGTGTGACTCAGAATATACGGCGGGCCTCCGACATTGCTGCGCTACGAACGCGCGTCGATCACGGTGTCCGTCTGCACCTCGACAGGCGTCGGGGCCGGTTCCTCGACGGCCTGCTCGACATCACTGAACGACTGTGGCACCGACGGCACCATGATGGTGCCGTCTTCGCGGCGGTAGCCCGACGTCGAGGGCGCGCCCTTGATGATCGGGCCCTGGCCCTTGAGCGGAATGTCGATGTCGGTATCCGGTTGCACGGTGTATTCCTTGCCGCGCACGACAAACGTCACCGGGTTTTCGCCCTCGACCACGGACACGCGCATCGCTGTGCGCTTGAGCTCGATGAGCATGCGCGAGCCGTGCCAAATGAGGCGGTACCGCAGGCGAGGCCACGATTCCGGAAGGCGCGGGTCGAAGGTGAGCACTCCGCCGTGGTCGCGCATCCCGCCGAAACCGGAAACCAGCCCGCTCCACACACCGCCTGTCGACGCGACGTGCACTCCATCGGCACTGTTGTTGTGCAGGTTGGCGAGATCAACGAACAGCGAATGGATGAAGTATTTGTAGGCGAGATCCTGATAGCCGATTTCCGCCGCCACGATGGATTGCACAACGTTCGACAGCGTCGAGTCGCCGGTCGTCAGCGGGTCGTAGTAATCGAAGTCGGCGAGCTTCTCCTCGAGGGTGAACTGGTCGCCCTGCAAGAACAGCGCGAGCACGACGTCCGCCTGCTTGAGCACCTGGAAGCGGTAGATCACCAGCGGGTGGAAGTGGAGGAGCAGTGGCTTCCGTTCAGCGGGCGTATTCGCGAGGTCCCAGAGTTCACGCTCGAGGAAGTGCGAATCCTGCGGATGGATGCCGAGCGCGTCAGAGAACGGGATCTCCATCGCCGCGGCAGCGCGCTCCCACTCGTCGACCTCCTCCATGCGGAATCCCAAACGGGTCACCATGCGGTTGTATGCCGTTGCGTCCGCCTCGGCCAGTTCCCGCACCGATGTCGCCGCGTAGCTGAGGTTGAAGCGAGCCATCACGTTGGTGAACAGATTGTTGTTGACGACCGTGGTGTATTCGTCCGGCCCGGTGACGCCGTGGATCTCGAAGGCGACGTCGTCGGCTTTGCCGGTACTGCGCCAGAAGCCGAGGGTGAGCCACATCCGAGCAGTCTCGACGGCGATGTCGATCGCGCCGTTCGATACGAAGTCGACATCGCCTGTGGCGTTGACGAACTTGGCGAGGGCGTACGTCACGTCGGCGTTGATGTGGTACTGAGCGGTGCCAGCGGCGTAATACGCGGATGCCTCTTCACCGTTGATCGTGCGCCACGGGAACAGTGCGCCGTCTTCGTTGAGCATGCGGGCACGTTCGCGGGCGAGCGGCAGCATCTGCTCGCGCGCCCGGAGCGCGTTTCGCGCCCATAGCGGGCTCGTGTAGACGAGGAACGGGAGCACGTAGATTTCAGTGTCCCAGAAGTAGTGACCGCCATAGCCGCTTCCGGTCACGCCCTTCGCTGGCACACCGAGTCCGTCGGCCCGTGCGGACGCTTGGGCCAGTTGGTAGAGATTCCAGCGAACCGCCTGCTGCAGGTCGTCGTGGTCGGGGATCTCGACATCCGATCGTTCCCAAAACGCTTGGAGCCAATCGCGCTGGGCGGAATATTGCGCCGCCACGCCCTCGTGGCCGACCCGATCAAGGGTGCGCGCGCACCGGTCGATGAGCTCCCTCGTGGGAGTGTGACGTGCCGAGTGGTAGGCGACGACCTTGGTGATGGTCACCGGAACGCCCTGGCGCGCGTGCACCGAGTAGACATTTTTGGCGACGTCGGCGTCGACGAAGTACTGCACGCTGTACTCGTTCTCGGTGTCGATCAGATGATCGGCGGCAACGGCGACGGTCATGCCGGAGTTGGCGACCCGATAGCTGAGCACGCTTCGGTCACCCTGTTGCCAGTACAGGCGGGGCAGGAAGACACGATCGGCGATGCGTTCGGCTTTACGCGGGTCGGCAATGGGAGAGCCCGGCGTATTCGTTCCGGCAAACTCGTCCTGTCCGTCCTGGCGGTTGATGAGCTGGCACGACACAGTGATCGGCGCATCCGAGTCGAGCACAGTGACTTCGAGGGTCATCATCGCGAGGTGGCGCTCGGGAAAAGAGACCATGCGAGTCGACACTACGCGCACACGTTTGCCCGCTGGGGTCAGCCAGAGGATGCTGCGGCGGAGCACACCATCGGTGAAATCGAGAACACGTTCGTATTCCAGCAGGTCGGCATCGCCCAGCGAGAGCGGCTCATCGTCGACATAGAGTCGCATGACCTTGCTGTCTGGGGCGTTAGCGATGGTCTGGCCGACCTCGGCGAATCCGTACGCCTGCTCTGCGTGACGGATCTTCCAGGTCTCGTGCAGCCCGTTGAGAAAGGTGCCGTGTTCGTGGGCGCGACGACCTTCGACGTTGTTGCCGCGCATCCCGAGAAAGCCGTTGCCGAGCGAGAACAACGTCTCACTCAGTCCGACGTCTTTCGGGTCGAATTGCGACTCGACGAGGCGCCACGGGTCGACCGGGAAGCGATCGCGATCGATGATCGATTCGAATTCTTCGTGTGCGTTGGTGCTCATTGCGCTGCCTCCGTGAAGACACCCAGGTCTTCGATGACGATGTGGGCTCCGGCCGCAATGAGCGCGTCAGCGCCCACTCCGCGGTCAACGCCGACGACCAAGCCAAAGTTTCCGGCAGCGGCCGCTTCCACCCCGGAGATCGCGTCTTCGAACACGACGGCATCAGCTGGCTCGACACCGAACGCTTTCGCCGCGTGCAGGAACATATCGGGCGCGGGCTTGCTCGCGAGGCCCTCAATGCTTGAGACCAGTCCATCGACGATCACGGGAAAGCGCTCCACGAGACCCGCGCGAGTGAGAACCCATGTCGCGTTCTTCGAGCTCGATACGATCCCTATCGGCATGTCCTTGGCCCGCAATTCATCGAGCAACGCGAGTGAACCGGGGTATGCGGCAATGCCTTCGTTCTCGAGGATCGACGAAAACACGGCGTTTTTGCGATTGCCCACACCATTTACGGTGTCTTCGGTCGGCGCGTCGTCAGACTCGCCGAGTTCCAAGTCGATACCGCGGGAGTGCAGGATGCTCGCGACACCGTCAACGCGCTGCTTGCCATCGAGGTATTGGAAGTAGTCATCGTCGGTGTACCGCTGGGCTACCCCCTTGTCGGCAAACAACTGCGTGAACATCGCCTTCCACGCGTGCATATGGATATCGGCCGTCGGCGTAATGACGCCGTCGAGGTCGAACAAAACGACCCGGTAGTCGGTGAGACTCGGCAGTGCCGGAGTCGTCACGGGATCTGTCACAGAGAGACTCCACAAAGTTGGTGCTGAAAAGCGATTGGACCCTGTGACTTTACGGCACCCGGACGCCTCCTGTGTTTCGTCGACGTAAAACGCTTGCAGTCACGTTTTGCTCAACAAATGTCAGTGCCGAGGAACGGCGATCGTGGGGGCCACGATCGCACCTTCAGCGGTCGAACGTTGCGAAACCTGCGGCGATGGCGTCGGTGAGTTGTTGTTGCGCGTCGCGCAACCTTGTGGCGAGCGTTTCGAGTTGTCGCACGGTGCTTTCCGTCGATTCCGCTTCTGCAACCGCTTGGGCTTGCTCAGCTATCGGCAGTATCGGAATGCGGAATGATTCCAGTTCGAAGCGCGGCGACCCCGAATCATCGATGAAGGCGCGTGCCTGGCTGCTCCGAAAACACAGTGCCACGAACGACGGCAGCAGCTCGTCGGTGGAAAGACGCACAGCGACGTTGGCGAAAACCGGATCTCGTTCCGACCCGTCAGCCACGGTTGCGAACACGTCCGTATCTGTCTCGATGACAAGGATGTCGCCTCGCACAGCTTTGGGGAGTGATGCGAGCATGCGATCACGTTCTTGGGGCGCAAGCTGATACCTCAGCGTTGTGGCGGATTCGGGAAGGTCGATTCGAAGATCGCCATATTGTTGCCGGAGTTCCCTCCACCGATCCATCGTCGGCTGCCGTCGAATAATCGTTGCTCGTTTTTCACGTTGCAGTTGTTCGATCGTGACGAAAGAGCAGCCACTTTCGGAAGCTCGGGGAATCCCGCTGGAAGACCGTGAACTCAACCGCTCCAGTTCGCGGAACACCCCGCTAGCGGTCTCGCTGAACTGAGCGACATTTCGCTCGGCGTCCTTCAGGGAGTATTGCTTCGACAACCATCTAGCGGGAGAAAGGTCTGCGCCCGAGCGGAGAAGATCCAGCCGGCGGACATCCACTGCGACGAAGTCAAGATCGCTCTCGATGTCGTGCGACCAGAGGGCTTCTCGCAGCGCCTCGGCATCCAGTCGCGGGTTGATCGCTCTCGCGTCAATCAGCCGAACCGTGTCCGACGGGGATGGAGTTGGCGCCCGGAGGATCCACAGATCGGTGCCGCCGCTAACCGCTGGAACGGCACCCGGCGGCAAGGAAATAATGGCTACAAGCGCGCCCGACGCAACCAGGTCGTCTCGAACGCGATCGTCGCGCCTCGT
>JANOYC010000052.1:0-72550 GCA_031428675.1 Microbacteriaceae bacterium | reverse complement strand
GTCGTCGCCTGTGCACGGGGGCGGTGTGGCATGTGCAGCGTCCTGTAGTGCCTTGTAGAGGTCGGCAACGTGGGTCATCAGAACACCTCGAGAGTGCAGCTCGGGTGCAGGTATCCCATGGCGGCATTAGCGGGGGGATGGTTCGCTACACGAGGGGCAGGTGGGCGTATCGACTGTTATGACTGTGTCGTCTGTAGCGTGTGTATCGTTTGGGTAGTTAAACGACACACTCGACACACTCGACTCAGTCGGTACGGGGGTGATTCGGCTGTATCGTCCCCGCGAAACCCGCAGAATGCGTTCTGAGCGCACCAGACGGCCAAGGTAGGTTCGTGCCCGATCTAGAGGGATATCGAGTTCACCGGCCACATCAGACGTGCTCACATCGGCAGTCCGGGTGTTCACGAACGCAAGGATCTCGGTGGAGAGATCGCCTAGGGCCTCGTCGTCAGATCGCCGGACGATCTCGTGAACGGTGAGTTGCGTTTCCCCGATCAGGTGTGCACGGCCAACAATCGTGTCTTCGCCCTCGTCGGTGGTCACGGACGCACTGTCGATTGTGAACGCAAGCGATGGTGCACGGTTGCTGTAGTTCGACTTGTCCACGGTCAGGATGCGCTGCTCGGTGTCCGGGTCTACGGCGAGCAGCAGCACACTGCGGGCGATGTCACGGAACGCATGCGAGCCGGACACTTTGTCGGACGCGTTGCCTTGCCCTTTGCCGAAGTGCATGACCAGGATTGGCGCGATGCCTAGTTCGGCTGCGAGTCCCGCGATGGGGTCGAGGTTCCGTCGAACGTCGCTTGCCTTGATCGAGTCACCGGACATCAGCGACATGATCGGATCGATGATGAGTACCTTCGTTCCCCATGCGCGCAGTTCGTCTTTTAGCGCGGCGAGGTCGTCAGCGATTGTCGGTAGTCCACGCCATTCGTTGCCGTTCTTGTCCACGGTCCGAACTCCGGAGAAGTCCTGCACCATGTCGAGATCGGCCCCGGCTGCGAGCAGGCGGGGAACGAGGGTCGTGGATGGGTCGTCTTCGCCGGAGATGAACCCGACGTTGACCGGATCGCGGGCAAAGTCTCCTGGCAGTGTTCCGCGAGTGAGTCCTGCGGTGACCCACGCGAGAATGGTGGACTTACCGATCCCACCAGTGCCGGCAAGGATCGTCGGCACTCCGATAGGCACAAAGTCGTTGTATGCCCATCGTTGGCGGCGCGTCTTCACTGTGGACAGCGGGGTCACTAGCAGTTGTCGCTGATTCATGCGGACACCTCCCCGTAGTACAGGGCGGCTTCACGCTCGAAGTGTCCATCGAGTCGGCGCTGGTAGATCTCCCGAATCTTCTCGGGGGAGTTGTATGCGCGCAGGTAGAGGCGGTCGTTCTCGGCGCTCAGGTTGTCGATCGCTTCTTGGCGGGATGCCCGACCGGTCGAGTATCCGAACGACCAGAATTGCAGCAGGCACGAAGGCAGCTGATCGAGTGCGCAGCGACCGAGCATGAGGTCTTTTGCGAGCTGCTCGAGGTACTCGGTCGCAGACGGCGTCAGGTGAATGCGCGCCGGATAGACGGTAGAATTGGAATCGATCAGCCCGCCAGCAGGATCTTTGACCGCCCCAGTGTGCGAACTGGGGCGGTTGTTTTTTGCGCTCACTCGAAATCACCGCCGTATTGCAGCGGCTTACCGAGCGTGTCGAGACTCGTCAGATTGACGCGAATGAGGCGGGGGCCGAATCGCTCGGCTTGGATCAGCCCTTGCGCGATATAGCGTCGGACAGTTTTAGTGCTGATCTGACGCCGGGCCGCGGCGTCTTTGATAGTGCCCCACTGGACGGGGCTGGAATCGGGAATATTGGGCACGATGGCACCTCACAGAACGAAGGATTACCGCGCCCCGACAAAGGATGCGATTGCCCTCTAGTTCTGGAGGTAGAGCCCGCCCGGCCCCTTGGTGCTGGCCTATTGGAATACATACTACGACAATTGAGGACTTCTTACACTTGAAGTCGTCCGGCGTGTCGCTTACTCTCGAGCATCTCAGCAAAGACCCGCTCGAGCCTTTCCCTGCTGACTCTCTGATCTCTTCCCCGCGGCACCAGCGGGCTTTCGCGACGACACGCGGCACAATCTCCAACCGCACGATCCTTATCGTCCCAGCGCATTCCGTTGCCGACGAAGATGTCGCCATAAACAGGGGACGATCCGACCAAGCTTCTAAACGCCTTTCCCACGAGATGGGAGGGATCGTCCCTGCAGTAGATGTCCAGATAGAGTGCGACCCTGTATTTGCCGTTGTGGAACGCGGCGGATTCAGGGTCGTCGAGAAATTCGATGTTCACTGATTGTTGCTCCTTTGTTCTGGATCGCCACGGCTGCCCCGACTCACCTCGAGTTGGGGCAGCTATGGCGATGAAATTACTTGTTTGTGTGCGAGTCCATGCGGTCAGCGAGCGAACGCAACCACGCCGGGAACGCCTCGTAGCGGTCAGCAACCTCGCGCAGCTCAGAACTCGGGGCGTCGAAGTAAAACCCCTGCAACGTCACGTCCGCAGTCACCACGCCGGCCCGCACGGTCGCACGGGCCTCAATCAGACCGTTGTCAAACTCCGACTGCGTCAACGTGTGGTCCCACCTCGACTCCATTTCGAACTCGTCGTGCGTGTCACCGTTGCACTCGGGGAACACGCACGGAGTCGCCTCCGCACGCGTTCGGGTATCGTTGTTCATTGTCTTTCCTCTCTTCTGGTTGGACATTGCCTCCGGAACTGTTCGCGCAGTCCGGGGGCTTCTTTCATAACTACCGGTCGGCAGCTACGTTTCAGCGAGTTCGCTCATGCGTCTCGCAAGTTCAGCGTCGCGGCCTGCACTGTGTTGATAACGCATTGCCGCGGAAACAGTTGAATGCCCTAAGCGCTCCTGCAACTCCTTGAGCGTTGCCCCTGCGAGGGCGGCTCTAGTGGCCCCGTAGTGCCTCAGCGCATGCCACGGCATGTCATCGCGGCCAGCCTCGTGTCTAGCGGGGTACCAGTGCTTGTCGAACGTCGAAGCAGCTAGATGCCTTTGTCCGTCAGCAGCCGGAAACAAAAGCGCATCTGGACCCTGGGGCACGTATGCCGCGAGGTGGTCAATGACATACCCGTTGACGTGCGGAGGAAGCACGATGGATCGCATACCAGCGGCGCTCTTCGTCTTTCCCACGATGAAACCCTCCCCGGTTGTCTTCGTGACAGCGCGAGAGACATTCACAATGATGCTGTCCGTCTTCTCGTCAATAACGATGTCCTTGCGGCGTAGCTCTGTGAGTTCTCCATACCGACATCCGGCCCATGCCGCGATGATTACAGCGGCCTTGTAGCGCGGTGTGATCGCGTTGAGGATCGTCTGCAACTCGTCCGGTGTTGGCGGTTCGACCTTTCTGCCGGTCTTCGCATTCTGCGCCCCACGGATCATGCACGGATTAGTTGTGATCTTTCCGTCTGTCACTGCGGTTGCTAGTACTGACTTGAGAAACCCGTACGCGCGTGCAGATTGCGTCTTCCTCCCCGTGCGCACCTGGTCGTTATACCAACTACGGACCATCTGGGGTGTGAGCGCATTGAGTCGTTCGCCGGCGAGAGGTTGCAGCGCGGTAGCGAGCAGCCGTTCATATTCGACCCGAGTGCGAGGGCGCAGGTGTTCGCCGTCACGATTCGTTCGCGTGGTTAACCAGTGCTCCGCGAACGACGCGAAGGTTTCAGTGCGCGCAGCAGTCGCCCGGGTAGCGCGTTGGGCGTCCATGGAACTCCATTGATCCGTGAGCACCTTCGAGCGCTGAATCGACAACCAGCCTCGAGCGTCCGTCATGGTGTCGAAGGTGTGCGGTGCGTTGTAGCGCTTGCCGTCCGGAGCTACGTATGAGGCTTGAAACCTGCCCGAAGAACGCTGTCGGACTGCGCCGAAGGATTCGCGCACCTTCCGTCGTTTGGGCGACTGTTTCTGCGCGGCCATGGTTTCACCTCCCATTTGGGCAATATCGGGCAATATCTCGTGTCCACTTGAGTCAATCTGCGGATACCAGTAACCCTACCGCCGGGAACCGACATCCGCGAGATGCCGGGGCAAAATACCGGAATCCCGCGTAGTTTCGCGCCTTCACTCAGTCACCGTGATACTGGTTCGATCCCAGTACCGCCCACCGAGAAACCCCCGGCTGACCGGGGGTTTTTTGTTGCACCGATGGTGCCCTGCGGGCTTAGGCTTATGACCCCCCACCGTGCGGGTGGCGCGGCCGCGCCGCCATCAGCGCTGTTCTGACGCTCGGGAAACCGGGTGCTCCGGGTACGTCGCGAATGCGCTCGAATTCTGGATGGCCGAGGAAGATGAGCCGCCACGAGCCCGGCGAGCGCGTGTGCAGCATCGATTGCAGTGACTCCGGGTTCTGCATCGCTCATCGGGTGATCATCGATCAGAGCCGTCGACGTTTCCAGGATAGGTCCACTGGTGAGGGAAGGTGTCCGGTGTCGCGCAATAGGGGGGAATCGCGACACCGGACACTGTAACGCCGACCGCGCGGGTGCGGCCAACGCGAGCCAGGGGTGGTGCGCGGCATGTGACCACGGGGGAAGGTCGCCGCGCACATCCCTGAGCGCCTCGAGACCAAACCTATTGGTTTGTCCGCATTTAGGGGGACACCCCATTTCGGGGCGTTGCCCAAGAATTCCAAAGGCGACATGCTGAAAATGGGTCTCCAGGCGCGATGTTCTGAAGATTCCAACACTGAATCCGCAATCAAGCAGAAAGCAACTATGAAGTATTTAGCCGCGGCTGTCCTCCTTGTTGCGCTCACCGGGTGTTCGCCGTCAGAGATTCTCCGCGCTCTCGACTCTGCACAGGCAGCGGCGGCCGCTCCGCGAGCCGCACCCACCCGCCAGGTTGTCGCGTGGGACGACTACGCGCCAGGATTGCGGGCTCAGATCGACGCTCACTCCGCAACGCCGAAGGTCCACTGTCGTGAGCTGCAAGCGACTTTGGACACCGTCAGCCGAGACAGTGCCGCGACGCTGTCCAGCACTGGTCACAGCAACAGCTCTCTCATTGCATACGTCACCGAGTCGTTGTCGATCGCGCATTGCATGTAACGAACACGCGTGACGAGACTGCTGGATGCGATTCGCGCTCCCGCCGCTCGCTAGAGTCGAAACCAGAGTTCACTCGATCTTCGACGAGGAGCAGACATGGCCGTAGGGTTTCACGCTTCGCACGAGCAGATTCACCCCAGCGCACTCCTTAACGCGGTGCAACTGGCGGAGGCCGCAGGATTCGATGGCGCGATGTGCTCCGACCACTTCGCTCCGTGGAGTGAGCGCCAAGGTCACGCGGCGTTCGCGTGGAGTTGGCTTGGTGCTGCACTTCAATCAACGTCGTTCTCATTCGGCATCGTCAATGCGCCGGGCCAGCGCTATCACCCGGCGATAATCGCTCAGGCAATCGCGACCCTCGCATCGATGTATCCCGGTCGGTTTTGGGCGGCTCTCGGCACAGGGGAAGCCGTCAACGAACACGTGACCGGCGACCGGTGGCCGCGCAAAGAACTGCGCAATCGACGATTGCGCGAGTGCGTCGACGTGATCCGCGCGCTTCTCGCCGGCGAGGAGGTCAGTCATGATGGTCTCGTCACCGTCGATCGCGCGCGGCTGTGGACAATGCCTGAAGTCGCTCCGAAACTCGTCGCCGCCGCAGTGAGCGCCGAGACCGCTGGTTGGGCCGCCGAGTGGGCAGATGGGCTGATCACCGTCGCCCAGTCACGCGACGTGCTGCGCGGGGTTATCGACGCCTATCGGAGCCGAGGCGGCCGAGGGCGCGTCGTTCTTCAACTCCATGTCAGCTACGCACACACCGACGAAGAAGCGGTCGCGATCGCGCATGATCAGTGGCGCACCAACGTGTTCCCTCCGCCGTTCTGCTGGGACACGGACTCTGTGGAGGCATTCGACGCCGCGGGAGCGCATGTGACCCCCGACGAAATGCACGGCTCGGTGTTCGCCTCATCCGACCTCATGGCTCACGCCGACACACTGCACCGCTACCTCGAACTCGGGTTCGACGACATCTACGTGCATCACGTGGGAAAGGAACAGCAGCAGTTCATCAGTGGCTACGGCGAGAAAGTGTTGGGGCAACTGTGAGAATCACGGACACGAGTGATTTGTGGTGGAAGACCGCCGTTGTTTATTGCCTCGACGTCGAGACGTTCATGGATTGGAACGACGACGGCATCGGCGACTTCGAAGGTCTCGCACACCGCATGGACTACCTGCAGGAGCTTGGCATAACGTGCCTCTGGCTGATGCCGTTCTATCCGTCGCCGGATAAAGACGATGGCTACGACATTTCCGATTTCTACGGCATCGACGATCGCTTGGGCAATTTCGGTGATTTCGTCGAAATGATGCGGATGGCTCGTGATCGAGGCATTCGCGTAGTCATCGACCTCGTCGTCAACCACACGTCAGACCAACACCCGTGGTTTCTGGAGGCAAGATCGAGCCGAGACAACCCCTACCGGGACTACTACGTCTGGCGCGACCACCCGCCACGAAAGAAAGAAGCGCCCGTATTCCCCGACGTCGAAGACAGTGTGTGGGAACTCGACGAGATAACGGGCCAGTACTACTTGCATCACTTCTACCGGTTCCAACCCGACCTCAACGTCACAAACCCCAAGGTTCGCGATGAGGTAGCAAAGATCATGGGATTCTGGCTGCAGCTGGGGGTGTCCGGCTTTCGCGTCGACGCTGTGCCGTTTCTGATCGACCAGTCAGGCGTCGAGAAGCCAGAGGGCTCCCTCGATAATCCGCTGGATTTCCTGACGTCGCTCCGTTCGTTTCTCGGCCGACGCTCCGGCGAGGCAATAATGCTCGGCGAGGCGAACTTGCCGCGAAGCGAGCAACTCGAGTATTTCGGTGGGCGTGCCGGCAACGGTCTCACCATGCAATTTGATTTCATCACCATGCAGCATCTTTACCTTTCTCTCGCGCGGGAAGATCCGAAACCGCTTGAGCGGGCCCTCGCGAGTAGACCCGCCATTGCTGTCGAGTCGCAGTGGGCAAACTTCGTTCGAAACCACGACGAACTCACACTGGACAAGTTGACGGACGACGAGCGCAACGAAGTATTTGCCGCATTCGGCCCTGAACCGAACATGCAGGTCTACGGCAGAGGCATCATCCGCCGGCTGCCGCCCATGCTCGCCGGAGATCCACGCCGAATTCGGATGGTTTATAGCCTTTTGTTCTCCCTGCCTGGCACACCAGTACTCTTCTACGGCGAAGAGATCGGAATGGGCGAAAACCTGAACATCGGTGACCGTACCTCCGTGCGCACACCAATGCAGTGGACGGGGGACGCGAACGGAGGATTCTCCAACGCGGACGCCAAGAAACTCGCGGCCCCGGTGACCCCCGGGAGCTATTCACCCGAGCATGTGAACGTCTCGGATCAACGTCATGCGCCGCAGTCGATGCTGCACTTCCTGAGGCTGCTCATCGAGCAGTACCGCGCTTCGCCAGAAATGGGCTGGGGCACTTTCGAAGTGATACCTCAGAAAGCCCGTGGTGTGCTCGTCCACTCGCTGAGGAGCACCGAAGGCCGTATGGTCGCGGTGCACAATCTCAGCAGCGAAACGGCAACGGTGTCGTTCTCGGTGCCGGAAATTCGCGACGACGAAGTGCTCGTGGATTTACTCTCACGGGGCACGGAATTCACGTGTGACTCGGATGGCTCAATCACCATTCCCGTCGAAGCGTATGGATATCGGTGGTTGCGCGTGGTCGAGCGGGCCGGCAAGCGGCTCGCTTAGCCGAAAGTGCTTATGCACGCATCGCTCGAGAGAACGACGCGTGCATAAACAGTTCACAGCTGTAACGCTCAGCTAACGGAGCACTCCGCACGCCGCTGGGTCGGTGGCTTCGGCCGGGAGGCTGGAGTCGAGTTCGCTCGATCCTTCTGCGCTGAAGCTGTACGTTTCGCTGCCGTCGTAGTCGAGACCATGGATCACGACGACACCTTCGCCGTCACGAATGGAATCGGCAATTTCCTGGGCGGTGCCGAGGCCCCCGGGACCGGGGTAGCCAGTGCCAGCCACATCCGTGAACTTGATGTTGGTGCGCTTGTAGTCGATCCGACCGTCAACCGCGACAGGATAACGGTCAACCGCCAGAACGCTACTCGGGCTCGTGTCGCCTCTGGTCGTCAGCGAAACTACGACGGGACCGTATGCGGGCACTCCCTCGAGCGTGTTGATGCGTCCGTCCGTGGGGTTGGTGTCGTGCGCGAGCGTGGGACATTCATTTGACGCTTGGTTGCCGTAATGAATGTGTTGGGCGTGCGGAGCATCCGGGGTGAGGCCCGTTGCGTGCACCTCAATCGACTTGATCTTTTTGTTGTGGATGACAGCGGTCGCAGTACCCGACGCTCCGGACCCGTTCAGCTCGGTCAAATGCGCGGTCAGGGTAACGACTCTGCCGTTGTCTGACGGCGACGCACTCGCCGAACCCGAGCCCCACGTTGCGAGAAGAATGAGCAATGCCGAGGCACTGATCCCCACTACCGAATTTCGTTTCACGATTGACTCCTTCGTCATTGAGCGGCAGAGATTCTGCCTTCCGTCTTCGTTCGGAGCGGCCGCTCAGACGGATTGCCTCGGCGGCCGCACTCCCTCGCGGGGGCGTGAGGTGAGCCTTTGTGCCTCTCATTGGGGGCCGAGGCCAGGCAAATGGGGGCGCGCGTTTGCTTGTCCGCCTTTCGGGGGACTGCTCGAATATTGGTGTGGCAATTCTCTGACCCGAAAGGAGAGTCACTTCATGATGAATTCAACCCAGGGGCGTACCCGCGCCCGATTCATTGCAATAATCGCAGCAATCCCATTTGTCGCCCTTGGCGCGTTGGGGGCGGCTGGTTCCGCATCCGCGTCCCAGCCGGTCGACGGCACCAACCAGGTCACCTACTGCCACGCAACCGGCAGCACGACCAACCCCTACGTTGTCATCACGACCGACAAGGCCGCCGTCGTCAACGCGCACAGCAAGCACCAGGACGAGCGCGACATCATCCCCGCGTTCAGCTATTCCGTTGGCAAGGCGGTCGGCACGTTCGCGGGTCTCAACCTGCAGAACGCGAATATCCTCGCGAACAATTGCAATGTCCCCAGTGGGTACGCCGAGGACGACACCCACACCACTCCGGTGGTCGAAGAGCTGGTTCCCGACGAGGTTTTCTAACCCATCACACGCGATCGCCAGCCGTCCGGTTATCCGGATAGCTGGCGATTCGCCGTGTCATGGCAGAACAGTGACCGGTGCGGATTAAAGAGAAGATCCCCGTCTCATGGCCGGGGGAGCAGTGAGTAGCGGGGATCTGAAGCTTGGCTCAGGTTACGCTCCGATCGCGTCGAGCGCCACCTTTCGCGGCAGTAAAGTTATACGAATGAGCACTTCGCAGACCGGTTTCGAGCTGTTTCCCGACCGCACCACGGTGGCGATGCGCGTCAATGGTGAACTGCGAGACCTCGCCGCGAGCGTGTCGGAGAACGACACTGTCGAGCCGGTAGCCATCGGATCCGAAGACGGATTGGCAATCCTGCGCCACTCCGCAGCACATGTACTCGCTCAAGCCGTGCAACAGATAAATCCGGATGCCAAGCTCGGCATCGGCCCGCCCGTCACCGATGGTTTTTACTACGATTTCGACGTCGTCGAGCCATTCACCCCCGACGATCTCAAGGCGATCGAAAAGGGCATGGACCGCATCATCCGCCAGGGTCAGCGCTTCGGTCGACGCGTGGTCAGTGACGCCGAAGCACGGGAGTTGCTCGCAAGCGAGCCCTACAAGCTCGAGTTGATCGGCATCAAAGGCGGCGACGACAACGAGTCGGTCGAAGTAGGCGGCGCTGAACTGACGGTGTACGAGAACACAGACCCGAAGACCGGGGAGGTCATCTGGTTCGATTTGTGCCGCGGTCCACATTTGCCGAACACGCGCATGATCGGCAATGCGTCGAAGCTGATGCGCGTGGCAGCCGCCTACTGGCGCGGTTCGGAGAAGAACAAGCAACTGCAGCGCATCTACGGCACCGCGTGGCCGACGAAAGACGAGCTGCGCGCATACTTGGAACGCCTCGAAGAGGCTCACAAACGCGATCATCGCCGACTCGGTTCTGAGCTCGACTTGTTCAGCTTTCCCGACGAGATCGGTTCGGGGCTCGCCGTCTTCCATCCGAAAGGCGGCATCATCCGGCGCCAGATGGAGGACTATTCGCGTCTCAAGCACGAACAGGCCGGCTACGAATTCGTCTACACACCGCACATCACGAAATCCCACCTCTTCGAGACCTCCGGGCACCTCGACTGGTACGAAGACGGGATGTTTCCTGCGATGCACCTCGATGAGGCTCGCAACGAAGAGGGAGAGATCACCCGTCAGGGCGCAAACTACTACCTCAAGCCGATGAACTGCCCGTTCCACATCCTGATCTACCGCTCGAACGCGCGTTCCTACCGCGACCTGCCGCTTCGCATGTTCGAGTTCGGCACGGTATATCGCAATGAGAAATCGGGAGTGATCCACGGGCTCACGCGCGTGCGCGGCATGACGCAGGATGACGCTCACATCTTCACGACGAAAGAACGAATGAAGGACGAGCTTGCGACCACGTTGCAGTTCGTTCTCGACCTGCTACGGGATTACGGCCTGAACGACTTCTACCTGGAGCTGTCCACCAAGAACCCCGACAAGTTCGTAGGCGACGACGCGATGTGGGATGAGGCAACCGACACGCTTCGCACCGTCGCCACCGAATCCGGCCTCGAATTGGTGCCTGATCCGGGCGGCGCCGCTTTCTACGGCCCGAAGATCTCGGTGCAGGCGCGCGACGCTATCGGTCGCACCTGGCAGATGTCGACGGTGCAACTCGACTTCAACTTGCCCGAGCGGTTCGACCTGGAGTACACCGCGCCCGATGGGTCGCGCCAGCGTCCGGTCATGATCCACCGCGCGCTCTTCGGCTCAATCGAGCGATTCTTCGGAGTGCTCACGGAGCACTACGCCGGTGCGTTCCCGGTCTGGCTGTCGCCGGTGCAAGTTGTCGGCATCCCCGTTGCCGAAGCCTACGAGGACTACCTTGGCGAGATCGTTGCGAAGCTCAAAGCGGCGGGAGTTCGCGCAACGCTCGACGCATCGAGTGAGCGGATGCAGAAGAAGATCCGCACGCACGCGAAAGACAAGGTGCCCTTCCAACTCATCGCGGGGGAATCCGACATGGCTGCCGGGACAGTGAGTTTTCGGTTCCGCGACGGCACTCAAGACAATGGCGTCGAGATCGACGAAGCCATCCGTCGCATCACCGAAGCGATCGCGACCAAGGCGCAGGTCTGATGGCGCGTGACATCGACGGCGCCGACTATCCCGATGCGGAGTCCGCGGAGCAGTTCGCCGCAATCCCCGACGCCTTTCAACGGTTGTGGACGCCACACCGCATCGCCTACATACAGAACGGGCAGATGCCGAAGGCGCACGAATGCCCGTTCTGCGTCGCGCCCGGGATGTCCGACGAGCAGGGCCTGATCGTCGCTCGCGGCACTCACGCCTATGTCTTGCTGAACCTCTACCCGTACAACAGCGGGCACCTGCTCGTCTGCCCATACCGCCACGTCGCACTGTATGACGAAGCAACGCCGGAAGAGGTTGCAGAAATCGGCAGTCTCACGCAAACGGCCATGCGGGTGCTGACCGAGACATCCAAATGCCATGGATTCAACATCGGCATGAACCAGGGGCGCATTGCCGGAGCCGGCATCGCCGAACACCTGCACCAGCACATCGTTCCGAGGTGGGCACTCGATTCGAATTTCTTCCCCATCATCGCGGGCACAAAAGCAATCCCCACCTTGCTCGGCGATGTGCGTGACAGCATTGCCGCGGCCTGGCCGCACCCCGACCATCAGTAAGTACCGACAGTAGAATTGAGCACCATGAGCGACAGCAGCACGACCGAACTAGGAACCAGCCGGGTGAAGCGCGGCCTCGCCGAGATGCTGAAGGGCGGCGTCATCATGGACGTCGTGACCGCAGCGCAGGCACGCATTGCCGAGGATGCTGGGGCCGTCGCGGTCATGGCGCTCGAGCGAGTGCCGGCCGACATTCGATCGCAAGGTGGCGTCGCCCGCATGAGCGACCCCGATTTGATCGACTCGATCATCGCCGAGGTGTCGATCCCGGTGATGGCGAAGGCGCGCATCGGCCACTTCGTCGAAGCGCAGGTATTGCAGTCGCTCGGAGTTGACTACATCGATGAGTCTGAGGTTCTGAGCCCGGCCGACTACGTGAACCACATCGACAAGTGGAACTTCACCGTTCCCTTCGTCTGCGGGGCGACAAACCTGGGCGAGGCGTTGCGTCGCATCACCGAGGGCGCTGCGATGGTGCGTTCCAAGGGTGAGGCCGGCACCGGCGATGTGTCAGAGGCGACCAAGCACATCCGCACCATCCGGGGTGAGATTGCGGCGCTCACAGCGAAATCTGCCGACGAACTCTACGTAGCGGCCAAAGAACTTCAGGCCCCCTACGAACTCGTGCGCGAGGTCGCTCGCACCGGCAAACTTCCGGTTGTGCTGTTCACCGCTGGCGGAGTCGCAACTCCCGCCGACGCAGCACTCATGATGCAACTCGGAGCCGACGGAGTGTTCGTGGGCTCGGGCATCTTCAAGTCGGGCAATCCGGAACAGCGCGCGGCCGCCATCGTGAAGGCGACGACGTTCTACGACGACCCGTCGGTAATCACTGAGGTGTCTCGTGGGCTCGGCGAGGCGATGGTCGGCATAAACGTCACTGACCTCGCCGCTCCCCATCGACTCTCCGAACGTGGCTGGTAGCACGCCTTCCGCACAGTCGGCCCCGCGCGTCGGTGTCCTCGCGCTTCAGGGCGATTTTCGTGAGCACATGTCTGTGCTCACGAGACTTGGGGCCGAGGCGATACCGGTGCGGCGGCCCGAGGAACTTGCCACAATCGGCGGCCTCGTCATCCCGGGTGGTGAATCGAGCGTCATGGACAAGCTCAGCCGCACTTTCGGCCTAGCCGACCCGCTGCGCGACGCGATCGCGGGAGGACTGCCCGTTTATGGCACCTGCGCAGGTCTTATCATGCTCGCCGACCGTGTACTCAACTCGATTTCCGGGCAGCAGAGCCTCGGTGGGCTCGACGTGATTGTTCGCCGGAACGCATTCGGGTCGCAGACCGAGTCGTTCGAGCTCGACATCGACATGCCCGACATCGGAGACGAAGCAGTGCGCGCGGTGTTTATCCGCGCGCCCATCGTCGAGTCGGCGGGACCGGGCGTGACTGTGCTCGGCTCGCTGCCCGACGGACGAATCGTGGCCGTGGAGCAGGGCAACCTGCTGGGAACGTCCTTCCACCCCGAGGTCACCAACGACCTCCGCTTCCACGAGCGGTTCCTCGCCACGGTGCGCCGCGCAGCCTGAGTCCGCACGCGCATCACTGCGCGACCTGCGCGGGTGTCCTGCGCGCGCGTCCTACGCGGGTGACCTGCGCGAAATTCAGGCAAGAAGGGCGGCGGTCCGGCGCGTCGCGCTCTCGCGCCAGGGTGTCACTTTTTGCTGCCTGAATTTCGCGCATCCATCAGTGCTATTCCCGCGTGCTCGCGCCCTGCACGCCCCCGTTTCGGGACCGCTGCACGCCCCCTCTTGTGGCGCACTCCCTCCCACCGCTCTGTGAGCAGTCCCTCAGACGGGCACGCCTTGCTCCTGCACGAAATTCAGGCAGGATGCGCGAGTGGTCGGCGTGTTGCGTCCCCACAGCGGCGTGTCAGTTCGTCGTGCCTGAATTTCGCGCTTTCGGCGAGCGGGCCGCCGGCCGAGGGCCGAGGGCCGCGGGCCGAGGGCCGCGACGGCTGGGTACACTATTCGACATGTCAGGCCATTCCAAGTGGGCAACCACGAAGCACAAGAAGGCGATCATCGACTCGCGCCGCGCGAAGTCGTTCGCCAAGCTCATCAAGAACATCGAGGTTGCCGCGAAAATCGGCGGAGCAGATATGTCGGGCAACCCGACCCTGGTCGATGCAGTGCAGAAGGCCAAGAAGACGTCCGTTCCCAACGACAACATCGACCGCGCGATCAAGCGCGGAGCCGGACTCACCGGCGAAACGGTCGACTATCAGACGATCATGTACGAGGGCTACGGACCTCACGGCGTAGCCTTGTTGATCGAGTGCCTCACCGATAACCGCAACCGCGCCGCAGCCGATGTGCGCACTGCGATGACCCGGAATGGCGGCACCATGGCCGATCCCGGCAGCGTTGCCTACAACTTCAATCGCAAGGGTGTCATTTCAATCACGAAGGTCGACGACGTGACGGAGGACGACATCCTCATGGCGGTTCTCGACGCCGGTGCCGAAGAAGTGACCGACCGTGGCGGGGGATTCGAAGTCATCACCGAGCCGTCGCAACTGGTAGCGGCCCGCACGGCATTGCAGGATGCCGGAATCGACTACGACTCGGCCGACGCCGAGTTCGTCCCCAACCTTCACGTGGAGGTTGATGCTGAGACTGCTCGCAAGGTCTTCCGCTTGATCGACGCGCTCGAAGACAGCGACGACGTGCAGAACGTCTACGCCAACTTCGACATTCCGGAGCACGTCCAGGCTGCACTCGACGAGGACTAGACAACGGTGACAGTCCGGGTTCTCGGAATCGATCCCGGACTCACCCGGTGCGGCGTGGGAATCGTCGACGTCGAACCCAATCGCACGGCAACACTCGTGCACGTCTCGGTGATACGCACGACCCCGGAACTGCCGCTGGAACAGCGTGTTCTTGCCATCGCTGACGGCATCCGCGCGGCCATCGACGAGTTCAAACCCCAGAGCATGGCGATCGAGCGGGTGTTCGCCCAGCAGAACCTGCGCACCGTGATGGGCACGGCACAGGCCAGTGGAGTGGCCTTGTATGCGGCCGCGGCCAACGGCATCCCGGTGGGCCTGCACACCCCGACCGAAGTGAAGGCGGCCATCACCGGCTACGGCGCCGCAGAGAAGGCGCAAGTGGCCACCATGGTTGCGAAGATCCTCGGGCTCGACGCGCCGCCTACTCCGGCCGACGCCGCCGACGCGCTCGCAATCGCGATCTGCCATGCGTGGCGCGTTCCCGCCGCGACGCCGTTTGAGTCCGTGCTGACTCCTGCGCAGAGGGCGTGGCGCGACGCAGAGAAAGGGAGCGCCAAACGTAGGCTGGGCCAATGATTTCATCCCTCCGCGGCACCGTCATCGCGGTGGCCGGCACGACCGCGGTCGTGGAGGTCGGGGGCGTGGGCCTCGCCGTCAACGTCACCGCCAACCACGCCTTGGGGATGCGCGTCGGCCAGGAAACCGTGCTGCGCACCGCTTTGATCGTGCGCGAAGACGACCTGAGCTTGTATGGCTTCGCGGATGCCGAACAACTCGCCGTCTTCGATCTGCTGCGCGGCGTCACGGGGGTTGGTCCCAAATCGGCGGCGGGTGTGCTCTCGGTGATGGCTCCAGAAGACGTCGCCCGCGCCGTCGCAGCCGACGACGACGCAGCCTTCCGCAAGGTCTCCGGCATCGGGCCGAAGACCGCGAAGCTCATCGTGGTGTCGTTGACGGGCAAGCTCATCGCCACCCACGCTCCGACAGCGGCAGCATCAAGCGGTCCGTCGCAGGTGACCGCGAGCGTGGTCGCTGCACTCGTCGGCCTCGGCTGGCCCGAGCGCACGGCGACGCAAGCCGTCGACGATGCGCTCGCACACGCACCCTCGGTTGAACTCGGCAACGTGCAGGCGGTCTTGCGACGTGCCCTTGCCCAACTCGGGCCACAGCAACTTGCGGGAAGCAGCGAACGATGACCGAGAAGAACGCGCTCGACCCGATCGTCAGTCCGCAACCGGAATCGGATGCGGAGTTGGCATTCGAGGGTGCCTTGCGCCCCCGCTCGCTGGGGGAGTTTGTCGGTCAAAGCAAGGTTCGCGGTCAGTTGCAGCTCTTGCTGCAGGCGGCCGGAATGCAGAATCGCACCCCCGATCACATCCTGCTCGCGGGTCCGCCCGGCCTCGGCAAGACCACTCTCGCTATGATCGTGGCGCACGAGAGCGATCGTCCGCTACGGATGTCGAGTGGCCCGGCCATCCAACACGCGGGCGACCTGGCCGCGGTGCTCTCCTCACTCGTTCCGGGTGAAGTACTTTTCATCGACGAGATCCACCGCATGGCGCGCTCGGCCGAGGAGATGCTCTATCTGGCGATGGAGGACTTCCGGATCGACATCATGGTCGGCAAGGGCGCGGGTGCCACCTCCATTCCGTTGGATCTTGCTCCGTTCACCCTCGTCGGCGCGACCACACGATCCGGATTGTTGCCGAACCCGTTGCGCGATCGCTTCGGTTTCACTGCCCACCTCGAGTTCTATGACGAAAAAGAGTTGACGCTCGTGCTCACGCGGGCCGCGCGCTTGCTCGACCTGGACATCGACCGAGAAGCCCTTGCCGAGATCGCCGGCCGCTGCCGCGGCACGCCGCGCATCGCGAACCGACTGCTGCGACGCGTCAGGGATTATGCGCTCGTCAACGCCTCGCGGGCGGGTCTCACCGAAGTGCACGCCGCGCTTGACCTCTATGACGTGGATTCGCTCGGGCTCGATCGGCTCGACCGCGCGGTGATGACCACCGTGCTCACCCGGTTCGACGGCGGACCAGTCGGCCTCAACACCCTTGCAGTTTCGGTCGGCGAGGAGTCCGAAACCGTCGAGTCTGTGGTTGAGCCTTTCCTCGTGAGAATCGGGATGCTGACCAGAACGCCGCGTGGACGAGTCGCGACGGCGTCGGCGTGGCGACACTTCGGCATCGACCGCTCTGCCGACCACCTGTTCGGGCATGACCTATAATTCTGTGTGGCCACTCGGGGCCGAGCGCCTGACCCCGACGATCTGACCGAGTGCTTCGGCCCACTACAGACTTCCGGAAGGTACCTTCTCCATGGATCCATTGACTATTGCAATGCTCGCCGTCTTGGGCGTGCTCATTTTCTTCATGTTCCGAAACAGCCGCAAGCGCAAGGCAGACCTCGAAAAGCTGCAGTCGCAGATTCGTCCGGGCGCCGAGATTATGACCAACTTCGGCGTTTTCGGCACCCTACTGTCGGTGGATGAGATCTCCAACGTCGCTGAGGTCGAAACAAGCCCCGGCACCGTCATCCGGGTGCACCGCCAGACGATCACGCGCGTGATCAACGGCGACGATGCAGACAGCGACGCACCGCGTTCGGTCGAGGAGGCTATGGCCCGTGCGACCGCCGAGCAGGAGGAGCGCGAGAAGGCCGAGGCACTCGCCGCTGCTCCAGAGTTCGGTGAGCGCACGGTTGAAGCCGCCACTCCCGCTGACTCCCAGGACGTGACGATCGATTCGGTAACAGACGACGATGCGACCGTGGTGAAGAAGCCGCGAGCGCGCAAGAACATCGACGAGTAACTGACCAAGACACGGGTGGTCCGGATTCCGGGCCACCCGCTCCGTTGCCCGCCGCAACCGCGCGAACAACGACCGTAGAAAGCTGAGTCCCAGGTGGCTGCTCGCACCAAACCGGTGAAGAAGGCGTGGCGTTCGCTCACGTGGCTCGCCGTGATCATCATTGCCCTGATCGGTGTGAACACCTACGGGGTGTTGTTTGCATCGGGCTCGTGGGCGCCGAAGCTCGCGCTCGACCTCGAGGGCGGCACGCAGATCATTCTCGCTCCCCAACTGGAGAGCGGGCAATCCGTCACCGGCGAACAGCTCGATCAGGCCGTCGCGATCATCCGGCAGCGCGTTGACGCGAGCGGCGTCTCCGAAGCGGAGATCAACACCCAGGGCAACCAGAACATCGTCGTGACGATTCCCGGCACGCCCGACGAGGAGACTCTCAACCGCATCCAGTCGTCGGCGAAGCTCGAGTTCCGTCCGGTGCTCGTCACCGACCTGGCAGCCACAAGCAGTGTCGGCGAAGAGGGAAGCACCGAGGCGCCAACGGCAACTCCCGTCCCCACAGAAACCCCCGCTCCGGTAGAAACGCCGACAGTCGCGCCGACCGATGCCAGCGACCCGAACTGGATCACTCCGAAGCTGCAAGAGCAATTCGACAATCTCGACTGTGCCGAAATCGAGACACTCAACACGAACGTAGCGCCCGCCGCCGAGCCGCTCGTCACCTGTCAGGACACGGGCGAGTTCAAATACGTCCTCGGACCGGTGGAAGTTGCGGGCGAGACGATTGCCGACGCGACCAATAGCCTCGTCACGACAGCGCAGGGCGCATCCACCGGTCAGTGGGGCGTCAACATCGTTTTCAACGACGAGGGAACGCGGCAATTCGCCGACGTCACGCAACGACTGTTCAACCTCACCGGAGTGCGCAACCAGTTCGCCATCGTTCTCGACGGCACCGTGATCTCTGCCCCGACAACGCGTGCCGTGATCACCGACGGTCGCCCGCAGATCACCGGATCGTTCACACGGGAAACCTCCAAGACTCTCGCGGACCAGCTGAAGTTCGGCGCGCTCCCCATTGGCTTCGAGGTGCAGAGCCGCGACACCATCTCCGCCACTCTCGGTTCCGCGCAACTAGTCAGCGGTCTGATCGCGGGTGGAATTGGTTTGCTGCTCGTCGTCATCTATTCGCTGATCCAGTACCGAGCACTCGGAACAGTGACCATCGCGTCCCTTCTGATTGCCGCGCTCATCACCTACTTGATCGTGACCTATTTGTCGTGGCGAGAGGGGTACCGACTCTCACTCGCCGGCGTGGCCGGATTGATCGTCGCCATCGGCATCACCGCCGACTCGTTCATCGTCTACTTCGAGCGCATTCGCGATGAGTTGCGCGACGGACGCGGGCTGGAGTCCGCCGTCGAAGCCGGCTGGAAGCGCGCGATCCGCACAGTCATCGCATCGGATGCCGTCAACTTCCTCGCGGCTGCGATTCTCTTCCTGCTCGCGGTGGGTAACGTCCGAGGTTTCGCCCTCACTCTCGGTCTCACCACTCTCGTCGACCTCCTCGTCGTGAGCTTGTTCACACACCCACTGTTGCAGTTGATGGCCCGCACCAGGTTCTTCGGCGACGGACATCGGTTGAGCGGTCTGGACCCTCATGCACTGGGTGCGGTCTACCGCGGTCGGGCGCAGTTCCGGGCGCCGGTAGCCGCTACCGGCAAGTCCACCGGCGCAAGTCGCGAGGCCCAGCGACGCCAGACCATCGCCGAGCGGCGTGCTGCAGAAGCCGCGGGCACACGAACGGCCACGAAGCTCGAGGGCGACAGTTCCTCTAGCGCGACGAAGGGGAAGGATTCCTGATGACGAAATTCTCCGACTTCGGCAACCAGCTCTATACCGGAGAACGATCGATCGATTTCGTCGGCCGCCGCAGACTGTGGTTCACCATCGCACTCGTCGCAATCGTCGCTGCTGTGACCATCCCGTTCCTTCGGGGCGGATTCATCTTCGGCATCGAGTTCCGCGGTGGCTCAGAGTTCCAGATCGCCGAGGTCGCGTCGCTCAAGCAATCACTCGCGATCGATGCCGTGGAATCTGTCAACGCGGGCGCGTCTCCGCGGGTGTCGGTGGTTGGCGCAAACTCTGTGCGAGTGCAGACCGAACAGTTGACTCCGGATGAGACGGTCGAAGTCACCAAGGCGCTGGCCGAGGCGTACGACGTGCCCGTCAACCGCGTGACATCGTCGTTCATCGGCGCGACGTGGGGCGCAGACATCACGAGCCAGGCGCTCCGCGCGCTCCTCGCGTTCATCGCCATGGCGGCGATCGTGATGGCGCTGTACTTCCGCACCTGGAAGATGTCGGTGGCGGCGATCGTGGCGCTGTTGCACGACCTGGTAATTACGGCAGGCATCTATGGGATCGTCGGGTTCGAGGTCACGCCCGCGGCGGTCATCGGGTTCCTCACCATTCTCGGCTATTCGCTCTACGACACCGTGGTGGTCTTCGACAAGATTCGTGAGAACACTGACGAAGACGGTGAAGGATCGCGTCGCACGTTTGCGCAATCCGTGAACCTGGCGGTCAATCAAACCCTCGTGCGCTCTATCAACACTTCGGTGGTGGCAATTCTGCCGGTCGCTGCCATTCTCTTCATCGGAACACTCCTCCTAGGAGCCGGAACGCTTCGCGACATCAGCCTCGCGCTGTTCATCGGAATTCTCGTGGGAACCTATTCGACGATTTTCATCGCGGCACCCTTGTATTCGCTGCTACGGGAGAAGGAGCCCGTGGTGAAGAAACAGGGAGCGAAGTCCGCAACCGTGGCAGAGTCGAGCGACGCAGCCCGATGACACTGCCTGCCAGCACCGGGCACCAGCGGCCAGCAGCACTCGCTTGGGCGCGCGTCTAGAATCGGTCGGGGGAGGCGGGCATGACAGATACATCCACGGCAGCACTCCGCTCTTTGTTGCCGCGCATTTTCTCGCGTGCTCAACCGGATGGCGCGGTCGATCGCCTGGTCCGAACCGTGCGTCTGCACCACCCGAAAGCGGACATCGCGCTCGTTGAGCGCGCCTACGTAGCGGCAGAACTCGCCCACCGCGGTCAGAAGCGCAAAAGCGGCGAGCCGTACATCACGCACCCGGTCGCGGTCGCACAGATTCTCGCTGACCTTGGAATAGGTGTGAAGACGATCGTCGCGGCGCTCCTGCACGACACTGTTGAAGACACCGACTACACACTGGACCTCCTGCGACGCGACTTCGGTGACGAAGTGGCGATGCTCGTCGACGGTGTCACAAAACTCGACAAACTCAAATACGGCGACAGCGCACAGGCCGAGACGGTGCGGAAGATGGTCGTGGCCATGTCGAAAGACATCCGCGTGCTCGTGATCAAGCTTGCCGACCGACTGCACAATGCTCGCACCTGGGGATTCGTGCCACAGGAGGCGGCAACGCGCAAAGCGCAGGAGACGCTCGAAATCTACGCGCCTCTGGCTCACCGGCTCGGCATCCAGACGATCAAGTGGGAGCTCGAAGACCTCGCGTTCTCAGTGCTGCACCCGAAGCTGTACGTCGAGATCGAGAACCTCGTGCGCCAGCGCACCCCGCAGCGCGAGGAGTTCGTGCAGAACGTGATCGACGCTGTCACCGAAGACCTCAAGTCGGGACGCATCAAGGGGTCAGTTGCTGGCCGGCCGAAGCAGTATTACTCGATCTACCAGAAGATGATCGTGCGCGGTCGCGAATTCGACGAAATCTACGACCTCGTGGGCATCCGGGTGCTGGTCAACAGCGTTCGCGATTGCTACGCCGTGTTGGGCGCAATTCACGCTCGGTGGAATCCGATCCCCGGCCGGTTCAAGGACTACATCGCCACCCCGAAGTTCAACCTGTATCAGTCGCTTCACACGACGGTCATCGGGCCGAGCGGCCGTGCCGTTGAGATCCAGATCCGCACGCACGAAATGCACCAGCGCGCCGAGTTCGGTGTAGCCGCGCACTGGAAGTACAAGGAGCGTGTCAACTCCGGCAAGGCGCCAGCTCCAGTTCAGAACGAAGCCGACATGGCGTGGCTGGCGCACATCTCCGACTGGCAAGCGGAGACGAGCGACCCGAGCGAATTCCTTGAATCCCTGCGGTTCGAGATCGGGGCAAAAGAGGTCTACGTTTTCACGCCCAAGGGCAAAGTCATCGGCTTACCGGCCGGAGCCACCCCGGTCGATTTTGCCTACGCGGTGCACACCGAGGTCGGCCACCGCACCATGGGCGCCAAAGTCAACGGTCGACTCGTTCCGTTGGAAAGCGAATTGCAGAGCGGGGACTCGGTGGAGGTGTTCACCTCCAAAAACCCCGATGCCGGCCCTAGCCACGACTGGCTCAACTTCGTCAAGAGTCCGCGGGCCCGCAACAAGATCCGCCAATGGTTCACCAAAGAGCGGCGCGACGAGGCGATAGAGCAGGGACGCGACGCTATCGCTCGCGCCATGCGCAAGCAGAATCTTCCGCTCCAGAGGCTCATGAGCCAAGATTCCTTCGCGGAAGTGGCGGCTAGCTTGCGCTACGAGGACGTGTCGGCGCTTTACGCTGCGGTCGGCGAAGGGCATGTCTCAACTCAATCGGTGATCGAGAAGGTCGTCGCGTCGCTCCAGACCGAGTCCGAGAACGAGGACTCCGACATTCCCTTCATTGCGAAGGGTCAGAGCCGTCAATTGCGTCACAGCGACTCGGGAATTCTGGTGCGAGGAGCGCCCGACATCCTGGTGAAATTGGCGAAGTGCTGCACGCCGGTTCCGGGCGATGAGATCGTCGGATTTGTCACACGCGGTGCAGGAGTGTCGGTACATCGCGGCGACTGCAAGAACGTGCAGTCGCTGCTGAATGAACCCGAGCGCATGATCGACGTGGAATGGGCGCCGTCGTCGAAGAGCATTTTCCTTGTACAGATTCAAGTGGAAGCGCTCGACCGATCCGGCTTGCTCTCAGACGTAACGCGCGTGCTCAGCGAGCACCACGTCAACATTCTTTCGGCCACGGTTTCTACATCGAGCGAGCGTCTCGCGCTCAGCAAGTTCGTTTTCGAGATGGGGGACACCACGCACCTCGACCGAGTGCTGAACGCGGTTCGACGCATCGACGCGGTCTACGACGTGTACCGGGTTAGTTCCGGCTGAGTTCTGCCGCAATGCGGAACCAGGCCCGCCGCTTGTGCGGGAGTTTGCGTGCGGCGTCGAGAGAACGACCGCAATCCTCGGCCGTCACGGCAGAGATCGTAGACAAACGGCGGAGCAGTTCTCCGTCGTCGGTCGTCCACGTGTCAGGCACGCGAGCGAGTTCGATCAGCGTGCGCAGCGGCGTCATGACCCGCACTCCACCGACAACCCACCAATCCTGTCGATCAAGTACCACCTCGCGAATGCGCACCGATGAATCGGCTGGGCGGCTGGTGCGCTCGGCCGCCCCGACACAGAATTCCCACGGATGCGGGGGACGATCGAGAGCGCCCCACACCCACGCCGCCGTGCGTCGCTCGGCAATCATGCGCTCTCGCGCAAGGGGCATCAGCGCGAGAGCACGATGCACGTCGCGCTCGACCACATCGATGGGGCTCGCCCCTGCCCCGATGCCGTACACCTCGCCGTCGAGTCGCGCGGCCTGCAACTCGACCGATGGGAGCAGGGGTGGACAGACAACCGGCGGAAGAGCGACCATGCTCCGATCATCCCGCTGCGCGCGCCCGCGCGTGCGGGCGGACAGACATGTGTGGGAGGTTGCGGCTTGTGGAAAATCGCGCCCGCTTCGGCGGCTGCTACTGGCCGAGGGCCTTCAGCCACGCCTTTCGGGCATCGAGCGCCTCTTGCGCACGCTGGATTTTGCCCTTGTCGCCCGACGCCTTGGCCGCGGCGAGTTCCGCCTCTAGCTTGGCGATCGCATCCGCCAACTGGCTTCCGAATCCTTCGGTGCGCGCCTTCTTCTCAGGGTCGGTCTTTTGCCAGTGATCGTCGTCGAGCTTGCGCACCGCGTTCTCAATTTTGCGCAGGCGGTCTTCGATGATGCGAACCTTATCGCGAGGCACTTTGCCGATCGCGTCCCAGCGCCGCTGGATCGACAACAGCTTCTCGCGGGCAATGGAACGGTCGCTCGCGGTGAGCAGAGGTTCTGCCTCTTCGAGAAGACCGAGCTTCTGTGTCAAGTTCGCTTCAAATTCCTCGTTTTCGATCTCGTCGACGTGGGCCTTGGCTGAGAACAGGGCATCGCCCGCGGCCTTGAACTTGGCCCACAGCGCGTCATCGAACTTTTTGCCCGCCCGACCGGCCTTCTTCCAGTCGTCGAGCATCGCGCGGTATGCGGCGACTCCGTCTGCGCCCTGAGGCGCGAGAGCCTCCGCCTTCGCCACCAGATCTTGTTTGCGGGAGCGGGCATCACGATGCGTGCTATCCAATTCGGCGAAGAATGCCTTGCGGTGACCGTCAATCGTGGCGCGGGCGGCTCGGAATCGCTTCCACAGCTCGTTACCTTCGGCCTTGGGCAAGCGGGGACCGTCTTGTTGGTGCTTCTGCCAGCGCTGGAAGATATCGTCGATGGTCGCGGTGACCTGTTTCCACTGCGCTTTCGCCGGATCTTGCGCAGCGAGAGTCTCCGCTTCGACGACGAGAGCTGTGCGCTCGGCGATTGCCTCGTCGACAGCGGCCTTCGACTCCTCCGACTGTTTCTCCGTCAGCTCGGATACAGTGCCGCCGAGAGCCGCGAGTCGTGTTGCGAGCGACTGAAGATCGCCCACCGCATTCGCTGTCGCGATCGTCGCAGCGAGAGACGAGACAGCTTTGGCGATGTCGGCCGCCGGGGCCCCCCGCTTTGCGCGCTGCTCGAGAAGCGTCACGTGACCGGCGAGTTCGGTGTATTTGCGCTCGAAGTAGGCGAGGGCCTCCTCGGCCGTGCCGTCGGGGTACTGGCCGACTTCGCGCTCGCTATCTGCCTCGCGCACGAATACGGTTCCGGTTTCGTCGACGCGGCCCCACGGGGCCTGATCGTTCGTTGCCACTTCACTCACCTTGCTGTCGGGGCGCGCGGAAATACGTGCCTCAGAGTTGACCGCTCACCAGCCTAATTGCAAGCGGTGGAAAGCGTTGCTCCTACTGAAGCGCGATCGAGCCAATCGTGGCCGGAACGACCGGGGCACCATCTTCTGCGCCGCCAGCGATTCCGGCGTCCGCAATCTCGGCGACCAGCCGGTCTAGACCGCTCGTGACCGTGCCGAACACGGTGTAGCCGCCGGCCGCGTCATCCGGAAGCGCCGCATCTTCGAACACGATGAAGAACTGACGACCCTGGCTGAAGCCGTCTCCACCGACGCGCGCCATGGCGAGCGTCCCGGCGGGATACATGCCATCGCTCGGGGTGTTCTCCAAGGGCCCGAATGCGAAGGATGTGTCGGTGGCACCAGTTCCGTCGAGGGATCCGCACTGCAGAAGGCCAGCGCTGGCGCTGCGAACGAGACGATGACAGGTCTTGCCGTCGAAGTAGCCGGCACTCGCGCCAGTGACGAAGGCGGCAACGGCCTGCGGCGCGTTCATCCCATCGAGGCTGATGCCCAGTTCGATGTCGTTCACGGTCATGGTGCCGGTCCACTCGCGGAACTCGGAGGCACTGGCCGGTGGCACGTCACCGACGTTGGTTCCGCCGGCGTCCGGCGTGGACGTCGGCGAAGCGGAGGGGACGGGTTCCGGAGTGCCGGGCCCACCGGTGAAGTAGAACACTTGTGCGGAAGTTGCGATGGCGGCGACGACTAGTACGCCGAGCAGTGCGACGATGTTGTCCCTGATGCGGCGCTTCTTTTGGAGCGCGTGCACCGTTTGGCGGGCGTTGTAGCGACGAAGTCGATCACGAGCTTCGCGTGCCTCGCGTTCGTCGGATTTCGCCCGTGCCACGTGTCCTCCAGTTGCTGGTGGGATATGCCCCCCAGAACCCTATATCGATCCCTCTCGTTAGCATGGCAACTATGACGAGCCAGCCCGGACTGCATTCCGGGGCAACCCCGCTCGCTGTGCGTATGCGGCCGACGTCCCTCGATGAGGTCGCCGGTCAGCAGCATCTGCTCCGACCAGGATCACCGCTCGTGACACTCGCGTCACCGGCGTCGAAAGCGCAGGGCGCCGCATCGGTGATTCTGTGGGGCCCGCCGGGAACAGGAAAAACCACGCTCGCCCAAGCCATCGCACGGAGTTCTGGACGCCACTTTGTCGAACTGTCCGCGGTAACCGCCGGGGTGCGCGACGTGCGGCAGGTGATGGAAACAGCGTTGTCGCAACGCGATCTCTACGGGGTGACCACGGTATTGTTCCTCGACGAGATCCACCGGTTCACCAAAGCGCAGCAAGACGCGCTCCTTCCCGGCGTGGAGAACGGGTGGATTGTGCTGATCGCAGCCACGACAGAGAACCCGTCGTTCTCGGTCATTTCACCGCTGCTGTCCCGATCGCTGCTGCTGACACTTGAACAATTGAGCGACGACGATCTCGGGATTCTCATCGACCGGGCGGTGCAGGATGAACGAGGCCTCCGAGGATCGATCGAATTGCAACCAGATGCCCGAGCCGCGCTCATTCGGCTCTCCTCCGGAGACGCCCGCCGAGCACTGACCGCGCTCGAAGCCGCGGCCCAGTCGGTCTCATCGCGTGAGGATAATCCGACGCTTCTGGATGCCCGCCCGATCGTCACCGCGGATGTGGTGGCCAACGCTGTCGACCGTGCACTGCTTCGCTACGACCGGCAGGGCGATGAGCACTACGACGTCATCAGCGCCTTCATCAAGAGCGTGCGCGGTTCCGACGCGGATGCTGCGCTGCACTACCTTGCCCGCATGATCGAGGCGGGGGAGGACCCCCGTTTCATCGCGAGGCGCATCATCGTCAGCGCAGCAGAAGACATCGGGATGGCCGATCCCCAAGCCCTCGTGATTGCGGTGGCGGCAGCGGATGCCGTGCAATTCATTGGAATGCCGGAGGGGCGCATCCCGCTTGCCGAAGCGGTAACGTATCTCGCGACCGCGCCGAAATCCAACGCCTCGTACCTGGCGATCGACAAGGCGATAGCGGACGTGCGCGCTGGTCGAATCGGCCGAGTGCCCACGCATCTGCGCGATGCGCATTACCCGGGAGCGAAGCGACTGGGCCACGGCAAGGGCTACCTCTACAGTCACGATTCTGAACTCGGTGTCGTGGCGCAACAGTATTTGCCCGACGAATTGGCCGGCGTGCGCTATTACGAGCCCACCGAACGCGGTCACGAACGCGAGATCTCGGCGCGATGGGCAAAACTTCTTCGCATCATTCGAGGGCGATGAGCCACCGCAACCGACGATGGTCGTGGTACTCTTGCTGCTGCCTGATTCGGGCCTTTCGCGCGCGGCTGCTGCGATCGGCTCGTCAAGGATGGGTGGTCTGTAGCCGACCGTCGTCCGTGGCACAACCCCTCTCACTTGCGCAGTCCAGCTTCGTGCTGATTACCGTTGCGCGTGCATGAGTGCACGCGAGGGCCTGCGATTCCATCTCACCGACTAACAGAAAAGGAACCCGTGTCTACCAAGTCACGCACCCGCAGCAAGACCCGCCTCTCCCGCGCGCTGGGCATCGCCCTCACGCCGAAGGCCGCCAAGTACCTCGAGAAGCGTCCGTACGCACCGGGAGAGCACGGACGCACCAAGCGCAAGCAGGACAGCGACTACGCCGTTCGTCTGCGCGAGAAGCAGCGTCTGCGCGCCCAGTACGGCATTCGCGAAGCACAGTTGAAGATCGCGTTCCAGGAAGCGCGTCGTTCGCAGGGCCTGACCGGTGAGAACCTTGTCGAGCTCCTCGAGATGCGTCTCGATGCTCTCGTCCTTCGCGCCGGCTTCGCGCGCACCACCGCGCAGGCCCGCCAGCTCGTCGTGCACCGCCACATCCTCGTTGACGGCCAGCGCGTCGACCGCCCGTCGTTCCGCGTCAAGCCGGGCCAGCTCATCCACGTGCACGCGAACAGCGAAGCGATGGAGCCCTTCCAAGTCGCCGCTGCCGGCGGCCACGCCGAGGTTCTGCCGAAGGTTCCGGGATACCTCGAGGTCGAACTCGACAAGCTGCAGGCACGACTCGTTCGCCGCCCGAAGCGCGCCGAAATTCCCGTGACCTGTGAAGTCCAGCTCGTCGTCGAGTACTACGCGGCCCGCTAAGCCACACATCCAGCTGCCCGCGTCGTTCGGATAATTCTCCGATCGACGCGGGCAGTTGTGCGTGCCACCGACTAAGCGCACACCACGCCAGAGCGGCGGAATCGGCAGCACTGAAGAAGTAAGCTGGGGGATCTACGTCACCCACCTCGGACCGAAGGAGCACCCCATGAAGAAGATCCTCTTCCTGATCGTTGGCATCGGCGTCGGCTTCATCGCCGCTCACCAGGTAGCTCGCACACCGCAGGGAAAGCAGTTCTTCGATGAGGTCGACCACAAAGCCCACGAATTCGGCAACGCCGTCGTCGAGGGCTACAAGGCGCGCGAAGTCGAGCTCCGCGCGGCCGTCGCCGAAGCCGAAGAAGCCATCGCCGACCTGACCAAGCGCCTCAAGTAGCACGCCCGGCCTGTTCCGGACCGCCCCACGCGGTCGGGAACGGTCGTGCACACGAGAACACCGAGAGTTCATGCAGACCGCAGACATTCACAACCGCTGGCTGACGTTTTTTGGAGAGCGCGGCCACACTGTCGTCCCGTCCGCATCGCTCGTCAGCGACGACCCGTCGTTGCTGTTCACGGTCGCCGGGATGGTTCCCTTCATCCCGTACCTCACCGGACTTGTGCCGCCGCCCTACCCGCGGGCGACCAGCGTGCAGAAGTGCATCCGCACGAACGACATCGAAGAGGTCGGTCGAACCACTCGGCACGGCACGTTCTTCCAGATGAACGGCAACTTCTCGTTCGGCGACTACTTCAAAGAGCAGGCGATTGCCTACGCCTGGGAGTTGCTCACCACACAGGAGAGTGCGGGCGGCCTGGGCTTTGACGAAGAAGACCTGTGGGTAACCGTCTATCAGGACGATGATGAGGCCATCGACTTCTGGAAGAAGACCGCAGGGTTGCCCGACGCGCGCATCCAACGCCTCGGCAAGGAAGACAACTACTGGTCGACCGGCCAACCAGGACCCGCGGGCCCGTGTTCGGAGATCTACTTCGACCGCGGCCCCGCCTATGGCCGCGACGGGGGACCGGCAGTAGACGACACCCGGTTCATCGAGATCTGGAACCTCGTCTTCATGCAGTATTTGATCGATGACGTGCGCAGCAAAACCGAGTTCACGATCCTCGGAGAGCTGCCCAAGAAGAACATCGACACCGGCATGGGCATGGAGCGCGTCGCTTTCCTCAAACAGGGCGTCGAGAACATGTATGAGATCGACCAGGTTCGCCCGGTTCTCGACCGCGCCGCCGAACTCTCGGGTCGCCGGTACGGGGCAAACCACGAAGACGACGTGCGCATGCGCGTGATCGCCGACCACGTGCGGTCGTCGCTCATGCTCATGTCAGACGGGGTGACACCGGGAAACGACGGGCGTGGATACATCCTTCGCCGGCTGATGCGCCGCAGCATCCGGGCGATGCGCCTGCTCGGCGTGGAAGACCCCACCTTCGGAGAACTGTTCGCCGCATCGCGGGACGCGATGAAAGCCGCGTACCCCGAAGTCGCCACCGATTACACCCGCATTGCGAATCTCGCCGACGCCGAAGAGCAGTCATTCTTGAAGACCCTCGCGAGTGGCACCAGCATTCTCGATCTGGCCGTCGCGAAGACTCAGAAGACCGGCGCCGCGGCGCTTCCCGGCGACACTGCCTTCCTCCTGCACGACACCTTCGGATTCCCCATCGACCTGACGCTCGAAATGGCCGAGGAAGCCGGGCTCACCGTGGATCGCGGCGCGTTCGATTCACTCATGGCGCAGCAGCGTTCGATGGCGAAGGCCGACGCGAAATCGAAGAAAAGCCACCTCGCCGATCTCTCTGTCTACGGCGAGTTCCGCTCGCTCGGCGAGACGGTATTCACCGGCTACGAGCTGCTCAGCACCGAGTCGACCGTGCTCGGACTCATTGTCGGTGGCGAATCGGTGACCAAGGCATCTGTCGGCGACATCGCCGAGGTGATCCTCGCCGAGACAGCGCTGTACCCCGAATCCGGTGGCCAGGAAGCCGACGCCGGTACGATCGTCGGGCGCGGATTCGAACTCGACGTGCTCGACGTGCAACGCCCGGTGAAGGGGCTCGTCAGCCACAAAGTGCAGGTCAGTACCGGAGAAGTCGGCGTAGGCGACGTCGCGACCTCGATCGTCGACCCGGTGTGGCGTCACGGCGCCGCTCAAGCGCACACCGCCACCCACATCATCCACGCGGCCTTGCGCCAGACTCTCGGCCCGCAGGCGCACCAGTCAGGTTCATACAACAAGGCCGGTTACATGCGCCTCGACTTCAGCTGGAACACAGCCCTGTCGGCAGAGACCCGCAGCGAGATCGAAGACATCTCGAACCTTGCTGTCAGGGACAATCTCGAGGTCAACACCCGAATCATGGCGCTCGACGAAGCAAAGTCCCTCGGTGCGATGGCATTGTTCGGCGAGAAATACGGCCAGACTGTGCGCGTTGTCGATATCGGAGGCCCGTGGTCTCTCGAACTGTGCGCGGGCACCCACGTCGGCCGGTCATCCGAGATCGGACTGATCAGCCTGATCAGCGAATCGTCGGTCGGCTCCAGCAACCGCCGTGTCGAGTCGCTTGTGGGCATCGACGCATTTCGGGACTTCGCCACGGAACGCGCCATCGTGTCTCAATTGACCAACACCCTGAAGACTCCGCGCGAGCAACTGCCCGACCGAATCGCCGAAATCATGGCGAACCTCAAGGCGGCCGAGAAGAAGATCGCCCACTATGAGGCGAGCAAGCTCGTCGATCGTGTGCCTGCCCTGGTGGCATCGGTGCAATCCCGCGACGGCCTCAGCATGGTCATCGACAATGTCGGTGCCCTCCCGTCATCGGATGACCTGCGCTTGCTCGTAACCTCGGTGCGCGAACGCCTCGGCGGTGGCGCGTCCCTCGTGGCTCTCGCCGCAGAGATCGCCGGCAAACCGGCCGTGATCGTGGCGACATCCGCCGGAGCGAGAGATAGAGGTCTCAAGGCAGGGGTGCTTGCGCGCACCGCGGCCAGTGTGCTCGGCGGTGGCGGTGGCGGCAAAGATGACCTCGCCCAAGGCGGCGGCTCCGACGCCAGCGCCATATCGAGCGCACTCGACGCGATTCGCGCGAGCGTCTCCGGCTAACGGTGCGCCCCGGAGTTCGCGTCGGCGTCGACGTCGGCACCGCGCGCGTCGGCGTCGCCCGCTGTGATGCGCTCGGCATGCTGGCAACGCCCGTCGAGACGGTCGTGCGGGATGCGCACGCCGTAGCGCGTGTCGTCGAGATCGGTATTGAGCTCGGGTCCATCGAGTTCGTCGTCGGGCTGCCGTTGTCTCTCGCAGGCACCGAGACGAAGTCGACGTCAGACGCACGGGAGTTTGCCCGGATGCTCGCCGTTATCTCCCCGAATCCGGTGCGTCTCGTCGACGAACGGTTGAGCACGGTGACAGCGCATTCGCATTTGCGGGCGTCGGGGCGGACGACCCGCACGTCTCGTCCGGTGATCGATCAGGTCGCCGCCGTTATAATCCTTCAGCACGCTCTCGACGCCGAGCGATCTCGCGGGATCGCTCCCGGCGAGGTCGTGGAACCAGAAGAAGGGCATTGATTCGTGGCAGACGAGCCCGACTGGGATGACATCTTCACCTCGCAACCCGGCGCATCCGACTCCTCGGCTCGCGACACCGGCACCACTGACGTGCGCAGCGACGCTCCCGCCCGCAGCCGTCGCGAGATCCGCGAATCGAAACGCGAGGTGGAACCGGCGCTACCCCGCCACGCGCGTCGTCGGATGTGGATCTGGGTCGGCATCCTTGCGGTCATTCTGGCTGGAGGCGCGGCAACTGCCGTGTGGTTCACTTTCGAGCCTCAGATCAGACGAGTGCTCGGCTGGACGGAGACCGACGATTTCGTGGGTGCAGGCAGCGGCGAAGTCGTGGTCGTCATCGAATCGGGAGATATCGGCGGCGACGTCGCCAGCAAACTGGCCGAAGCCGGCGTCACCAAGTCATTCGACGCGTTCTACCGACTCCTGCTCGCCCAAGACCCTCAAGTCGAGTTCGTGCCGGGTAACTTCTCGCTGAAGTCCGAAATGAGCGCCCGGGCAGCTCTCGATGCGTTGCTCGACCCGGCGAACAAGATCACCAACCGGGTGACCATACCCGAGGGCACGACCATGCCCGGGGCCCTCGAACTGCTCAGTTCTGCGACCGGTATTCCATTGGAAGAACTCGAGGCCGTCGCCGCGGACCATGCCGCCCTCGGCGTTCCCGCCGAGGCCCCCAGCCTCGAGGGCTACCTTTTTCCCGCCACCTATCCGATCGACCCGGGTGTCTCGGCGCGCGACGTGCTGCAGCTCATGGTCAACGAGATGCTCGGCCGCCTGGATGCCGCCGGCGTGGCGCCGGAGGATCGTTTCCGCGTGCTCACCCTCGCCTCGATCGTGCAACGGGAAGCCGGGCCGGTCAGAGACGACTTCTACAAGATCGCACGGGTGTTCACCAACCGTCTGCAGACCGACGGCTGGAAGCTTGAATCCGACGCCACCGTGGCCTACGGAACAGGCAACTTCCAGACGGTATTCACGACCGACGCAGAGAGAGCGGATGCGGCGAATCCCTACAACACCTACGCGAACCCCGGGCTGCCGATCGGACCGATCGGCCTACCGGGTCAGTTGGCCATCGATGCTGCGCTGAATCCCGTCGAAGGCGACTGGTTCTTCTTCGTCACTGTCAACTTGAAGACCGGCGAGACCGTGTTTTCGGAGACGGTCGCCGAACACGAGACCGCGGTCTCGAAATTGCGCGCGTGGTGCCGGGAAAGCCAGGAGAATGCCACGTACTGCGAGTGAGAGCCGTGGCTGACACGCTCCAGAGTCTCGCGGTGCTCGGGTCACCGATTGCGCATTCCCAGTCACCCGCGCTGCACCGCGCCGCCTACCGTGAACTCGGGCTCGACTGGAGTTACGAGGCGATCGACGTCACGACAGATTCCCTAGGGGAATTCCTCCGCACTCGCGGGCCAGAGTGGCGAGGCTTGTCGCTGACAATGCCGTTGAAGAACGCGGTGCTGCACTACGCCGACAGTGTCGACGGCATCGCCCGTCTCACGCGCGCCGCCAACACGGTGCTGTTCCGACACGACACGAACGGCCGCTCGACGAATTTGTTCAACACGGATGTCTGGGGCATTCAGCAGGCCTTCGAACGTTCCGGCGTGCTCCGCCTCGACTCCGTTGTCATCGTTGGCGGGGGAGCGACGGCGGCGTCCGCAGCGGTCGCTGCAACCCGCCTCGGTGCACGCGAGGTGACGATCGCGGCGAGAACGCCAGCGAAGGCCGCCTTCGTCGTAGAACTGGCGACGCAGTGTGGGGCAAACGCATCCGCCACCGCCCTCGACTCGATTGGAACCATCTCCCCGCCCACGGCCGTTATCAGCACCGTGCCGGGCGGAGCATCCATGGAAATGCCTTTTCCCACGGCCGTTCTGCAGTCGTCGGTGCTTTTCGATGTCGCATACGACCCGTGGCCGAGCGCGTTGGCCAGACAGTGGTCGGCCGCTGGCGGGAGAGTCATCCCGGGAATCGACATGCTGATTTTTCAAGCACTCGTGCAGATCCGCATTTTCACGTCGGGGACTCCCGAGCGTCCGCTCGCCGATGAAGATTCTGTCGTCTCCGCGATGCGATCGGCCGTCTGCGCGTAGTCGTCGGTCATCGCCGCAAACCACCTATGGAAAGATTCATTACATGCTTCGTTGGTTGACCGCGGGTGAATCCCATGGCCCGGAACTCGTCGCGATCCTCGAGGGGATGCCGGCTGGCGTTCCCGTGTCGCCGGAAGCGATCCAAGCTGATCTCAAGCGTCGAACCCTTGGCTACGGCCGTGGCGCGCGGCAGAAATTCGAACAAGACGAATTGAGCATCAGCGGCGGAATCCGTTTCGGCCTGACGATGGGCAGCCCGGTCGCGCTCCGCATCGGCAACACGGAGTGGCCGCGTTGGGTGGACGTCATGAGTGCGACGCCGGTCGACGCCGAGACACTGCCCAAGGGTCGCGGCGCGCCCCTCACCCGGCCACGGCCAGGACACGCCGACCTCGTCGGTATGCAGAAGTACGATTTCGACGAGTCCCGCAACGTGCTAGAGCGCGCCAGCGCTCGGGAAACCGCGGCACGGGTCGCCCTCGGCGCGGTCGCCCGGTCGTTCCTCGCCGAACTCGGCGTGAGTCTCGTGGCCCACACTGTCTCGGTCGGTTCGGTGCGTGTGCCGGACGGTACGGCACTGCCCGCCGCATCCGACGTGGATCGCCTCGACGCCGATCCGTTGCGGTGCGCGGATGCTGCGACCTCCGCGCTCATGGTGGCCGAAGTTGACCGAGCCCACGAAGACGGCGACACTCTGGGCGGCGTCGTCGAAGTTCTCGCCTACGGCCTCCCTCCCGGTCTCGGCTCCTACACACACTGGGACCGCCGACTCGACTCGCAGCTTGCGGCGGCGCTCATGGGCATCCAGGCGATCAAAGGGGTGGAGATCGGCGACGGCTTCCGCACAGCCGCACGTCGAGGTTCCGAAGCTCACGACGAGCTCTTCGCGACCGACGACGGCATCCACCGCACCACCGATCGTGCCGGCGGCACCGAGGGGGGAATGAGCACGGGCACCGTCTTGCGCGTCAGCGCCGCGATGAAGCCGATCTCGACAGTGCCGCACGCCCTGCGCACGGTGGATGTCGCCACCGGCTCCACTGCCGAAGCTCACCACCAGCGCTCCGATGTGTGCGCTGTGCCCGCCGCGGGCGTGGTTGCTGAAGCCATGGTCGCGCTCGTGCTCGCCAACGCGATGCTCGAGAAGTTCGGGGGCGACTCGGTGGGAGAGACCCGCCGCAACGTGGGGTCGTACCTGTCGGCGATCCCGGCGACGCTGCGAACGACGAGCGGCTCCGCTACAACCGCGTCACCGTGAGCCTCGTTTTCATCGGCCCGCCGGGCGCAGGGAAGACCCGGCTCGGCAAGCGCGTTGCCCAACTTCTGGGCACGAGGTTCATCGATACCGACAAGGAGATCGTCGCCGAACACGGCCCGATAGCTGACATTTTCGCGACCGACGGGGAAACACGTTTCCGTGAACTCGAACGGGCGGCGGTCGAATCTGCACTAGCGAGCGACGCAGTCGTAGCCCTCGGCGGAGGCGCAGTCCTGAATCCCGACACCCAGCGCGACCTGGCGAATAGGCGCGTCGTTCTCCTCACCGTCTCGCCAGCAGCGGTCGAAGCCCGGATCACCGGCTCGAAGCGTCCGCTCCTGGCTTCCGGCGGCATGGACGCGTGGAAATCGCTCGTCGACGCCAGAATGCCGATATATCAACAACTCGCATCGCGCAGCTGGGACACCTCGAACCGACCGATCGACGCGATAGCCGGGGACATAGCCGCGTGGGCGGCGGAGGACACACTATGAACGCGGACACCACGACCATCACCGTCTCGGGCACGAACGCGTATGACATCACCATTGGGCGCGGTCTGGTGGGCGAACTCGGGAGCGTGATCGGGCAGAAAGCTACGAAGGTGCTCATCGTGCACGCTCCGTCTCTCGGTGCTCAAGCGGCAAGGCTCCGCGAAAGTCTGCTCGATCGATACGAAGTGCTGTTGGCCGAGATTCCCGACTCCGAAGCGGCGAAGCGCGTGGAGGTTGCGGCTTTCTGCTGGCAGATCATGGGGCAGACCGATTTCACCCGCACGGATGCCGTGATCGGCCTCGGCGGCGGCGCCACTACCGACCTCGCCGGCTTCGTTGCCGCCACCTGGCTTCGAGGGGTGCCTCTTATTCAGGTGCCGACGACTGTGCTCGGCATGGTGGATGCCGCGGTCGGCGGCAAGACCGGCATCAACACGGCGGAGGGGAAGAACCTCGTTGGCGCGTTCTACGCCCCGCAAGCCGTCATCGTCGACCTCGACCTTCTCACCTCGCTGCCGCGAAACGAGATCCTCGCGGGATCGGCCGAGATCGTCAAGGCTGGTTTCATCGCCGAGCCGGAGATTCTCGACATCTACGAGAACAACCTTGAGCGCGCGGTCGACCCGTCAACGCGCGAGTTCCGCCGCGTCATCGAACTCGCGATCGCGATGAAAGCGCGCGTGGTGAGCGAAGACTTTACCGAGACGGGACTCCGCGAGATCCTGAACTACGGCCACACACTCGGGCATGCGATCGAGCACGCCGAGCGCTACCAGTGGCGGCACGGGGCCGCGATCGCTATCGGCATGGTGTTCGCCGCGGAACTGGCCCGACTGACCCGAGGACTCAGCGACGACATTGTCGACCGGCACCGGCGCATCCTGTCGTCGCTGTCGCTGCCGATCACCTACCCGGCTGGTCGCTGGAATACGTTGCTCGCAACGATGCAGCGCGACAAGAAGACGCGTGCTGGAATGTTGCGATTCATCGTCCTCGACGGCATCGGCCGCCCGACGGTGCTCACCGCGCCTGAGGAATCGCTGCTCTTCGCCGCCTACCAAGAGCTCGCTGAATAGAGAGCTCGCACCCTCAGCTCACCGCGCACGCGCACGCTCCCCGCCCACCTCCTGTGCGAAATTCAGGCACCGCGCACGCACATGCGGTGCGCCGCGCGTGACTCGCCGGCATCCAGTTCTTCGTGCCTGAATTTCGCGCAGTGGGCAATGCACGCGAGCGCGGTGGCGTCGGCCGCTCGTGCCCGGGGGCCCACCGTTCGGGCGGCTAATACGCTGCCGCTAGGCTGGCCGGATGAGCAGAGTGCTGGTGCTGAACGGTCCGAATCTGGGGCGGCTGGGCAGCCGTGAGCCCGAGGTGTACGGCAGTGGCACGCTCGACGACCTCCGCGTCGTCCTCGAGTCCGAGGCGCCCGCCGGTACGACGATCGACCTGCGCCAGACGAATGACGAAGCGGAACTCATCGCCTGGCTCTACGAAGCCGTCGACACCGCGTCACCGGTCATCCTGAACCCGGCCGCATTCACGCACTACTCCTACGCACTTCGGGATGCCGCGGCGCTCGTCACCAAGGCCGGCCTGCGGCTCATCGAGGTGCACATCTCCAATCCGCACGCACGCGAAGAGTTCCGGCACTCAAGCGTCATCTCCGCCGTCGCATCCGGAGTGATCGCGGGATTCGGATTCGACTCGTACTCCCTCGCTCTCGTCGCCATTGGGCGATCGTCCGACTGAGCGGGTAGGCTCTAGGGCGGTCTAGTCGGGCCCGCGGTTCACGATGCGAACTCGCGCGGATGGACAGACCTCCCAGTCCTGGATGCCCGCATTCCTTGAATGCGGCCCACAACCACTGAACGGAAAATGTAAGCGATGGCTTCCACTAGCGATATCCGGAACGGCGTCGTTCTCAACATGGACGGACAACTCTGGACCGTCATCGAGTTCCAGCACGTCAAGCCAGGCAAAGGCGGGGCGTTCGTGCGCACCAAGGTTAAGAACGTGATGACCGGCAAGGTTGTCGACCGCACGTTCAACGCCGGCGCGAAGATCGAGACCGAGACCGTCGACCGCAGCGACTACCAGTACCTGTACAAGGACGGCGAGAACTACGTGTTCATGAACACGGCAGACTACGACCAGATCACGCTCTCGGAAGCGCAGGTGGGCGACGCCGCGAACTTCATGCTCGAGAATCAGTCGGTAACAGTGGCCCTGCACAACGGCGAGCCGCTCTATGTCGAACTCCCGGCCTCGGTTGTGCTCGAGATCACCTACACGGAGCCCGGCCTCCAGGGCGATCGCTCGACCGGTGGTACGAAGCCCGCAACCGTCGAAACCGGTTACCAGATTCAGGTTCCGCTGTTCCTCGAGACCGGCACCAAGGTAAAGGTCGACACGCGCGACGGCAGCTACCTCGGCCGTGTTTCCTAGCGCGGCTCGGCAATGAGCGCGAGAAGCAAGGCGCGAAAGCGCGCACTCGACATCCTGTATGGCGCGGATGTCCGCCAAGAGTCGATCAATGCGGCCCTCGGTCGGGAGGTGGAACGCGCCGCTATCGATCGCAAGCGCGAGTCGTCGTGGACGTACGCGAAGGCGATCGTGGAAGGCGTCGTCGACCACGGCGACGAGATCGACGAGATGATCGAGACGTATTCGCAGGGCTGGACGATCAATCGCATGCCCGCGGTCGATCGCGCGATCGTGCGCATCGGCATCTGGGAGGTCGTGTTCAACGACGAGGTTCCCGCTGGCGTCGCCATTGCCGAGGCCGTGGAATCCGCGACCGTCCTCAGCACCGAGGACTCGGCCGGCTTCATCAACGGCCTGCTCGGCCGGATCGCCTCCACACGCGCCTAGGCGCGGCGGACGCCCCGGCATCCGCACCCGCATCCGCACCCGCACCCGCGCCCGCAGCAGCACCCGCTGAGAGTGCCCGTTTGGGACAAGAGTGCGTGCGCGCCGCGTCCTTCTCGTCCCGAACGGGCACTCTCGGTGGCATCTGCTGCGCGAGCCGCGGGAGCGCCGCGCGGTGGTAGAGTTCTTTCGCTAGACATCCTTTAAGTTCCGTCCAGAGAGGCGGGGAAGGAGGTCACGATGGCTGCCCGAACCGTGCTGCAGCAATCTGACGTCACCCGAGCGTTGACTCGTATCTCCCACGAGATCCTTGAGTCCAATCGGGGGAGTGCAGACCTCGTAATCTTGGGCATTCCCACGCGCGGGGCTATTCTCGGCCAAAGGATCGCCGACATCCTCAACGCGATCGACCCCGGTTCGGTGGCGGTCGGCTACCTCGACGTCACCATGTATCGCGATGACCTCGCGACCCAGCCGACACGGGCTCCGGCGCCGACTCAGCTTCCCGCTGGCGGCATCACCGGCAAGACCGTCGTGCTTGTCGACGACGTGCTCTACTCGGGACGCACCATCCGCGCTGCGCTCGACGCCATCGCCGACTACGGTCGCCCCCGGGTCGTGCGCCTCGCCGCGCTCGTCGATCGCGGCCATCGTGAACTCCCCATCCGAGCCGATTTCGTGGGCAAGAACTTGCCGACGGCGGCGGATGAGCGCATCAATGTGCGCCTTGTCGAAACCGACGGCATTGACGAAGTGGCGATCGAGTCATGAAGCATCTGCTGAGCACCGCAACCCTCGATCGGGCCACCGCCATCCGCATCCTCGACGTCGCCGAGGACATGGCGCAGGTCGCCACTCGCGACGTGAAGAAGCTGCCAACACTCCGCGGCAAGACGGTCGTCAACCTGTTCTTCGAAGACTCGACGCGCACACGCATCTCCTTCGAGGCGGCCGCCAAGCGACTGAGCGCCGACGTGATCACCTTCAGCGCGAAGGGATCGAGCGTATCCAAGGGCGAGAGCCTGAAAGACACCGCGCAGACACTTGCCGCAATGGGCGCGGATGCTGTGGTCATCCGGCATTCATCGTCGGGCGCACCGCAGGTGCTGGCTCAAAGTGGCTGGATTGATGCGGGAGTCGTCAACGCCGGCGACGGAACGCATGAGCACCCGACCCAGGCCCTCCTCGACGCCTTCACCATGCGCAAGCGGCTGCACGGGCTCGGGTCGCGCGGCAAAGACCTCGATGGCGTTCGCGTGACAATCGTCGGCGACATCCTGCACTCCCGTGTCGTGCGATCGAACGTGTGGCTACTGACGACCCTCGGTGCTCGGGTTAGCTTGATCGCTCCCGCAACACTGCTACCAGTTCACGTAGCCGAATGGCCGGTGACGACCGGGTTCGACTTCGATAAGGCCGTTGACGCAAGTCCCGACGTGGTGATGATGCTGCGCATCCAGAGCGAGCGGATGCATGCGGCGTTCTTTCCCAGCGCGCGTGAGTACGCCCGTGAGTGGGGCCTCGACGACGAGCGACTCGAGAGACTGCCCGCGAATACGATGGTTATGCATCCCGGCCCAATGAATCGCGGGCTCGAGATCTCGGCGGCCGCAGCAGACTCGGCTCGCTCGACAGTGCTCGAGCAGGTTGCGAACGGAGTGTCAGTTCGGATGGCCGTGCTCTACCTACTTCTCGCCGGAACCACGGAGGCTGACCTGTGACCACGACCATCATCTCTGGCGCGACCCTGCCGGGCGGATCGCGCACCGACCTCGCAATCGACGGGGGAGTGATCACCGCGGTCGGCGCATCGCTTTCCACTGCCGGGGCGCGAGTCGTCGACGCCCATGGTCTGCAGGCGCTCCCGGGTCTCGTTGACCTGCACACGCATCTGCGTGAACCGGGGTTCGAGCAGAGTGAGACCGTGCTCACCGGGTCGCGGGCGGCCGCATTCGGCGGATTCACCGCTGTCTTCGCCATGGCGAACACCCAGCCGGTGCAAGACACCGCTGGGGTGGTCGAGCAAGTTCAAGCGCTCGGAGAACAACACGGCTACGTGACCGTGCGTCCGATCGGGGCGGTCACCGCCGGGCTTGCGGGGGAGCGACTCTCGGAGATCGGCGCGATGGCCAAGTCGCGCGCCAAAGTTCGCGTGTTCAGCGATGACGGCAAATGCGTGCACGACGCCCTCTTGATGCGGCGAGCTCTCGAATACGTGACGACCTTCGGGGGTGTGGTCGCCCAGCACGCTCAGGAACCGCGCCTCACTGAGGGCGCTCAAATGAACGAGGGAACTCTGTCGGGCGAGCTCGGCCTCGCCGGGTGGCCGGCGGTCGCCGAGGAGTCGATCATCGCCCGCGATGTGTTGCTCGCCCAGCACGTTGGCGCTCGGTTGCATATCTGCCACGTCTCGACTGCGGGATCGGTCGACGTGGTGCGCTGGGCGAAAGCCCGCGGCATCAAGGTCACTGCAGAGGTCACCCCTCACCACCTTCTGCTCACCGAGCAGCTCGTGAGCAGCTACGACGCGAGATTCAAGGTCAACCCGCCCCTTCGCCGAGACGAGGATGTGCACGCTCTGCGCGCCGGACTTGCCGACGGCACGATCGACATCGTCGCCACCGACCACGCCCCGCACCCGGTCGAGTCGAAGGAATGCGCTTGGGACGAGGCGTCGTTCGGCATGGTTGGTCTCGAGTCCGCACTCAGCGTCGTGCAAGCTGCAGTGGTCGACACGGGACTGCTCGACTGGTCAGACGTCGCGCGCGTGCTCTCAGCCACGCCAGCGCGTATCGGCCGCCTGGACGGATACGACTCGCCGTTCTCGGTCGGCTCGCCCGCGCACCTGACCCTGGTCGACCCGACCGCATCGCGCACCTTCAGCACCACGCACCTCCGGGGCAAGGGTGTGAACTCGCCCTACCTGGACCGAGTGCTGCCTGGACGCGTGGTACATACGATCCACGGCGGCGTCGCCACGGTAGCCGACGGTGAGCTCGCAGCCGCAGATGTCGTGCGCGATCACCGCGAAGCGATTCGGAACGCCCGTGGATAAGCCGCTCGCGGCGGCGCTCGTGCTTGCCGTTCTCGCGTTGCTTCTCGTGCTCATGGTGCTCGGCTGGCGCGCCCGCGGCCGTCGGCAGGCGGGCCTCACCGTCCCGGGAGCGACCCCGGCCACGGCCGGAGAACCGCACCTGACGGTTGCCGGCTTCTATGTCGCGACCACGTCGGCCGACGCCCCCCTCGAACGCATCGTTGCCGATCGGCTGGGTTTCCGAGGCCGCGTCACCGTGCGGGTGTTCGATGCGGGTATCGAACTCGCCATCGCGGGACGCGAGGCGATATTCATCGCGGCCGACGTCATCCGCGGGTTCGATCGCGCGAGCCTTGCAATCGATCGGGTCGTTGAACGCGACGGCCTCACGCGCATCCGCTGGAGACTCGACGGCCCCGACGCCACTACCGATGTCGACAGCTACCTCCGCCTGCCGGCGACCGCAGACCTAGTCAGAGCAGCCTCCCACCTCGATCCACACCGCACCACAAGCAAGTCAGGAAACTACGACCAGTGACTACTTCGACCGCAGTTCTCGTTCTCGAAGACGGCACCCGCTACGTCGGCCGCGCCTACGGTGCTCTCGGCCGCACGATCGGTGAGGCTGTCTTCGCGACCGGAATGACCGGCTACCAGGAGACGATCACCGACCCGAGCTATGCGGGTCAGATCGTCGTGATGACGGCCCCGCATATCGGCAACACCGGGATGAACGACGAAGACCCGGAATCCCGGCGCATTTGGGTCGCCGGCTACGTCGTGCGCGACCCATCGCGCATCGTCTCGAACCACCGCGCCACCCGCAGTCTCGACGTTGACCTCGTCGCCGACGGCATCGTCGGAATCAGCGGTATCGACACACGTGCACTCACGCGGCGACTCCGCGACGCGGGCTCCATGCGCGCGGGTATCTTCAGCGGCCCGGATGCCGGACTCACCGATGACGAGCAACTCGAGACCGTGCGTGCGAGCGCTTCAATGCTCGGCCGCAACCTCTCGGGCGAGGTGTCGACTCCGACCAGCTATGTCGTTCCGGCTGAGGGTGAGAGCATCGGCGCGCTCGCCGTGCTCGATCTCGGAATCAAGACCTCAACCGTTCATTACCTCGCCGAGCGCGGCTTCGACGTGCACGTGCTTCCGCAGACCGTCACGCTCGACGAGGTGCTCGCGATCGAACCGGTCGCCGCGTTCTATTCCAATGGCCCGGGGGATCCGGGCGCATCCGACACCCACGTCGAGTTGCTGCGCGGAATTCTCCGCGCCGACCTGCCGTTCTTCGGCATCTGCTTCGGCAATCAACTCCTCGGCAGGGCTCTCGGATTCGGAACGTACAAGCTGCCGTTCGGACACCGCGGAATCAACCAGCCCGTGCTCGACAAGATCACCGGGCGAGTCGAGATCACCAGCCAAAACCACGGCTTCGCGGTCGATGCCCCTATCGACGGCGTGATTGACTCGCCCGAGGGCTTCGGTCGGGTCGAAGTCAGCCACTTCAGCCTCAACGATCATGTGGTCGAGGGACTCCGCGCCCTCGACATTCCCGCATTCTCGGTGCAGTACCACCCCGAAGCGGCGGCCGGTCCTCACGACAGCAACTACCTGTTTGACCGGTTTCGCGATTTGGTGCTCGCCACGACACAGAAGGACTCCAAGTAATGCCCAAGAGGGAAGACATCCGTTCGGTGCTCGTCATCGGCTCCGGACCGATCGTGATCGGTCAGGCGTGCGAGTTCGATTATTCGGGAACCCAAGCATGCCGGGTGTTGCGCGAAGAGGGGGTTCGCGTCATCCTCGTGAACTCCAACCCCGCGACGATCATGACCGACCCCGACTTCGCTGACGCAACCTACGTCGAGCCGATCACCTGGCGCGTCATCGAGGCAATCATCGCCAAGGAGAAGCCGGATGCGATCCTGCCGACCTTAGGCGGCCAGACTGCGCTGAACGCGGCAATCGATCTGCACAAGAACGGCATCCTCGAGAAATACAACGTCGAGCTCATCGGTGCGAGCTTCGAGGCCATCAATAAGGGTGAGGATCGGCAGATCTTCAAGCAGCTCGTTCTCGACGCGGGCGCAGATGTGGCGCGCAGTCACATTGCCCACACGGTTGACGAAGCCGTCGAGTTCGCCGACGATCTCGGTTACCCGCTCGTGATCCGTCCGTCGTTCACCATGGGCGGGCTCGGCTCCGGATTCGCATACTCACGCGCGGACCTGATCCGCATGGTCACTGACGGGCTGCACCAGAGCCCCACTCACGAAGTGCTCCTCGAAGAGTCGATACTCGGCTGGAAGGAGTACGAGCTCGAACTCATGCGAGACACGGCCGACAACACGGTCGTCGTCTGCTCGATCGAGAATGTGGACCCCGTTGGCGTGCACACCGGAGACTCGATCACTGTCGCTCCGGCGCTCACGCTGACCGACCGCGAGTATCAGAACCTTCGTGACATCGGCATCCGGATCATCCGCGACGTCGGCGTCGACACCGGTGGCTGCAACATCCAGTTCGCTGTCGACCCCGCCGACGGTCGGGTCATCGTGATCGAGATGAACCCGCGGGTGTCGCGGTCGAGCGCGCTTGCCTCAAAGGCCACCGGTTTCCCAATCGCAAAGATCGCCGCAAAGCTCGCAATCGGCTACCGCCTCGACGAGATCCCGAACGACATCACGCGAGTGACCCCGGCGTCGTTCGAGCCGACGCTCGACTATGTCGTGGTGAAGGTTCCCCGCTTCGCATTCGAGAAGTTCCCGGCCGCCGACACGACGCTCACCACCACCATGAAGTCGGTGGGCGAGGCGATGGCCATTGGTCGCAACTACTCGACGGCTCTGCAGAAAGCGCTCCGCTCGCTCGAGAAGCGTGGCTCGAGCTTTCACTGGATCGGCGAACCGGGCGACAAGACGGAGCTGCTCGCTCTCGCCGCGGTGCCGACCGATGGACGCATCGTTACCGTGCAGCAAGCGCTTCGCGCTGGCGCGTCGATCGACGAGGTGTTCACCTCCACGGGTATCGACCCGTGGTTCATCGACCAGATCGTGCTCATCAACGAGGTGGCAGCAGAAATAGCCGATGCGGCCGTGCTCGATGCGCCCGTGTTGCGCCACGCGAAGGATCACGGTTTCAGCGACGCGCAGATCGCGCAACTGCGGAACCTCGACGAGCGTTCGGTGCGCAGCGTCCGATGGGCCGCCAACGTGCGCCCGGTGTTCAAGACAGTCGACACCTGCGCCGGGGAGTTCCCGGCACTCACGCCGTACCACTACTCGAGCTACGACACCGAAACCGAAGTAGTCCCGAGCAGCGCCAAGAAGGTCGTCATTCTCGGATCGGGGCCCAATCGCATCGGCCAAGGCGTCGAATTCGACTACAGCTGTGTACACGCATCGTTCGCGCTGCACGACGCTGGTTTCGAAACGATCATGATCAATTGCAACCCCGAGACCGTGTCGACCGACTACGACACGAGCGATCGGCTCTATTTTGAGCCGCTCACGCTGGAAGACGTGCTCGAAGTGATTGACGCGGAGAGCGCGAGCGGAGAGCTCGTCGGTGTCGTCGTGCAACTCGGCGGACAGACCGCTCTCGGCCTCGCCGCAGGCCTCAAAGCGGCAGGCGTCACGATCCTCGGCACAACGCCCGAGGCGATCGATCTGGCCGAAGAACGCGGGCAGTTCTCCCGCATCCTTGATTCGGCTGGACTGATCGCCCCTCGCAACGGCACCGCAACCGACGTTGAGGGCGCCGTCGAGGTAGCCGAGCAGATCGGGTACCCGGTGCTCGTTCGCCCGTCGTTCGTTCTGGGGGGCCGCGGGATGGAGATCATCTACGACAGCCCGTCGCTCGTGGACTACTTCGATCGCGTCGCCGACCAAGCGATTATCGAACCGGGCAAGCCCCTGCTTGTTGACCGCTTCCTCGACGACGCCGTAGAGATCGACGTTGACGCACTCTACGACGGCACTGAGCTGTACATCGGCGGCGTGATGGAGCACATCGAGGAGGCGGGCGTTCACTCTGGCGACTCCGCCTGCACACTGCCCCCGGTCACCCTCGGTCGGGACGTGATCGGTCGCGTTCGCGACGCGACCCTCGCGATCGCGGAGGGAGTGGGCGTGCGCGGACTGCTCAACGTGCAATTCGCTATCGGCCAGGGCATCCTCTATGTGCTTGAGGCGAATCCGCGTGCCTCCCGCACGGTGCCGTTCGTGTCGAAGGCGCTCGGCATTCCGCTTGCTAAGGCTGCGTCACTGATCATGGTCGGCTCGACGATCCGCGACCTCGTCAACCAGGGGATGCTCCCGGCGCGTGATGGGTCGGATGTACCGTCCACGTCGCCGGTGTCGGTCAAAGAAGCTGTGCTTCCGTTCAAACGGTTCCGCACGAAAGACGGCCACGTTGTCGACTCCGTGCTCGGTCCGGAGATGCGCTCCACCGGAGAAGTCATGGGAATCGACTCCAACTTCCCCCGCGCGTTCGCGAAAAGTCAGGAAGCCGCTTACGGCGGTCTGCCATCGAGCGGCGCCGTGTTCGTATCGGTCGCCGATCGCGATAAGCGGGCGATCATCCTGCCCGTGCTTCGACTTCAGCAACTCGGCTTCGGAATCCTTGCGACCGAGGGCACGGCGGAGATTCTCGCGCGCAATGGCATCCAGGCTCGCGTCGTGCGCAAGTACGACCTCGGACAGCCATCGGAAGCTGGGGAGCCGTCGATCGTCGACCTCATCAACGCCGGCGAAGTGGATGTCGTCATCAACACGCCGAGCGGTCGCACCGCTCGCGCCGACGGCTATGAGATTCGCGCCGCGACGGTTGCTGCCGACAAGCCGCTGTTCACGACGATCGCGCAACTCGCAGCCGCGGTCGCTTCTCTCGAAGTGACCAGTGACGCCATCCATGTGCGTAGCTTGCAGGACTACGCCCTCGACCGGGCCGCCCAGTGACGGCAACGTTCGGGGACCGGCTTCGCTCCACCTTCAGTGAGGTCGGTCGCTTGTGCGTGGGGATCGACCCCCACCGGTACTTGCTCGAACGCTGGGGCCTGCCCGATGATGCGAGCGGGTTGAGGGAGTTCGGCCTCCGTATCGTGGACGCAACACACGGCACGGCCGGGATCGTGAAGCCGCAGGTCGCGTTCTTCGAGCGCCACGGGTCGGCCGGATTCGCAGCTCTCGAGAGGGTCATGCAGGAGGCGAGGGCGGCCGAGTTGTCGATCATTGCCGACGTGAAGCGCGGCGACGTCGGCACGAGCGTCGAGGCATACGGCGAGGCGTGGCTCACGCCCGGCAGCCCATTGGAGGCGGATTGCATGACCATCAGCGCCTTCCAGGGCGTCGGGTCGATCGAAGCGCCCATTCGACTGGCCCTGGCAAACGGAAAGGGACTCTTCGTGCTGGGCGCGACCTCGAATCCCGAAGCGGCGGCAGTGCAACGCGCCGTGATGACGACGGGAAAATGGGCGGGTCGGTCGGTCGCCGCCGGTATCGTCGACGAAGTGATGACCTGGAATGCGCAAGCCGAGCACCTCGGCTCTATCGGGGTCGTGCTCGGCGCCACGATCGATCTCGAGGAGTTCGGTATCTCTACCGACGATCTCGTCGGCACACCGATTCTCGCTCCAGGCTTCGGCCACCAGGGTGCCGCGATCTCGGAGCTCTCCCGCGTCTATGGTCGAGCGGCCGAGGGCACGATCGTGAGTGCCTCACGCAGTATTCTTGCCGCCGGCCCCGATGGCATGCGCGACGCCATCCGTTCGCACGTAGACGACATCGAAAGGGCACACCGATCGTGACGCCTCGCCCGACTCCGCCCGACGTGGATCGCGTCGCTGCCGCCCACGCGGCCATCGCCGCGCGGCGGGCCCGCGCCGCAGTGAAGCACGACGTCGCCAGCCGCGAGCGCACCGCGCTCGACGTGGTTCGCCACGGTTGGAGCCACCCCGAATCTCCCGAGGCCTCGTTGAGGGTGCGCGAATTGCTCACGAGCGTCCCCACCCTCGGGCCGACGCGTGCAGACCGGGTGATGGAGAAACTGGCGATCGCCGCGTCGAAGCGTGTCGGTGGTCTCGGAGCGCGCCAACGCACAAAACTTGCGGAGTACCTCGCCGAGCGCCAGAAAGTCGCGCCAGAACCCACAAAACTGGTGGTTCTCGCTGGTCCGACGGCCGTAGGCAAGGGCACGGTCTCGGCATTCATCCGCGACACCTACCCCGATGTCTTCCTGAGTGTCTCCGCGACCACCCGGCAACCACGGCCGGGAGAGGTCGATGGTGTGCACTACCACTTCGTGTCCGACGCCGAGTTCGACAGGATGATCGACGAAAACGAGCTTCTCGAGTGGGCCGTCGTGCACAACTCGTATCGCTACGGCACCCCCCGCCCGCCGATCGATGACGCCATCGCGGCTGGACGTCGGGTGATGCTCGAGATTGACCTGCAGGGCGCACGCCAGGTGCGCGCCGCCATGCCCGACGCCATTCTGGTGTTCCTTCTGCCTCCCACGTGGGAGGAACTGGTTCGTCGCCTCATCGGCCGCGGCACCGAATCGTCGGAAGAACAGAGCCGTCGATTGGCCACAGCACGCGTCGAATTGGCCGCTCAGGACGAGTTCGATGTGAAGGTCATCAATCACGACGTCAGCCAAGCGGCCCGTGAGGTCGTAGAATTGACTTCTGCCCACGCCCAGTTCCAGGCGCAGGCCCGCTAACTTCGCACGCGCGCATCGATCTACCTCGCGCTCAACCAATAAGGAGAGCCTCTCGTGGCTGACAAGCAGACCGGCATCATTGACCCGCCCATCGACGAGCTCCTCACGCGCATCGACTCGAAGTACGGGCTCGTCATCTTCGCGTCGAAGCGCGCGCGCCAGATCAATGACTATTACGCCGATCTTCACGAAGGCAGCCTCTTCGACAACGTCGGTCCGCTCGTCGACTCGACGATTGACGACAAGCCGCTCTCCGTTGCGCTCCGCGAGATCAACGACGACAAGCTGCGCATCACCTCGCACCAGGACTAGCGACTCGCGGCTCCCCACCCCTTCCCCGAGTTGCCCACAAACGTCGCGAATATCGGCGAATACGAGACGAAAGTGGGCGACTCGATGAACATCGTGGTCGGAATCACGGGCGGCATCGCGGCCTACAAGGCTGTCGGCGTCGTTCGCGCCTTCGTGCTCGCCGGTCACGACGTGCAGGTAGTGGCTACGGATGCCGCACTGCGGTTCGTAGGTCGCCCGACTCTCGAGGCCATCAGCCGCAACCCCGTGCACACCGACCTCTATGAGGGGGTCGCCGAAGTTCGCCATGTGGCGATCGGCCAAGCCGCCGACCTCATCGTGATCGCCCCGGCGACCGCGAACACCATCGCGAAGCTCGCCACCGGGCAAGCGGATGACCTGCTCGGCAACACCGTTCTCGCCAGCCGCGCCCCGCTTGTGATCGCCCCGGCGATGCACTCGGAAATGTGGGAGAACGCGGCGACGATCGCCAACGTGGCAACGCTCCAAGAACGAGGAGTGACCATCGTCGGGCCGGCGAACGGACAACTGACCGGCTCCGATGCTGGGATCGGCCGCATGGCCGAACCCGAGGACATCGTTTCGGAGGCACTGGCCGTTCTCTCGAACCGTGACGCCCCGATGGGCCGCGGCGACCTCGCGGGCAGGCGCATCCTGATCACTGCCGGAGGAACCCGGGAGCCTCTCGATCCGGTGCGTTTCATTGGCAACCGGTCAACTGGCCGACAGGGTCTGGCGCTGGCGCAAGCCGCGGCCGAGCGCGGCGCACAGGTTCAGCTCATTGTTGCCAACATCGAAGTCGATCTCCCCACGACTGCGTCGATCATTACGACACGAGTGTCCACGACCGCCGAGTTGCATGCTGCGGTTACGAGGATCGCGTCGGAATCAGACGCCGTGATCATGGCGGCCGCCGTCGCCGACTACCGACCGGAATCGATCGCACCGCGAAAGATTAAAAAGGACGACCACGGCGACGCACTGTCGCTCACCCTCGTGCGCAACCCGGACATCCTCGCTGAGATCTCCACGAGCCGACGACCCGAACAGACCATCGTGGGTTTCGCCGCCGAGACCGAGTCAGACCCTGGAGCATTGCTCGAACTGGGCCGGGCGAAGATCGCCCGAAAGGGCTGCGACTACCTCGTCCTCAACACCGTCGGTTGGAGTGATGGCTTCGGGACTTCCGGCAACGCGGTCACTGTCATCAACGGCGCTGGCGATACAGTGTTCGAGGCCGCGGGGAGTAAACGAGAAATTTCCGATCGCATCCTCGACCTCCTCGCCTGAACCAGCCGTCCTTCAACGAAAGCTATCCGCATGAGCTCCGCACTGCGACTCTTCACGTCTGAATCTGTCACTGAGGGTCACCCCGACAAGATCTGCGACCAGGTCAGCGACAGCATCCTTGATGCCCTGCTCGCGGTCGACCCCGCGGCGCGCGTTGCAGTCGAAACCCTGGTGACCACGGGGCTGGTGCACGTGGCCGGCGAAGTCACGACGAGCGGCTATGTCGATATTCCGGGCATCGTTCGTCGTCGCATCACCGACATCGGCTACACGTCGTCTGACGTGTGGTTCGACGGCCGTTCCTGTGGCGTCTCCATTTCCATCGGCGGCCAATCGCCCGACATCGCGCAAGGGGTCGACGACGCGTTCGAATCCCGTGAACAGAGCAGCACCGACGTCGACGATCGTCAGGGCGCTGGCGATCAGGGCATCATGTTCGGCTACGCCACCACCGAGACTCCCGCGCTCATGCCGCTGCCGATCCACCTCGCGCACCGACTCTCAGAGCGGCTCGCGCACGTGCGCAAACACCACGTCGTCGACTACCTGCGACCGGATGGCAAGACCCAGGTCACCGTCGGCTACGACGGCCACATTCCCCGCACGATCGAGACCGTCGTTCTGTCGACCCAGCACTCGCCTGCGATCCAAACAGATGAACTCCGCCGTGAGATAGTCGAGCTCGTTATCCGACCGGTGCTGGACGAAGCCGGATTCGGCGGCGCCGACCCGCGCATCCTCGTCAACCCGACTGGCCTTTTCCTGATTGGCGGGCCGCAGGGCGACGCCGGGCTCACCGGGCGCAAGATCATCGTTGACACCTATGGCGGCGCGGCGCGCCACGGCGGGGGAGCATTCAGCGGAAAGGACCCGTCGAAAGTCGACCGGTCCGCCGCGTACGCCATGCGATGGGTGGCGAAGAATGCCGTTGCCGCGGGGCTGGCCGATCGGCTCGAGGTGCAGGTGGCCTACGCCATCGGCACAGCGTCGCCTGTCGGACTGTATGTCGAGACCTTCGGCACCGCTCACGTGTCCGAAGAGAAGATCATCACGGCCATCCGCGATGTCTTCGACCTGCGGCCGGCCGCGATCATCCGTGAACTCAACCTGCTTCGACCGATCTACGCGAAGACCGCGACATACGGCCACTTCGGACGCGAGCTCCCGGAGTTCACCTGGGAGCGGCTCGACCGCGTCGACGAGCTTCGCAGCGCAACCGGACTGTAGTCGTGGGCCACGCATCCATCGCCCGGGTGCTGGTCGACTCCGCCTTGCCGCAGCTCGATCGACTCTTCGACTACTCGGTTCCCGAGCACGCATCAGACGCAGCGCGGCCGGGAGTGAGGGTTCGGGTTCCGTTACGATCAGCGGGCCGCGTAGCCGACGGCGTCATTGTCGAGGTTGTGGAGAAAGGCGATTTCGCGGGCGCGCTCAGCGAGCTTGAGTCGGTCGTGTCGTCGGCGCAGGTGCTGACTCCCGAGGTTTACCAACTCGCCCGCCGCGCCGCCGATCGGGCAGCCGGATCGGCGAACGACATCGTGCGCCTTGCCGTTCCCAAGCGGCAGGCGCGGGTCGAGAAGGCGTGGCTGGGTCGGGTCGAGTCTTCCGAACCATCTCCGCGGCAGCCGGTTGCTCCCGTCGCGGTGGCCGGATATCCGGAAGGCGTCGTCGAAGACGCGGTAGCGCGCGGCGGTCGGCTGGCCGTCGACGCGATTCCCCGAGTGACCGACGTGCCCGGCGCAGTGTCTTCGGTCGCGGATTCAACCACCGCGACGTCGAGCGCTGACGTGCCACCGGCGACCTGGGTGGGCGAGTGGGCCGTGACGATGGCGCAAGCGGCGACCCACGCGATTGCTTCCGATCGCAGCGTGATACTTGTCGTGCCCGACTACCGCGACCAGCAGCAGCTGCAGTCGGCCCTCGCCGCACTCCTGCCGCCAGACCGCATCGTGCGCCTCGACGCGACACAGAGCAACGCCGACCGTTATCACGCGTTCCTCTCGTGTCTCGAGGGAGCCGCCGTGGTCGCCATCGGCAACCGATCGACGGTCTACGCGCCCGTCGCACGACTCGGTCTGATCGCGGTGTGGGATGACGGCGACCCGCTCCATGTCGAGCCGCTAGCACCCTACGTGCACACGAGGGATGCAGCGCTGCTTCGTCAGGAACTGTGCGGTTGTGCGCTACTTTTCTTCTCCCATGCGCGCAGTGCCGAGGTCGAGAGACTGGTGGAAGTCGGCTGGCTCACTCCCGTTGCGCCGACCCCCGCTGTGAACCCGCGCGTCATCGCGACCGCGCTGCAAGCGAACGACGACGCGCAATCCGGTCGGGCTCGCATCCCGACAGCGGCGTGGGCCACAGCACGGGAGGCGCTCGACAGCGGCCCCGTGCTTGTGCAGGTCGCGCGACCCGGCTACGCACCACGACTGGCGTGCGCTGGTTGCGGCGAAACCGCCCGGTGCCGTGCGTGCGAAGGCCCCCTCGGCACCGCCACAGTGCGCTCCGCGCCGGCGTGTCGATGGTGCGGCTCGATCGCCGTCAACTGGAGTTGTACGCATTGCGGCGTGAAGACCATCCGTGCGGTCGGTTCCGGCTCAGCGCGCACGGCCGATGAGCTCGGGCGTGCGTTCCCCGGCGTACGAATCATCGTCTCCGACGGCGATCACATCGTGACCCAGGTAGACGCGCGACCTGCGCTCGTGATCGCCACCCGAGGCGCCGAACCCATCGCGACCGGCGGGTACCGCGCCGCGCTGCTTCTCGATGGCGAGCGCATGCTCGCGCGCGAAAGCCTCCGAGTGGCCGAGGACTGTCTGCGCTGGTGGTCAAACGCGGCCGCCCTGGTCGCTCCGAGGAAACCGGTCGTGCTCGTGGGCGTCGGGGGTGAGATCGCGCGAGCGCTGTCGACGTGGCGCCAGGCGGAATTCATTCACCGCGAACTTGTCGACCGTCGCGCTCTGCGTTTCCCTCCGGTGGTCCGCGTCGCGACTCTGACCGGAACTGCCGATGAAGTGAGCGCAGCTGTCGCGGCCGCAAACGTGCCTTCGACCGATGTTCTCGGGCCGGTGGAAGCGGGCGACGGCACCGTGCGCACGATCGTCCGCTTCGACTACGCGCGCGGTGCAGATGTGGCCGCCACCCTGAGGGCAGAAATCGTTCGCGTCGCCGCGAGCCGTCGCCGCGGGCCACGAGGAACGCCAGTGCGGGGCTCCACCCTTCGTGCGCGCTTCGACGATGTCGAGCCGTTCGACTCCTGATCATCGGCCGAGCGGTCGACCGGCCCTGATCTCTGGGGGAGAATTGTCGGATGGCCGCACTCAGACTCGTCTTCGCCGGCAGCCCGGCCGCGGCGGTACCCAGTCTGGATCGGCTCGCGGCTTCCCAACACGAAGTCGCATGCGTCATCACCCGACGCGATGCCGCGCTCGGTCGAAAGCGGGTGTTGACTGCCACTCCTGTCGCCGCCGCCGCAGAGAAGCACCGTGTCCCCGTGCTCAAGGCGAATCGTTTGGATGACGAAGTTTCCGAGGCGGTCCGGCAGCTTGATGTCGACCTGGGTGTGATCGTCGCGTACGGCGGGCTCGTGCGCGAACCGCTGCTGTCCACCCCGGCGATGGGCTGGATCAACCTGCACTTCTCGCTGCTGCCACGGTGGCGAGGAGCGGCGCCCGTGCAGCGTGCAGTGATGGCCGGCGACGAGACCACCGGTACGACCGTGTTCCAGCTCGTGCCCGAGTTGGATGCGGGCGACTGGTTTGGCCAGTCGACACAATCGATCGGACGCCACCAGTCAGCCGGTCACCTCCTCGAGTCTCTCGCCCATTCCGGCGCTGACCTGCTCGCCCGGGTCGTCGATTCTCTCGCCGACGGCACGGCGAGAGCAGAACCACAACGCGGAGAAGTGACACTCGCGCCAAAACTCACCCTCGACGACGGTCGGATCGACTGGGGCTTAAGCGCGGAGCGCGTGCACTCCCGTATTCGTGGCACCACTCCAGAACCCGGGGCGTTCATGATCATTGACGGGGTGCGCCTCAAAATTCTCGAAGCGATCATCGCCCGCGACACTCCAGCGCTTCTGCCCGGTCATGTTGCGCAACATGGGCGCGGCTTCATTGTCGGCACCTCCACCGATCCCGTGGAGATCCTGCGTGTGCATCCTGCCGGTCGCAGCGCCATGTCCAGCGGCGACTGGTGGCGGGGCCGACCCCCTGGCGCCGGTACGGTGGCCGAATGAGTTCGACCTCCTCACGCGTGCAGCCGGCTCGCCGGATCGCCTTCGAAGTGATCCGTGCGGTGCACGAGTCCGACGCCTACGCCAACCTGCTGCTCCCCGTGCGCTTGGGTCGCGCGAAGCTGTCGACCGCCGACGCGGGGCTCACCACTGAACTGACCTACGGCACCCTGCGCATGCAGGGCTATTATGACGCCGTCATCGCACTCGTTGCCGGCCGCCCCGTCGATCGCATCGACTCGCCGGTGCGTGACGTGCTCCGACTCGCTACTCACCAGTTGCTCTCCATGCGCGTTGCTCCGCACGCGGCCGTCGATGAGGCCGTCACGCTCGCGCGCGAGGTGGGCTCTCGGTCGGCGTCGGGGTTCGTCAACGGCGTTCTGCGCACCATCACGCGGTCGTCGAGCGAGGAATGGCGCGAACGCGTGCTCTCCACGGCGAAGAACACGGATGAACGTCTGTCGTTGCACTTTTCGCATCCGCTCTGGATTGTTCGCGCGTTGCGCCAAGCGCTCGAAGCCGAGTCCGCCGAAACCGAACTCGAGGCCCTGCTCGCTGCCGACAACGCCGCTCCCGCCGTGAGCCTCGCCGCGCTTCCCGGCCTGACAACACCCGACGAGCTCGATCAGGGGCCTGGCTTGTTGTCACCGATCGCCGCGACGCTTCGCGGGGGAGATCCCACCCGGTTATCCGCCGTGCGTGCGGGCCGAGCGCGTGTGCAAGACGAAGGTTCGCAACTGGCTGCACTCGCGCTCAGTCGGGCTCGCCCGGCTAAACCCGCTGAACGCTGGCTGGACATCTGCGCCGGTCCTGGTGGGAAGGCGGCTCTGCTCGCCGCCGAAGCCAACGGGATGGGGGCCACCCTCATCGCTAACGAGGTCGTTCCCTCGCGCGCTCAACTCGTGCGCTCAGCGCTCTCGCCCTTCGCGACCCCACCGGAGGTGTGGGAACGCGACGGACGCGAGATCGGCGCCGACAATGTGGGTGCGTTCGATCGCATCCTGCTTGACGCTCCATGCACCGGCCTCGGCGCTCTCCGCCGTCGGCCCGAGGCACGGTGGCGCAAGCAACCATCGGATGTCGGTCAGCTCGGGCCCCTGCAGCGAGACCTGCTGAGCTCCGCGATCATGGCGCTCGCGCCGGGTGGTCTGCTCGCCTATGTCACGTGCTCGCCTCACGTTGGTGAGACTCGAGCGATCGTCAGTGACGCCCTCGCTCGCCACCCGTCACTCACTCCCGTCGACACGCCAGCGGTGCTCGAGACCGTTGTCGGTCGATCACTCGGTTTGCCCGATCGCCCGCACGCACAATTGTGGCCGCATCGACACGGCACCGACGCGATGTTCATTCAATTGCTCACTCGCTCCTAGCGGGGGACCAAGCTGCGACGGCAACGTGGCTGTGATGCCTGCTCGCGATCGATAAGGTCGGTTCATGGCAGTTCGCATCAACCCCAGCATCCTCGCGGCCGACTTCGTCAATCTCGCTCACGACGTGCAACGTGTCGCCACCGCGGATCTTCTGCACGTCGACATCATGGACAACCATTTCGTTCCCAACCTCACCTTCGGCCTGCCGATGGTCGAGCGCCTCCAACAGATGTCGCCGATCCCGCTCGACATCCACTTGATGATCGACAACCCGGACCGCTGGGCACCGGGTTATGCCGAAGTCGGCGCGTTCTCGGTGACCTTCCACGCCGAGGCAGCCAACGACGCGATTGCGCTTGCCCGCACCTTGCGCCATATCGGCGCCCGCGCCGGAATCGCGCTGAAGCCCGGCACCGATGTAGCGCCGTACCTCGACCTTCTGCCTGAATTCGACCAAGTGCTCGTGATGACCGTCGAGCCCGGATTCGGCGGTCAGTCCTTCATCGAATCGACAATGCCGAAACTCGCGCAACTTCGTGAGGTCGTCGCGAAGACCGGGCTGGATGTCTGGCTCCAAGTCGATGGGGGAATCAACGAAACAACAATTCAGATGGCGGCCAAGGCCGGCGCCGACACGTTCGTGGCCGGCTCGACGGTCTTCGGCTCGGGAGATCCCACCCGCGCCATCGCCGACCTTCGTGCCGCAGCAAAGGCGCACGTGCACTGAGCACCGCGCTCTCCGACGAGACGACGCCGTCTGATCTGCTTGGATGGGTGCATGACTGATTCACCGAAGACCAAGCCAGACGTCGAATTCTACGAGGGGCCCGAGCCCACCGAACTCGTCGTCATCGACATCGAAGAGGGCACCGGAGCGGAAGCAACCGCTCGCGCGACCGTCGACGTGCACTACCTCGGTGTCGATTTCGAGTCCGGCGAAGAGTTCGACTCGAGCTGGAGCCGCGGCCAGTCAATCTCTTTCCCGCTGTCGGGACTCATCAAAGGCTGGCAGGACGGCATCCCCGGAATGAAGGTCGGCGGCCGTCGACAGCTCATCTGCCCACCACACCTTGCTTACGGTCCTGCTGGCGGGGGTCACCGACTCTCGGGCCGCACGCTCACGTTCGTCATCGACCTGCTCGGCGTCCGCTGACCGCTCTCGCCGACCGGTAATCTTGGAGCCGTGAAGACCTTCGACGAACTGTTCGCTGAGCTGAGCGACAAGGCCGCAACGCGCCCCGCCGGGTCGCGCACGGTGGCCGAACTCGACTCAGGAGTGCACGGCATCGGCAAGAAGATCGTCGAAGAAGCCGCCGAAGTCTGGATGGCCGCGGAATACCAGAGCGATCAGGAGACGGCCGAGGAGATCTCGCAGCTGTTGTACCACCTGCAGGTGCTCATGCTCGCCAAGGGCCTGACGACGGCCGATGTCTATCGCCATCTCTGACGCAACCACCTTCACCCTCACTCCTTCAAGAGAAACGACGACAGACGATGTTGCGCATTGCCGTGCCGAACAAGGGCTCGCTTGCCGAGACTGCCGCCGAGATGCTCGCGGAAGCCGGTTACAACGGCCGCCGCGACCCTCGCGCACTCAACGTGTCCGACCCGCGCAATGGCGTGGAGTTCTTCTACCTGCGACCGCGGGACATCGCGACGTACGTCGGTTCCGGAGCGCTCGATGTCGGCATCACCGGCCGTGACCTCCTGCTCGATTCCGGCTCGACGGCGACGGAGATCGCGAGCCTGGACTTCGGCGAGTCAACTTTCCGCTTCGCCGGCCCGCACGGCCGATTCACCGCTCTCGGCGAACTCGAGGGCGTTCGGGTAGCTACGAGTTACCCGGGCCTGGTCGGCAACTTCCTTGCACGGAACGGCGTATCCGCGATCCTCGTGTCGCTCGACGGCGCCGTCGAGTCGGCGGTTCGCCTCGGAGTGGCGGATGCCGTTGCCGATGTCGTCTCCACGGGGTCGACGTTGCGCGCGCAGGGTCTGGAGATCTTTGGGCCCGTCATCCTCGAATCCAGTGCCGTGCTCATCTCGGCGCGCGCCGACCTACCCGGAATCGCGACGCTGGAGCGCCGTTTGCACGGTGTGCTCGTCGCCTGGCAGTACGTCCTTATGGACTACGACGTGCCGCTCACGCTCGTGGGCGACGCGACGCGGGTCACCCCCGGCATTGAGTCCCCGACAATCAGCCCACTTCAAGATCCGGATTGGGTTGCGGTGCGCGCCATGGTTCCCCGCGCCGACACGAACCAGATCATGGATCAGTTGTACGACCTGGGTGCCCGCGCGATTCTCGTGAGCGCGATCCACGCCGCCCGGATTTGACGATGGCAGTAGCGGTCAGGGTCATCCCGTGTCTAGACGTCGCCGCAGGGCGCGTGGTCAAAGGCGTCAACTTTCTCAACCTCCGCGACGCGGGCGACCCGATCGAACTGGCACGGAAGTACTACGAGCAAGGCGCCGATGAAATCACCTTCCTCGATGTGAAAGCCACCGTCGACAACCGGGACACCATGTACGACGTCGTGCGTGCGACGGCCGAACAGGTCTTCATCCCGTTGACCGTCGGCGGAGGAGTGCGCTCTGCCGATGACGTCGCTCGACTCCTCGCGAGCGGAGCCGACAAGATCGGCGTGAATAGTGCTGCAATCGCCCGCCCGGCACTGATCGGCGAGATCGCCGACCGGTTCGGCGCGCAAGTGCTCGTGCTCTCCCTCGACGTCAAACGATCGGCTCGCACGGCGAGCGGTTTTGTTGTGACGACGCATGGCGGCCGCACAGAAACCGACCTCGACGCGCTTGACTGGGCGCGAGAGGCCATCGAGCGCGGAGCGGGGGAACTGCTCGTCAACTCGATCGACGCCGACGGCACCAAGTCGGGATTCGACCTCGACCTGGTCGCGGCGATGAGAGCGGCAAGCCACGTTCCCGTCATCGCCTCCGGCGGCGCCGGAGCATTGGCGCACTTCCTGCCCGCAATAACGGCCGGGGCGGATGCGGTGCTCGCGGCATCCGTGTTCCACAATGGAGAACTGACCGTCGGCGACGTCAAGCGCGAGCTCGCGCGCGCCGGCGTCATCACCCGCTGAACAGGATGACCATGGCAGAGCAACTGAACAACGAAACGGTGGATGCCGTGATCGCGCGGGCACGATTCGCCCCAGACGGCCTCCTCCCGGCCATCATCCAGCAATGGGATTCGCGTGATGTGCTGATGCTTGGCTATATGAACGCCGAAGCCATGCGGCGCACCCTAACCGAGGGCCGGGTCACTTTCTGGTCCCGCAGTCGCCGGGAGTTCTGGCGCAAGGGCGACACGAGCGGCAACAAGCAGTACGTGCGAGCAGCAGCTCTCGATTGCGATGGGGACACCCTGCTCGTCTCCGTCGACCAACACGGACCGGCCTGCCACACAGGCGCGCACGCGTGCTTTGACGTCGACCCGCTCGAGCCTTTCGTCGATGCGGTTGCCGGGGCGCCCACGAAAGACGCCGAAGCATGACCAGCACGACCGCTCGCGCTGATTTCGAGACTCGAGTCTCGTCCGGCCACCGAGTCGTGCCCGTCATCCGTGAGTTGTTCGCCGACGGAGAGACCCCTATCGGCATCTACCGCAAGCTCGCCGAGGGAACTCCTGGCTCCTTCCTGCTCGAATCCGCCGAGCAGGGCGGCGTTTGGTCGAGATACTCCTTTGTCGGGGTGTCATCGTTCGGCGTACTCACGCAAGACGGAAGCCAGGCCGCCTGGATCGACTACGGGATGAGCGCCGAACGCGCCCTCGGTCTGGATGCGCCCACACTGCCGCTCGACGCCCTCAATCGACTGTATGAGCGCTGGAGCACTCCTCGCGTCGACGAGCACCCGCCACTGACCGGCGGGTTGGTCGGCTTCATCGGCTGGGAGGCTATTCGCCAACTGGAGCGCCTCCCGAACGTGCCGCCGGCAGACTTCGACGTGCCCGGTCAGGCGCTCAGCTTCGTTGCCGAACTGGTTGTGCTCGATCATCGCACCGGCAGTGTGCTCTTGATCGCGACGGCGCTCGCGGACGACACGAATGACGCGCACGCGCTCTGGGACGACGCGCAGTCACGACTCGACGCGCTCGAGACTCGTTTGGGATCGCCGAGCGAAACTTTCCTGTCTGAGGTGGATTTCTCCATCGAGCCGACTCCACGCCCTCGCGTCAGTGCCGAGGAGTTCCACACGGCGATCGCACGGTCGAAGAATTACATCCGCGACGGTGACGTTTTCCAAGTCGTGATCTCCCAGCGATTCGACCACGAGATCACTGCCGAACCTATAGACGTCTACCGCGTTCTTCGCAGCCTCAATCCGAGCCCGTACATGTACGTTCTCACGCTCGTCGACGTCGCCGGCGAGCCCTATTCCATCGTCGGGTCGTCTCCCGAAGCCCTCGTCAAGGTCGACCACGGTCGCGTCACCATGCATCCGATCGCGGGGTCGAAGCCTCGAGGGGCCACACCTGAGCAAGACCAGCAGCTCGCCGACGACTTGGAAAGCGACGAGAAAGAGCGAGCAGAGCACCTCATGCTCGTCGACCTCGCTCGAAACGACCTTCTCAAGGTCTGCGTGCCGGGCTCCGTCGAGGTCACCGAGTTCATGCAAGTGGAGCGGTTCAGCCACATCATGCACCTCGTCTCGAGCGTCGAGGGCACCCTGCGAGACAAGCGCAGCGCCATCGATGTCTTCCGCGCCACGTTCCCCGCTGGCACCCTTTCCGGCGCACCCAAACCGAGAGCTCTCGAAATCATCGACGAACTCGAACCCGCACAACGCGGCGTCTACGGGGGAGTGATCGGCTACTTCGACTTCGCTGGCGACGCAGACTTGGCGATCGCCATCCGCACGGCGACGATTGCCGGCGGGATGGCCCGTGTTCAGGCTGGTGCCGGACTCGTCGCCGATTCCGATCCTGAGGCAGAGCACCTCGAGTCTCGCAATAAGGCCGCCGCTCCGCTTCGGGCCGTCGCTATCGCCAACGCCATGCGGCGGGTGCGCTGATTTCTTCGCACACTGGGCGACACCCGATGACTCCGAAGCGCCTGAAGCTCACCACGATCCTCGGCCTGTTGGTGGGTGCCGCCCTGCTGTTATTGGCGTGGACCCAGCAGTGGGTGGTGCTCACCACCCAGAACCTTACCGTCACCGCTGACGGCGACGTCGCGGCACCGGCGCTCGCGGCACTCGCTCTTGCCGGCGTCGCTCTTGCCGGCGCCATTGCCATTGCGTCCCCTCTCTTTCGCGTGATTCTCGGTGTATCGCAGGTGGCGCTTGGCCTGACCGCCGCGCTGCACTGTGTACTCACCATCGCCAATCCGGTCGCGGCATCAGCCAGCGCTGTCACGGCCGCCACAGGCATCGACGGCGACGCTTCGGTGGCCGCCGCGGTGAGCGCCGCCTCCCTGTCCGCATGGCCGTGGGTGGCCTTCGGCGGCGCAGCGATTGCGACGGTTGGCGGCGTCGCTATCCTCATCGGCGGCAGCCGTTGGCCGGGATCCACGCGCCGCCACACCGTGGTTCGCTTCGCCGAGGCATCCGCCGCTCCCGCGCCGCTGGGGGATTGGGATTCGTTGTCGATCGGCGACGACCCGACCTCGGATCGGCCAGACGAGAACGGGATCGGCGACTGGCGAACGCCCGGCGAGAGCGACGACCCGGCGTCCCGATAGACTGGACGACGGAAACTGCAGTCACACTGAAGGAGCATCGTGAGCGAAGAGTCAGACCTCGGCCACGGCAACTCGCCCGCCGCGTGGACGGCTGTCGTCATCATGCTGGTCGGATTCACGATCGGCACGTTCGCATTCTGGTTCGACCTTGCGTGGCTCGTGTGGGCCTCGGTGGGCATCGTCATCATCGGTGCTATCTCGGGTTGGGTATTGGCGCGCGCCGGCTACGGCGTCAACGGCGACAAGGTCAACCCGAAGGTGCACTCCTAGAGTGCTAGCCGATCTCGTAGCCGGAGCGCTCGCAGACGCTTCGGAGCGCCGCTCTGCCCTCAGTTTCGCGAGCGTGCAAGCGGCCGCCCTCGATCGAGCCCCGGCAATCGATGCTCTCGCGGCGCTCGCACCGGCCGATCGGGTGAAGATCATCGCCGAAGTTAAGCGCGCCAGTCCATCGCGCGGTACGCTCGCCGATATCCCCGATCCCGCTGAACTTGCCGTGCTCTATGAAGCTGGCGGTGCTAGTGCGATCAGCGTGTTGACCGAACAGCGACGATTCTCCGGCTCGCTCGCCGATCTCGAAGCGGTGCGCTCGGCAACGAACCTTCCCGTACTCCGCAAAGACTTCATCGCCGACCCTTACCAGGTGTTCGAAGCGCGGGCCGCCGGGGCTGACCTCGTATTGCTCATTGTCGCCGCTCTCGACCAGCCAACGCTGCTTTCGCTGAACTCGCTCATCGCTCAATTGGGGATGACCGCCCTGGTCGAGACCCACGCCGAAGACGAGGTGTCCCGCGCCCTCGACATTGGCGCATCGCTCATCGGCGTCAACGCCCGCGATCTCAGCACCTTCGAGCTCGACCAAGACCTGTTCGGACGACTGGCCGACCGTATCCCGACCGGAGTCATCCGCGTCGCTGAATCAGCAGTGAAGTCCGCAGCCGACGTTGCTCACTACCGCTCTGCGGGCGCCGACGTCGTTCTCGTCGGCGAAGCGCTGGTAACCGGGGGCGACCCCGTTGCCACGCTCGCAGAGTTCCTGGCGGTGTAGCAGTGGATCTTCGTTCAGCAGCCGGCCCCTACTTCGGCGAATTCGGCGGCCGGTTTGTGCCGGAATCGCTCATCGCAGCGCTCGACGAACTCGACGCCGCCTATGTTGCAGCTCGCACCGACTCGGCATTTCAAGCGGAGCTCGCAGCTTTGCATGCGAACTACACGGGTCGACCATCGATCATCACAGAAGTACCCCGCTTCGCGGAACACGCCGGTGGAGCCCGGGTCATTCTCAAACGCGAAGACCTCAACCACACCGGCTCGCACAAGATCAACAATGTGCTGGGGCAGGCGCTGCTTGCTCGACGAATCGGCAAGACGCGACTTATCGCAGAGACCGGCGCTGGGCAGCACGGTGTCGCCACCGCCACGGCCGCCGCGCTCTTCGGCATGGAGTGCGTCGTTTATATGGGCGAGGTCGACACCGAACGCCAAGCGCTGAACGTGGCCCGCATGCGGTTGCTCGGTGCCACGGTGATCCCGGTCCAGACCGGTTCTCGCACCCTCAAAGACGCAATCAACGAAGCGCTCCGCGATTGGGTCGCGAACGTCGACAACACGCACTACCTTTTGGGAACAGTCGCCGGTCCGCACCCATTTCCGGTGATGGTTCGCGACTTCCACAAGATCATCGGCGAGGAAGCCCGGGCACAGGTGCTTGAGCTCACCGGCCGATTGCCCGACGCTGTTACCGCGTGCGTGGGCGGCGGCAGCAATGCCATCGGCATTTTCCACGCGTTCCTCGATGACCCCGGTGTTGCCTTGTACGGCTACGAAGCATCGGGCGAGGGCCACCTCACCGAGCGCCACGCCGCCACAATCACTCGCGGGCGGCCCGGAGTGCTCCACGGTGCACGCAGCTACATGCTGCAGGACGACGACGGACAGACCATCGACTCGCATTCCATCTCTGCTGGCCTCGACTACCCCGGCGTCGGACCGGAGCACGCGTGGCTGCACGACATCGGCCGTGCGAACTACCTGCCGATCACCGACGACGAAGCGATGCAGGCTTTGCGTCTGCTCAGCCGCACCGAGGGAATCATCCCGGCAATTGAGTCGGCGCACGCCCTCGCGGGCACCGTGGCGCTCGGGCGCGATCTCGGCCCAGACGCGATCATCCTGGTCAACCTCAGCGGACGCGGCGACAAAGACATGGAAACGGCCGGCCGCTACTTCGACATCCTCGACGCCGGCACCGGTGTCGATGACAGCGACAGTGGGCTCGCATGAGCCTCGTCAGAGACACCATCGCCGCGCGGGTCAACGCGGGCAGCGGCGCGCTGATCGGATATCTCCCGGTCGGGTTTCCTGACCTTCAAACAAGCATCGACGCTGCCGTCGCCATCGTCGAGAACGGTGTCGACATTCTCGAATTGGGACTGCCGTACTCCGACCCGGTGATGGATGGCACGGTCATCCAGAAAGCGACCCAGCAGGCGCTGGCCGGTGGCTTCCGCTTGCGTCATGGCTTCGAGGCGATTGCCGCGATCACCACACGAGTGTCTGCACCGACGTTGGTCATGACCTATTGGAACCCCGTGGTGCAGTACGGGGTGGGCACCTTCGCCGATGCTCTCGTCGACGCCGGGGGAGCCGGTCTGATCACCCCGGATCTCATCCCGGATGAAGCCGCGGAGTGGTTGCGCGAATCCGAGCGCGCAGCCCTAGACCGCGTCTTCCTCGCGGCTCCATCGTCGACCGACGTTCGACTGCGACAGGCGGTCGAACTGAGCCGCGGCTTCGTCTACGCGGTGTCGACAATGGGCATTACCGGAGCTCGCACCGACGTCGACGCCGCAGCCCGTTCGCTCGTGGCACGACTGCGCAATGCCGGGTCAACAAGCGCGTGCGTTGGCGTCGGCATCTCGACGGCACGCCAAGTGCGCGAAGTGCTCAGTTACGCCGACGGCGCCATCGTGGGGTCGGCGCTCGTTTCCGCGCTCGCTGACGGCGGGGTAGCCGGGGTGGCGCGCGTCGCCGCTGAGCTCGCGAGTGGCAAGAACTAGGCGGGAGCGCATCTCGCACAACCTCGACCCGCACTAGGCTTGTCGAGTTCACTCACTGAAAGGTGTCGGTTTCGTTGTTCGCATCATTGGATGTTCTCCGCGGCAGCATCCCCAGCCCGGACGAATCACTGTCCCAGTTCAATCTCGGCCAGTGGTTGCGTGACGCAGGTCTCAGCTGGTTCGCGTTCAACCCGATCATCCACGCCTACGCTCTGTTCATCCTCGTGGGTATCGTCGCGGCCGTGCTGCTCACCAACTACCGGCTGAACAAGCGCGGCGCCGAAGACTGGGTGGTCATCGACATCGCTCTCTGGGCGGTGCCGTTCGGAATCATCGGCGGCCGTTTTTACCACGTGTTCACCCACCCCGACGACTACTTCGGCGAGGGCAAGAATCTGCTCGCGATCTTCTACGTGTGGGAGGGCGGGCTGGCTATCTTCGGCGCGCTCATCCTGGGTGCTGTCGGCGCCTACATCGGTGCTCGCCGCGCCGGCATCCGTTTCACCGCGTTCGCCGACGCTCTCGCGCCCGGACTGCTGCTGGCGCAGGCATTCGGCCGCCTCGGCAACTACTTCAACCAGGAGCTTTTCGGTCTTCCCACCGACCTCCCCTGGGGGCTCGAGATTGACTCCAGCAACCCGGCTTTCCCGACCGGACTTCCCGAGGGCACGCTGTTCCACCCGACCTTCCTCTACGAGATCCTGTGGAACCTCGCTGGCGTCATCGTGCTTCTCGCCGCCGATCGCGCTTTCCGCCTGCAGTGGGGCAAGCTTCTCGGCCTCTACCTCATCTGGTACGGCGCCGGTCGGAGCTTCTTCGAGTCCATCCGCATCGACCCGAGTGAGCTGTTCTTGGGCATCCGTACGAACGTGTGGGGAGCATGGGCCGCGGTGGTCCTGGGACTCGTCATCATCCTCGTGCAACGGCGTCGTCATCCCGGCCTCGAGCCGAGCGTCTTCGTGGCCGGTCGCGAACCGGTTGCGTTAGACTCGGACGGGACCTACTCGGACAGTGACGCTCCAGGCAAAGGCGCCGTAGCAAATACCGACACGCACGCCACAAGCGGAGCAGGCACCACGTCCTCATAAGCCGGGGCTCTTCCACCACTCGATGGGCCAGCGACGTCCCAAAACGCACCAGTCACATCGTGAGGACGGTATCAAATGGCTCTCACGCCACCTTTTTCCCGGTTCGGGACCATCCCGGCAGCGCAGGGCATGTATGACCCGGCCAAAGAACATGACGCCTGTGGTCTGGCCATGGTCGCTACGCTGCGCGGCACGGCCGGGCACGACATCATCGACACCGCCCTAGGCGCGTTGCGCAACCTCGAGCATCGAGGAGCGGTCGGCTCCGATGCCGGCACGGGCGATGGCGCTGGCATCATGACCCAGATCCCCGACGCGTTCCTGCGCGCGGTCGTCGATTTCGACCTCCCGCCGGTAGGAAGCTACGCAGCTGGCAATGCGTTCCTCCCCATCAACGACGACGAGCGCGCCGAGGTCAAAGCGGGAATCGCCGCTCTGGCAACCCAGGAGAACCTGATCGTGCTCGGGTGGCGCGAGGTTCCGGTACGGCCCGAGGAGATCGGAACCCTCGCTCGTGGCGCCATGCCTGCCTTCGAGCAGGTATTCGTCGCGTCAACCCTGACCAACGATGCTGGCGAACCGAACAGCGGCATCGAACTCGACCGCCAGACATTCCGTCTGCGCAAGCGCGCAGAGCGCTCACTCGAGGTGTTCTTCCCGTCCCTGTCGGCCCGAACCATGGTCTACAAGGGGATGGTCACGACGCTGCAACTCGAACCGTTCTACCCCGATCTCTCGGATGAGCGGTTTGCGTCGAAGCTTGCGCTTGTGCACTCCCGTTACTCCACCAATACCTTCCCGTCGTGGCCTCTTGCCCAGCCGTTCCGCATGATCGCGCACAACGGTGAGATCAACACCGTTCAGGGCAATCGCAACTGGATGCGCGCGCGGCAGAGTCAGCTCAGCAGCGAACTGCTGGGCGACCTCGGGCCCGTGCTACCCATCGTCACCCCCGGCGCCTCCGACTCCGCGAGTTTCGATGAGGTCGTCGAGCTGCTCAACCTCGGCGGGCGGTCTCTGCCGCACGCCATGATGATGATGGTTCCCGAGGCGTACGAGAACCAACTCGACCTCGACCCGACCCGGCGTGCGTTCTATGAATACCACTCCATGCTCATGGAGCCGTGGGACGGCCCGGCCGCGCTTGTCTTCACCGACGGCTCCCTAGTGGGCGCAACCCTCGACCGCAACGGGCTCCGGCCCGGGCGGTACCTCATCACTGATGACGGTCTCGTGGTGCTCGCGAGTGAGATCGGTGTGATCGACGTCGAGCCGAGCCGAGTGGTGCGCAAAGGACGTCTGCGACCCGGCAAGATGTTCCTCGTCGACACCGAGACAGGTCGCCTCATCGAAGACGACGAGATCAAGGCTGAGCTTGCGGCGGCTGAACCGTGGGGAGACTGGCTCGAGGGCAATCGCATCAATCTCAACGACCTGCCGGAGCGCGAGCACATCGTGCACACCCGTGCGTCGGTGAATCGGCGTCAGCGCACGTTCGGCTACACCGAAGAAGAAGTGCGCATCCTGATCACGCCGATGGCCCAGAACGGCGCGGAGCCGCTCGGCGCTATGGGATCCGACACACCAATCGCCGTGCTGTCCGACCGTCCTCGCTTGCTCTTCGACTACTTCACGCAACAGTTCGCACAAGTCACGAACCCCCCGCTCGACTCGATTCGCGAAGAGGTCGTCACCTCGATGAGCCTCGGTCTGGGACCGGAGCGCAACCTGCTCGACGCGACGCCCGAGCACGCTCGCCAGGTCATCCTGAACTTCCCCGTGATCGACAACGATGAACTCGCGAAGATCCAGCACATCGATCCGTCGCCGGGAAGTCGCCTGACGACGACCATCAGGGGTCTCTACCGGGTCGACAAGGGTCCGAAGGCGATGGAGAAGCGGCTTGCGGCGATGTGCCGCGAAGTCGACAGGGCGATCGAGAACGGCGCGGAGTTCATCGTGCTTTCCGACCGCGATTCCAACCAGGATCTCGCGCCGGTTCCGTCACTGCTGATGCTTGCCGCGGTGCACCACCACTTGATTCGCTCCGAGAACCGCATGAAGGTAGGCATCATCGTCGAGGCTGGAGACGTGCGCGAAGTGCACCACGTCGCACTCCTCGTCGGTTACGGCGCATCGGCCATCAACCCGTATCTCGCGATGGAGTCCGCCGAGGACCTCGTGCGAAGCGGGATGATCCAAGGGATCACCCCAGAAAAGGCAGTCAAGAACCTGATCAAAGCGCTCGGCAAGGGCGTGCTGAAGATCATGTCGAAGATGGGCATCTCGGTCGTCGGCTCCTACGCTGGCGCCCAGGCGTTCGAAGCGGTCGGTCTCAGTCAGGAGTTCGTCGACCAGTACTTCACCGGCACATCCAGCCTTCTCGGCGGCGTCGGCATCAGCGTGATCGCGACCGAGAACGCAGCGCGCCACTCGTCGGCGTATCCCGAAGACGGCTCGGTCATCGCACACGAACGTCTCGCGGGCGGAGGCGAATACCAGTGGCGACGCGAAGGTCCGCCGCACTTGTTCAACCCCGACACCGTCTTCCGACTTCAGCACTCCACCCGCACTCGTCGGTACGACATTTTTCGCGAGTACACGAAGATGGTCGACGACCAAGCTGAGAACCTGATGACCTTGCGCGGTCTGTTCAAACTGCGCTCGGGCACTCGCCCCATCGTCCCAATCGACGAGGTCGAACCGGTGTCGTCGATTGTCAAGCGCTTTTCCACCGGCGCAATGAGCTACGGCTCGATCTCTAAAGAAGCACACGAAACGCTCGCCATCGCGATGAACAGTATCGGCGCCAAGTCCAACACCGGTGAGGGTGGCGAAGACCTCGATCGCCTGCTCGATCCGACGCGTCGCAGCGCCATCAAGCAGGTCGCCTCGGGGCGCTTCGGCGTCACCAGCATGTACCTCACTAACGCGACCGACATCCAGCTCAAAATGGCGCAGGGGGCCAAGCCCGGAGAAGGCGGCCAACTGCCGTCTACCAAGGTGTATCCCTGGATCGCCCGCACGCGAAACGGCACACCCGGAGTCGGGCTGATTTCTCCGCCTCCGCACCACGACATCTACTCGATCGAAGACCTCAAGCAACTCATCTTCGACGTCAAGCGCGCCAACCCCAAGGCTCGAGTGCACGTCAAACTCGTGAGCCAGGCCGGGATCGGCGCGGTCGCCGCTGGTGTCACCAAGGCGCTGGCTGACGTCGTGCTCGTCTCCGGTCACGACGGCGGAACGGGCGCAAGCCCTGTGAACTCGCTCAAGCACGCCGGAACGCCTTGGGAGATCGGCCTTGCCGAGACGCAGCAGACTCTCATGCTCAACGGCATGCGTGATCGCGTCGTCGTGCAAGTGGACGGCCAGATGAAGACCGGACGCGACGTTATCGTGGCCGCCCTGCTCGGTGGCGAGGAATTCGGGTTCGCGACTGCACCGCTGGTCGTTTCCGGCTGTGTCATGATGCGCGTGTGTCACCTCGACACGTGCCCGGTCGGCGTTGCGACGCAGAACCCCGTGTTGCGCGAGCGCTTCACTGGCAAGCCTGAGTTCGTGGTCAACTTCTTCGAGTTCCTCGCACAGGAAGTGCGCGAGTACCTCTCTGCGCTCGGCTTCCGTTCCCTCGATGAGGCCGTCGGCCACAGTGAACTGCTCGATGTCGACCGCGCAGTCGAGCACTGGAAGGCATCGGGGCTCGATCTGAAACCCGTGTTGGAGGGCCCGATCTTCGCCGATGACGAGCCGCGGAACAACCGCCGCCAACAGGACCACGAACTCGATAAGCACTTCGACGTGGAGCTCATCCGCCGCAGCGCAGACGTCCTCGACCACGGCGGCACCGTCTCGATCTCACTGCCGGTGCGAAACACCGCCCGTGCGGTCGGCACGATGCTCGGACACGAGGTCACATTGCGCCACGGTGAACTCGGCCTGCCTGCCGGCTCCATCGACATCACACTGAGCGGATCCGCCGGCCAATCCTTCGGTGCGTTCATGCCGAACGGCATCACGTTGCGCCTCGAAGGCGACAGCAACGACTATGTGGGCAAGGGCCTGTGCGGCGGGCAGATCGTCGTGCGACCGGACCGCGCCAGCGTCTTCCCCGCCGAAGAGAACGTGATCGCAGGCAATGTCATTGGCTACGGCGCCACGCTTGGCACGATGTTCATCCGCGGAATCGTGGGGGAACGCTTCTTGGTGCGCAACTCGGGTGCGACAGCGGTTGTTGAAGGAGTCGGCGATCACGCCCTCGAATACATGACCGGCGGGCTCGCGGTGATTCTCGGAAAAACCGGCCGCAACCTCGGCGCAGGGATGTCGGGGGGAACCGCCTACGTCTACGACCTCGGCACCGAGAGCGTCAATCGCGACGCTCTCGCGAGCGGTGAACTCGAACTGCTTCCGATGGACAGTGCGGACATCGAGATCCTGCGCGACCTGCTCCTGAAGCACGTGGCCGAGACCGATTCGGCTCTCGCCGCACGGATGCTTGAGAACTTCGACGAAACGGCGGAGCGTTTCGTCAAGGTGCTGCCGCGTGACTACGCTGCGGTGCTCGCAACACGACGCGACGCGATAGAAGAGGGCCTCGACCCCGACGGCGACATCGTGTGGGGACGGATCTTGGAGGTGACCGGTGGCTGATCCCAAGGGATTCCTTAAGGTACAGGAGCGTGAACTGCCGCCGCGTCGACCGGTGTCGGTGCGACTTATGGACTGGAAAGAGGTCTACGAGCAGAGTGATTCCGCGCAACTTCGCCGCCAAGCCGGTCGCTGTATGGATTGCGGTATCCCGTTCTGCCACCAGGGATGCCCGCTCGGTAACCTAATTCCGGAATGGAACGATCTCACCTGGCGCGGCGAAGGCCGACAGGCGATTGAGAGACTGCACGCCACCAACAACTTCCCGGAGTTCACCGGCCGGCTGTGCCCTGCTCCGTGCGAGTCCTCGTGCGTGCTCGGGATCAATCAGCCGCCCGTGACGATCAAGCAGGTCGAAGTCTCCATCATCGACGAGGCGTTCGCACACGGTTGGGTGCACCCTCACCCACCGGAGCGACTCACAGGCAAGACGGTCGCGGTTGTCGGTTCGGGGCCTGCCGGTCTCGCGGCAGCGCAACAACTCACGCGCGCCGGACACACGGTTGCTGTGTTCGAGCGGGATGATCGGATTGGCGGGCTACTCCGTTACGGAATCCCCGACTTCAAAATGGAGAAGAAGCATCTCGAGCTGCGGCTTGCGCAGATGCAGGCTGAGGGTACTCGCTTCCGCGCCGGCGTCAACATTGGCGTCGACATCAGCTGGACCGACTTGCGGGCACGGTACGATGCGGTGATCGTGGCGACCGGAGCGACAGTTCCTCGGGACCTCCCGATTCCGGGGCGCGACTTGCTTGGCGTTCATTTCGCCATGGAATACCTCGTGCAGGAGAACCGTATTCTCGCGGGCGACGATGTCGACAACCAGATCACCGCCGAAGGCAAACACGTCGTTGTTCTCGGCGGCGGTGACACCGGTGCCGACTGCATCGGCACCTCGCACCGTCAGAAGGCGCTATCGGTGACCAACCTCGCGATCGGCACGCAGCCTCCGAGCGAGCGCCCGTCACACCAGCCCTGGCCGATGGCGCCAACCCTGTTCGAGATCGCCAGCGCGCACGAAGAGGGCGGCGAGCGGGTCTATCTTGCGTCCACCGTCGAGTTCCTCGCAAACGATGCCGGGGAAGTGCGAGCAATTCGCGTCGCCGAGACCGAATACCTCGACGGACGTCGCGTTCCCAAGGCGGGCACCGAACGCGAGATCCCCGCAGATCTGGTTCTTCTCGCGCTTGGCTTCACTGGAGCTGAGCCCGACTCGCTCGCGGGCCAGCTCGCTGTGCCCTTCGACAACCGCGGAAACGTCGAGCGCGACGGGGACTATCAGACGTGTGAGCAGGGTGTCTTCGTCGCCGGTGACGCCGGTCGCGGCCAATCTCTGATCGTCTGGGCAATCGCCGAAGGGCGAGCCGCGGCATCCGCTGTCGACCGTTATCTTGAAGGTGAAACGGAACTGCCGTTCCCGGTCAAGCCGACAGACCGCGCGATCGCGGTGTAATTCGATCTACGCCCTAACCATCACACCGCGCGGCCGGTACGGCATCGCGTTTCCACCACCACCACCACATTGAGGAAACCATGAGACGAGCGAAAATCGTCGCGACGCTGGGTCCCGCCACGTCGAGCTATGAGAACATCCGCGCCATCATCGAAGCTGGTGTCGACGTAGCACGCATGAACCTGAGCCACGGAACGTATGACGTGCACGAGGAGGTGTACCGCAACATCCGCAAGGCCGCCGCTGACTCCGGCCGCGCAGTTGCCGTGCTCGTCGATCTGCAGGGTCCGAAGATCCGCCTCGGCAAATTCGAGGGAGGTCCATACGAACTCGCCAAGGGCGACATCTTCAAAATCACCACCGAAGACGTGCTCGGTACGAAGGAACTCTCCGGGACGACCTTCAAGGGACTTCCCCACGACGTCAAACCGGGGGATTTCCTCCTGATCGACGACGGTAAGGTCAAGGTGAAAGTTCTTGAAACCGACGGCACTGTCGTCACGACCGAGGTCATCGTCCCCGGTCCGGTTTCCAACAACAAGGGAATCAACCTTCCCGGCGTTGCCGTCAACGTGCCCGCGCTGAGCGAGAAAGACGAAGCAGATTTGCGCTGGGGCCTCCGTCTCGGAGCGGATCTCATCGCCTTATCGTTCGTGCGCAACGCCGACGACGTTCTGCGCGTGCACGAGATCATGGCCGAGGAGGGTCGCAGAATTCCCGTCATCGCCAAGATCGAGAAGCCGCAAGCGGTGGACAACCTCGAAGCGATTATCGACGCGTTCGATTCGATCATGGTTGCCCGCGGCGACCTGGGTGTCGAGCTTCCGCTCGAGGCAGTACCGATCGTGCAGAAGCGCGCCGTCGAACTCGCCCGCCGAATGGCGAAGCCCGTTATTGTCGCGACCCAAATGCTGGAATCGATGATCTCCAGCCCGATCCCGACCCGCGCCGAGACGTCCGACGTCGCGAACGCGGTGCTCGACGGAACCGACGCGGTGATGCTTTCGGGCGAAACCAGCGTCGGTGAATTCCCCGTCATCACCGTGCAGACGATGGCCCGCATCATCGAATCAACGGAGGAGCACGGGCTCGAGCGCGTTCCGGCGCTCGGCACGAAGCCGCGCACACTCGGTGGCGCGATGACGCTTGCTGCAGCCGAGGTCTCTGATTTCGTCGGGGCGAAGTACGTGTGCGTATTCACGGAATCCGGCGACTCAGCCCGACGCATGTCCCGGTTGCGCTACAAGGTGCCGACGAAGGCGTTCACGCCCGACCCAGCGATTCGCGACCGGATGGCGCTGATCTGGGGCATCGAGTCGTTCGTGGTCGATCGCGTGACCCACACCGACTCGATGTACCGCCAGGTCGATGAGATCCTGTTGGGCAAAGGACTCGCCGAAATCGGAGACATGGTCGTCGTGATCTCCGGATCGCCCCCCGGAATCCCCGGGTCGACGAACGACGTGCGTGTGCACCGGATCGGTGACGCTCTGAATGCCGTTGCTCCGGTCTGGAAGTCCCCGGTCGTCTAGCCGACGCTCCGACGGCATCCCCACCAGTTGCCCCGTTCCGTTGTTCCCGCGCTGCGGGAACAAC
>JANOYC010000051.1:0-8696 GCA_031428675.1 Microbacteriaceae bacterium | reverse complement strand
GCAACCTGTTGAGCCGTTAGTCCGAGAACCATCCGCCACCCTCGCACGTGCGCACCGAACGTCGCTATCTCGCGGGAGATGCGATAGCCAGCCATGAGATACTCCGTCCGTTACGTACGCAATGCTAAGCGCAACGAACTTTTATGTCCAGGATAACGTACATAACACTGAGGCACAGGAGCGACCCGCGGTCACGACGTCCGGCCAGGCGTTGGCGTTCAGGAAGCGGCGATTCGGTGTCAATCACGACCGGACCGTGCGCTAGAGGCTCGGCTCGCGCTTCGCGTTCGAGCTGGCGCGGAGCTGCAGTTCGGCCTCTTCGATCCACTCGCGAGCCAGGGCGGCGTATCGGCGGCGATCCCGCTGATTGAGTCCTGCGAGCTTCGGCAGCAAGTCGAACATCGTCTTCACGTATCCCGGGACGTCGCTCTTCGGTCCTCCCGTCGAGGCCAGGAGCACTTCGGCCACGCGCGCGGCGTCGCCGCCCTTGTCGATGAGTGCGACGAGCTCGCGAGCGTCCTTTCTGCCCTTCTCCGTTGCTTGGCGGTCGATGAGCGCCGCGACCTTCGTCGCGATGTGTGCGTCGAGGGTGAGCATGAGCCACCCTGCGACCTTGAGGTCGGGATCGATGTACCGGGTGAGCACGCCGACGTCGAGGAGCAGCTTGGATCCGAGTTTGGACTCGTAGGGGAAGTAGGCGTCGACGTGGACTCCGTCTGCATTGCCGCGTGCTTTTCGGCCGCCGCTGTGCAACTGATTCTCGCTGTACTCCGTCAGGCGCTGCGGCAGCTTCCGCCTCAGATTCCGTCATCGGCGGCGCCAAGGATGGTCATTGCTGATCACCTGCCTGATCCCACTCGCGCGCGGGAACGAAGCGTTCCCGAAGCGCGGTCCGGAACTCGGATGCCTGCCACCCGGGTGTCGCGAAGAGATCGGCGTAGGTCTGCGCCACGCTCGAGTATCCGTCCCAGGTCTTCATCGCGCGCTTGTCCATTGCGAGCACCCGCACCTCGTCGGACTGAGGTAGCTCGTTCAGGTCGACCGTCGGCGGCAGGTAAACGAGGTGTTCCCGGGAGTCCGCGACGGCGCGACCACCCAGATGAGCATTTGCCGCGTCGGGACCCCCGAGGGCGTACGGCCCACGGCTCGAATCGAGGAAGGGGCTGATTGCGTCTCTCGTCGTCCAGGCGACGGTGTCGCGTGCGAGGTTTCGCCATGCGCAGAGCATCGTCAGCACTTTGTCAACGCTCACCACTGCAAGCCCGCCACGCTTATATCGATCGACGGTCCCGCGACTGGAAGCCGTTTGAGCCGTCGCACCCTTACGCCGGGGCGACCACCCGGATCCCGGCCGTCGCGGCGGCTCGGGCGAGCTCGTCATCGTAGGTGACGATCTCGTCGGCACCGATCCTCAATGCGGTCGCAAGGTGTACCGCGTCGTTCGAACGCAGCGGAGAATGAGTGCCGGCAACGAGCAGATCCCCGCGCGTCACGTCCACCAGACTCACCGCATCGAGCACTGCCGTGATCGCATCGATAGCGATGATCGCCGGATGCCGACCTGCGGCGCAATGCAGCTCGGTGTGAAGAAGCCAGGACGCCGCCAGGCGTCGAGAGGAATCAGTGAGGGCCGCGACGAGCGCTTCGGATTCGGTCTCCTCGATCACCAGTTTCATCGCGGCCGAGGTGTCCAGGTAGGTCACCGTCACCAGCGGCCTCGACTGTCATCGATCAGCTCCCGCGTGCTCGCTGGCGAAACCGCCCGTGTGATGTCTGCCAGGGCATCACTACCGGTGCGGGCCGGCCTTGCCTCGCCTCGCGCGATCAGTCCGTCGAGCGGATCGCCTGCCACGGGCACGATGAGGGCGGCCAGGTGGCCGTTGTTACTGACCAGCACCGATTCCCCAGCCTCAACCCTGCGCAGGATCTCGCCACTGCGGTTGCGCATCTCGCGATGTGTCACGGTCTCCATGGGATTCAATGTAGCGCGCTGTAGCACACGCGGCACAGCCCCAGCATGCCCTCTGCGCTTCTAGCCGCGGCGACCCTGCTGGACGTCACGCTCGGATCGTGACGGACTGCCTCGCTATGACGATGCGGCCGCGACGAGGCCGGGAAGGGCGAGTTCGATCGTTTCCATCGTCGCGGTGAGCGAGATGCGGAAGTGCTCGGGTCGGTCGAACATTGATCCGGGCATGAGGTGGGTTCCGCGCGAGGCCAGCGCATCGCAGAAACGCTGAGAGTCGCCGCCGGGCGCTCGCCCCCACAGATAGAACGTTCCCTCCGGCCGGGTGAGCGTGTACCCCGCCTCGCTCAGGGCGCCGTAGAGGCGGTCGCGCTTGCGGGTCAGTTCGGCCATGTCGATCGAAACGCTTTCCAGCGCGGGCACGCTGTGCTGCATGAGGGCGTTGGGAAAGCCCCAGCCGATCGCGAGCTGGATGGGCATGAACGCGCTGCGCAGCTGCTCTCGCTCGGAGGTCGGTAGGAGCGGCGACAACGCGAGGTAGCCGAGTCGCTGTCCGGGTGCGAGAAGAACTTTGCCGTAGCTGTAGTCGATCATTGTCCACGGGTACGAACCGACCGGGCTCGCGAACCCGATGCCGTCGAAGCGGATCCGTCGGTACGGCTCGTCCGAGAGTAGCCAGATTCGGCGCCCGTGCGTGCGAGACGCCTCTTCGAGCACGGCGGCGAGGGCATCCCATGTTTGTTTCGGGAACACCCTGCCCGTCGGGTTTGACGGAGAGTTTACGATCACGACCCGGGTTCGCGGGGTGATCGCGCGCGCGATGGCATCGATGTCGAGTGAGAAGTCGGTCGGATCGAGCGCCGCGGTGACCGGCACCAGGTTCGCTGCGAAGAGCATCGGCTCGTAGCAGAACCACCCCGGAACGGGAATGATGACTTCGTCACCGGCGTCAGCGACGAGGGCGAGAGCCAGCGCGATCGCGCCAAATGCGCCCTGTGTCATCGCGATGTCGTCGGGCTCGAAGTCGAGCCCCAGTTCATCGGTGAGTCCTGCCGCCACGGCCTCTTGGGCGGGGCGCTCGCTGGACTTGTAGGCGTACCAGTCGACCGATCTCGGTTCGAGCTGCGCCCGCATCGCGTCGGTGAGGCCGGCGAGAGCCATCTCGTGTGGGTTGCCGAAAGTGAAATCCAGCGCATCAGGATCGTTTGCCACCGATTGGATTCGCGAGAAGAATTCCGTCACCCGATCGATCGACGACTTGGCCCTGATTGCCCGCTCCGACATCACCATGTCGGCCTCCTCGTCTCTGGAGCGTCGCCCCAGATGCGGGACCATGGTCCCACCTCCTGCGACCTGGGTCAATGGAGTGGTCGTCAGTGCGCGGCGGGAGCATCCCGACCCAACGTCCGAGCCTGCAATTTTCAAGTCCGGGCGCTGGGGCTGCCGATTATGGTCTTACGGCCGGGTTCAGAGTGCCGCACTGCGACGGTCGAGCGCGATCACCGCCGCGAAAAATCCGGCTCCCACCCTCCGTGGTGCCGTGCCCGTGAGGCACGATCGGCTCGTCGCGAGGCCTCCGACTCGCTCACTACCTTCGAACCTCACGGCGCCCGGGACGCGGCTGCTACGTTCAACCCGTGACGTCTGAACCCGCGCCAACCGACAAGCGGATGCGACTGCGCTACGCCGGCGCCTGCCGCCTTTGCGACAAGCCGCTAGCCGCTGGGACCGACGCGGTCTACGAGCGCGAATCGAAGACCGTGCGCTGCGTCGCTTGCATGACGGCACCCCTAGAACCCGACACTGGCGGCGCCGGCGCCTCCGCGCGACGCGAGCACGAGCGCCGCAAGAACGCACGCGCGCACCGCATCCGCACCAAACACCCAAAACTGGGCCGACTCATCCTCGCGCTGACGGACGACCCGCAAAGCACCGGAGCCTGGCAGCGTGGCGCGATCGGAGAAGAACGCCTCGCCGAATGGCTCAAAGAACTGCCCGACAACCTCCGAGTGCTCCACGACCGCCGCGTCCCCGGCACTCGCGCAAACATCGACCACATCGTCGTGTCACCCTCCGGGGTGTGGGTGATCGACGCGAAACGATACAAAGGCCAGCGCCCATCCCTGCACGTAGAAGGAGGCATCCTGCGCCCACGCGTCGAGACACTGCGCGTCGCCGGTCGCGACAAAACGAAACTCGTCAGCGGCATGCAGAAACAGATCACCCAGGTCACCGTCGCACTGCCCGACGCGAACGTCGACGTTCACGGCGCACTCTGCTTCGTCGAAGCCGATTGGCCGCTTATCGGAGGTTCCTTCGAAGTGAATGGCATCGACGTCTTGTGGCCAAAACTCCTCGTCAAGCGACTCACCGAGACGTCAGCGGCTGACAGCTCCGTCGACGTCGACACCGTACACGCGCGACTAGCCGTAGCCTTCCCCGTCGCATGACGCGATCCCGTCGCGTGGACGGCAACGTCGCCGGAAGGGTGCGGTCAGCGGACACGACGGGCCGGCGTGACGCCCGCTAAACGATCCTCCAGCTGGCCGTCGTTGCTGTAGCTCCTAACGGTCGCACTGGGCGGCTCGTGCTGAACCTGATCTTGGTGCGGTGGGCTTCCCGCCGGCGATCATCTTCAAGTCGAGTCGCAACCGCTACCTCAAGGTTCTCGACAAAGTGGACAAAGGCGATCTCGGCCCACTCGCCGAGTTGCTTGCCGGTCGGTGACCGACAACCTCAACCGACTGATCGTGCCGAACATCGCCGGGCCCGCCCGATTGGTGTTGCTGAAGTCCTTGGCCACACCGGAGCTGACCTACGAAGCGCTCCGACAGGCTGCGGCGCGGGGCAGGCTCGATGTGAGCTACAGCTCGGATGGCACATTGCGCTCGAGCAAGCTGGCCGTCGATGCCTATCGAGACAGCAAGTACTCGCGACAGCGCGATGAAGCCGGGTAACGGGCGTGTCGAGGAAGACTGCGCACATTGCAGGCCGGGTTGCTCGCGAGGCGACGATCGTCGATTGCGACGTCGAGGATGCCAGCGAGAACTCCCAGGGCGCGAAGAACCACCGTCCGCGACTTCTGCAATGCGAGATCGGACACCCAATCCTGAACTTCAGAGCGCCGGATCGACCAGATCTCACGGTCGGCCCAGACCGGAGCGACATGATTCTTCCACGCCCGTTCGAGCGTCATGTAGTAGGAGGGCTTCGTCATCGGCGGCTGCTTGGATTTCAGCCAGCTGTCCGCGAACATCCGCACCGGCACCCTGGACGATGACGGATCGATGTACTCGCCCTTCGACTTCGACACAGTGACCATCGAGAGGTACAGCTTCGCTTCGCGCATCGTCGTACCGCGCTTCTCCGCCTTGGTGCGATCTGGCTTGCGATAGCGCACGCGATAGCGGCGGCCCTTCGCCGACTCGTAGTGGGCGATGTAGCCCATCCTCGACTTCCGCTCACTCACAGCTTGACGGTGAGTATTGACACAGTGTCGGACACTGGCCCCGGGTCGTCAACGCGGTTGATGAGAGATGTGGTTAGATGATCGACGATGTCGTCAACTGTCGATGGAGCAGAGGGCGCCTCCCTCCGACGCCGAGAGTGTAGCGATCAGTCCCGTCTCCGTTCTCGCCGCTCACTTCTTGCAGACTCCGCGCTGGCGCGCTCCGCCTAGCAGCCGTTCGAACGACGAGCACTGCGACGCGCGCGATCGCTGAAGCCGCTGATTGTCGGTTGGAACGCCTTGAGCGATCGGGCGCGAGCCAGCGGCTGACCGATACGCTCGCGTCATGGACCCGATCACGCCCGCGTCGCTTGCCTTGGAGGTAGGCGTGGGTCAAAAACGGGTGCGCGATGTTCTTCGGGAGCTCTACGGAACGCTGCCAGAGGATGCGACTCGTTGGGTCCTAAACGACCTTCAGGCGGAAGAGGTTAGAGCGAGACTCAATAGCGGGCGAGGTTCGAAACCGGATTGGTCACTCGAGATCGGCGACACAATCAGACGGCGCCTACTTCACCGCCAATACGGCGGAGGTCAGCAGGGCGGCATCTCGACCTCGAGCCAGACCTCCGACATCTTCATCTTCACCAACCCGTCGCGCGGCGCGCGCTATGGATACGACCTCCTCGAAGGGCTCCAGCCTGACGGCAGCTTCGCGTACACAGGTGAGGGTCAGGCCGGCGATCAGGAATTCACACGAGGCAACAAGGCCCTGTTGAACGCTGCTGACGAGGGTCGCGTGATTCGCCTCTTCAACGCTTCCCCTCCGTACGCAACCTACGCGGGGGCGTTCACGACCGGAGATCCCGTTTGCTCCATACATGTGATCCCTGGGGAGGACGGGGAGGCACGACGCGCGATCATCTTCAACCTCGTGCCGCTAGACGCTAATCCGCTGCTCCTTGCTCCGAACCCCGGTCAGCTCCGGATGCTCAAGCCTCAGATCGCTCGATGGGACCCACCCGACGCGTCGGACATCAACGTCGTCGTAGACGCCACGCAGTTTCCGCCCGGCGATCGTGTCGTATCTCGAGTTGAGTTCCAGCTTCAGGCCGATTTTGGTCGCTGGCTAACTGATCGAGGCACGCCGCCGAGCCGGCTCAGACTCCCCGTCGCCGGCGCAATCATCGAGCCTGACATGTTCGTCGAGGCCGAAGGGTGGGTTGTCGAAGCCAAAAAGTCGACGGGCCGCGAGTATGTTCGCATGGCAATCGGGCAGGTTCTTGACTACACGCACAATGCGCGGTCACTCGATACGCAGGTGACGCCGATGATCCTCTTGCCAGGCCACGCAGAATCTGACTTGCACCAGCTGTCGGCCGATCTCGGAATCACGATGGCCTCACGTGACGGCGATTCGTTCGAGCTACTGCGCCCCTAGTTCGGGCGGTGTGCCGAGCGCCGCAATCAGCTCCACCGCCGGGATATCTGCGGGAGCCCAGTTCAACGCCCCAAGTTGGCTAGGTGCAAGCCACCGTAAGCTCGAGTGCTCCGTCAGCTTTGGCGTGCCCGACAGAATTTCGCACCAGAATGTCGTGAGCGTCACATCTCCGAACTCATAGGCGTGTGTCGTAGTGATTAGCTCGTCGCCGACCGCAATGACACATTCGAGTTCCTCGCCTACCTCCCGCTCGAGCGCAGCACGCGGTGATTCACCGGGCTCGATCTTGACGCCGGGAAATTCCCACAGTCCGGCCAGCGCCCCACGAGGACCTCGCTGGGCACAAAGGACGCTGCCGTTCCTCAACATGACGGCACCCACCACATCGATCTGCTTACGCATCATCGAGCGCGATCGCCCGGACGATGTCTGCCGTGTTCACTGCGCGTTCAGCTCCTGCACCAACAGCCCGAGCACTTCGGCGAGTTCTTGGTGCACCCGGGGGAGTGTAGCGGGGTCGAAGATGAACGCCTCGAGCTTCGCTGGCACAGGTCGCGCACCATCGAGAGCACCCAATCGCGCGACGTACCGCGAAATGATCGCCTCAACGGACGGAGTCTTGGCGAGCGATGTCGGATCAACACCGAAAGTCGCGAATCTAGCGCCCTGCCAATGGCTGCTCTCGGGGAGCACCCACCCGATTGAGAGGGGTTGCCGACGATCGGGCACGGCGATGCGCAACGACGCTCCTTGGGAGCGCCACTTCACTTCGATACCGAGCGAAGTACAACTCGCCAGAAGGTCGCGCATCGCGTCGCGATAGTGCTCATCTGCGATCGCAGAGAGGAAGGCCGCCTCGTCCGCTTGGCCAGACGGGGTTCCGGCCGAACTCGACGACCGCTTCGGCGGCGCCGATACGACCTGCGCCGCGTGAGCCACGAGTTCCGCGCCCCTCATCCGAACGATCTCGACGAGATAGAAGCGACCGAATCGCATGGTCGAGTTCAAATAGTCGAGGCTCGTCTGCATCGCCGGGGTGAACCGCTGGGCGGCGACGACGTAGTGGATGTCTCCTGTCGCGAGCACTTCACCGAGGCGCCCGTAGAGCACTTCGGTCTGCTCCTCGTCGAGATTCCACCCGCTTGATGCGATGGCGTCCGCAAGGCTCACATCACCGCGTCGCGAAACTTCGACGCGACCGCTCGAAAGGTAGCGCTGCACGACTCCCCGGTCGAACTCCTCGACGCTTAGTCGCCAAAGGTCGGATCCATAGTCGATCAGTTGCGCGAGCGCGTGGCGGAAGTCTGGATTCTGCGGGCCGGTCTTGAACTCGATCAGTACGATGTCCCCCGTGCTCGCGATGCACAGCAGATCGATGTATCCGGATGCCAGAGACGTTTCTCGCCCGACGACCAGCAGGTCATCGTCGATCCGAGGTCGTCTGCGGGAATCAGCTGCGGCTGTGCCTTCATGATCTCCTGCAGATGATGCTCGTTGGGCGCGGGCACTTCGACGAGGTCGAAGGTCGAGCCGTCACGTTCGACCAGCACTCTTCGGGGCATTGGTCCCTACTCTCATCGTTGTGTTCAGAAAACAGGAGCGAGGTTGTCAGATCAGGATGCTGCGGTCTACGGACAGTTCAGCCTTCGCTACGAGCGAGTCTGCGAGTTCGATGACAGCGTGCTGCCGCTCGACAGGAGGAAGCGAGATATCGACGGAGATCAGACGCACCCGCACGCCGCCCACGACCACCTCATCGTAGGGTGGCGGTTCCGGATAGATCAGCGAAACTTCGGCGAGACGGAACCGCGTAGCGTATCCCACCGCTTGATATACGTCGTCGG
>JANOYC010000050.1:0-13477 GCA_031428675.1 Microbacteriaceae bacterium | reverse complement strand
ACAGACTGCGCCGAAGGGTGCGTTTGCTGCTAACGGCCTCTAGAGTCCCCGGCCGGAATTGCGGCCGGGGACTCGTTCGTGGAGGTTTCTGTTATGTCCCACCATTCCGGGTTGACCTCTCCGAGCTCTTGCTTGCCGATGGCGGTGTCGATTCTGACGTGTGCAGCGGTCGGATGCCTCGCACGAGCAGGTAGCCGACCGTCCACAACTCTCCGACCGTTGCTGGCAGCACGAGCACATCGGCGAGGGTGGTCGGGAAGGTCGCGATTGTCGCGACGAGCACGGAGCTGAGCACGTAGCCAATTCCGCCGACAATAAGGATGACGCCCATGATGCGCGGCATGCGCTTCGTTGAGAGCATGAACCAGCCCATCGGGATCAGCCAGAGGCCGAAGAAGATTCCGCCAGCCGCCCAGAACGAGTCGGAGACTGTGTACAGCAGTGCGACGGTTCCGGCGGCGTCGCCGGCCGGAGCGAGTGCCGGTGTCGAGGCGACGCTGACTGCGGTGGAGAGGATTGCTGCACTTGCCAGGATCGCCGCTGCATTCGCCATTCCGAAGGTCGCGACGGCGTAGGCGGCAACGGGGCGTTCGCTCCTGAACAGGGCGTAGAAGCCTAGTGCCGCGAGCGCCTGAGTGATCACGACGATCAATTCGACGCCAACGCCGAGGTGGGCGAGCGCGCTATTCTCCAGAATGTTCGCGAACGTCGCGGTTGGATCATCCGGGTTCTGCAATTGCGGCCGAATGACAAGAAAGCCGAGAAGGCCGGTCACGGCAAGGCCGAGGTAGGCGCCTCCCGTAAGTCGAGCGATGCGGGTGAGCGAGTTCATTTCTCCTCCTAGTCGGGTGTCAAATATTATTGACACGTAACGGTATAGCCCGCATACTCGCAATGTCAAGAATTATTTACATCGGAGGTTCTCATGGTCTACGAAGAGCGAAACACGTGGTCGGCACTCATTGTCACGGTGATCACCACGATCGCGTACGTGATCGTGGTCGTTCACGCGGCCGAAGGTGGCGCGCTCACCGATGTCGAGTGGTGGCCGATAATGGCCTGGACGATTGGCGTCAGCATTGTCGCCACGGTCGTCGTCAGCGTGCTGTGGGGCTTCATCGCCGGCATGTTCGACCCTGACAGCGTGGGAACGGCTGACCAACGCGACCGGGACATATCCCGCATTGGCGATCGAGTCGGACAGTCCTTCATGGTCATCGGCGGACTCGGGGTAATCATCCTGAGTGCCTTCGAAGCCGACACTTTTTGGATCGCCAACACCATGTTCTTCGGTTTCGCACTTGCGGCAATCGTCGGTGGCATCGCCTCCGTGATTGCCTACCGCCGCGGACTCGTGTAATGGTTAAGCCGACCAAAGTCACCAACAACATCCGTTCCCTCCGTGAGGCGGAAGGGCTGACGCAGGCAGAACTCGCCCGTCGTATCGGGGTAACCCGTCAGACGCTCATTGCGATCGAGCAGGGAAAGTATTCGCCGACGCTTGAGTTGGCGTTCCAGATTGCGCGAAACTTCGGCACCGGTCTTGACGACGTCTTTCGCTACCCCGAAGAGACAGAATGACGAAGACGCTCACAGCCGCGCTCACCGAAAATTCAGTTCGGCGAGATATTCAGTTCGGCGAGCAACCCTCGCACGCGGCGGTCGATATCGTCGCGCACATGGCGCACGCCGTCCATCGACAGTTCTGCTGGGTCGGGCAGATCCCAGTCGAGGTAGCGCTTGCCGGGATATATCGGGCACGCATCCCCACATCCCATGGTGACCACATAGTCGGCGGCCCGCACGACTTCATCGGTGAGTGGCTTGGGGTATTCCCCGTCGAGCGGGATGCCGATCTCGTCGAGCGCGGCCACGATCTTGGGGTTGATCAATCCAGCGGGGTCTGAACCCGCAGTCAATACCCTGACTGCGTCTCCCGCCAAGGATCGGAGGATTGCCGAAGCAAGTTGCGACCGCCCGGCGTTCTGCACGCACACGAACAGGATGTCCGGGACCTTGCCGTCTGTCAGGCCGTTCGCCTCGGCGAGGGCACGGAGTCGATCGGCCGCAAACCGGGCGGTGAGCGAGGGCAGGTAGCGGGTTATTCGCGCTTTTTCCGCGAGCAGCTGGTGGCTCCCGTGCACGTACTCGGCAACCGTTTCGGCTGAGAAGGTGCCGGCGAAGCGGATCGCCAGGTCAGCGGAGATGCGCTCCAGCACGGGCGGCGCGATCGTGGCGGCGACGGGGTCGATGCGAACGGAGTCGAAGACGTCGTTGACTCGGGACGGCACGACGGAGTACCAGACCTGTCGCCCTTCTTGGCTGCGTTCGAGAATCCCTTCGTCCGTCATTATCCGCAGGTGGTGGCTGACCGTCGGTTGCGTGAGCCCGAGATCGTCGGCGAGCTCAGTTACTGGGCGTCGGCCGCGCGCGGACTCGACGATGAGCGACAGGATCTGAACCCGGGTGGGGTCGGCCATGGCGCGCAGGTTGCGGGCGATCTGTTCCGCGACGGAGCGTTCTAGGAGGCTCGGTGGGGAGGTGGCCGGAAGCATAGATGGAAGTCTATGCGAACGGTTTCACGCCGCGAGCAGGGTGCTGTTTGCCAGCAGCGCCGCCCGCCACGTCGACCAAACCGGGTCGAGTCCGGATGCGTGGGTGTGTGTTCCGAGGAAGCGAGCCACTGCACCGGGATGCTCCAGCACGAGATCGCCAGGAACGGTCGGCGGCCGAAATCCAAGCGCCACTATCGAGTCGACGACTCGGAAATCGCCCGTAACCCCGGGACTGGAAGACGCAGCGTCGGCCTGCAGCCGTTCGATTAACATTGGACCGTCGATTCCGTAGGCACTGATCCCTGAATCGATCGCGCCACCGATTTCGCCGTGCCGACCGAGCACCAGCGTTTCCCTGACCAGTACAGCCGCACCGGTGTCGAGTTCGAGCTCGGTGTGGCGGGCTGCGCGGGCCTCCGACGTGACGACGAAAGGCAATCCGTGCCAGATGAGGCTCGCGCCCGCAGCCACCCGAGCGTGCACCTGCCACGACGAACTCCCGGGATAAGCGACGGTTCCGCCGACATCCTCGAGCTCAAGCGTGCAACCGGCGCCCACTTCGATCTCGATGCGCACCGTGTCGCCGTCCAGGAGGAGCATCTGTGCCGCCGCAATCGCCACTCGCGCGGAATCGGCGTCGCGATCAGTCAGTCGTGGCGCCAGCGCTCCGGTGACGAGCTGGACGCGCACGCGCGCCTCACTGGGGTGGACGGCGATTCGCGTCAGCTCACCGCTGATCACTGTCTCCAGCGCGTTCGTGCTCGTGAACCTGCTCGTGAGTGTGCACGTAGCCGCCCTCGGCGTGGTCCTCGTCAGCGTGGAAATGCGGTGCCATCGGACCCGGATCCTGAGGCACGTGGGTGCCGGCCCGATGCCCGGCCAGGATGCTGAGCACCCACGACCGCAACGACGCAACGGATTCCGCGTCAGTGCGGGAGAGGGCGAGCACGGCCCTTCCTTCACGCGCGAGGAGGGCATCCGCCACCATGAGCGGTACGTCCACTCCCACATACGGCGCGAGGTCGGTCTTGTTCACCACGAGGAGATCGGCTCGCCCGATCCCCGGTCCGCCCTTGCGCGCAACGTCACCGCCGCCAGCAACGTCGAGCACGAAGATCTGCGCATCAACGAGCGCGGGGGAGAACGTCGCCGTAAGGTTGTCGCCGCCTGATTCGATGAGCACGACGTCGAGCGGGGAGAAATCGCGCTCCAGGTCTTCGGCCGCGATGAGGTTGGCGGTGATGTCGTCGCGAATCGCCGTGTGCGGGCACGCGCCGGTCTCCACGGCCCGAATCCGCTCGGGCTCCAACACTCCGGCTGAGCGCAGGAATCGCGCATCCTCGTCGGTGTAGATGTCGTTCGTGATCACACCGAGCCGCAGCTCATCGGAGAGTGAACGGCAGATCGTCGCGATGAGCGACGACTTTCCCGTTCCGACGGGTCCGGCAACTCCGAGCCGGAGTGCGCGGTTCGGTTCATGTGGTTCAGCCACGGAAGAGCCTCCTTTGGGTAACGGCGTGTTGTTCGGCCCACACCTCGGCCTGTGGCGCACTGAACGCCGGAATGTCGTCGGGCGATTGGATGGCCGCGACCGAGGCGACCATTGATTCGATCGAGGCGCACCCATTAAGCACGAGCGTGACTCCGTCGGCCGGGTCGCGCGGATCGAGCTTGAGGAGCGCCGCGACTGCGCTCGCAAGGTCGTCGTAGACCGCCAGCCGAACGAGCTCGTCGGCCCGCATGCCGACCGCCGCAGCGATCACGCCGAGCACGAGCGGGCGCGGAGGGGCGTGGCCCGCGAGCGCGTCGATGCCGCGGGCGTCGGGCCAAATGCGCCTCGCAAGACGCACGAGCCCTCGGCCAAGGTCGCGCGAGGCTTCGCGCATGGCCCGGCTCGGGGTGCGCGCTGACCAAGCGCGTTCCACCGCGGCCAGCCCCGTTCCGTCGCCGCTGGAACTGTCCAGCACCGCGTGCATCGCGGCGACCGCCGTGCCCGCGTCGACGAGCGCCGTGGTGCGAGCGCGCAGAGCGAGAAAAGTGGCAGCTGCAGCGGGCGACATTCCCCCGAGTAGCGCGGGCTCCAGTCCCGACGAGTACGCGTGACCACCACTCGGCAGACGTGCGTCCGCGAGCAGGAGGGCGACGGTCCCGGCCGCGGGAATCACGATGTGGTCAACGGAATCTGCTCAGAAGATGTTGTACAGCTGGGCGAGCGGGAGGGATTCAGCGGGGGAAGGCTCCACGCCCTCCCCATCGATCGAGATTTCGAAGGTGTCGGGGCGGATCACGATCGCCGGCAGCGCCGAGTTGTTCTTGAGATCGGCCTTGCCGATCGCCCGTGTCGGCTTGATTCCGTACAAGCGACGGCGCAAGCCGAGTTCGTCGCCGAGGCCGGCCTCGATCGCGGCCGGAGAGACGAACGCGAGGGAGACATCCGCTCCAATCGCGTCGCCGAACGATGGCCGCATCATCACGGGCTGTGGTGTGGGGATCGACGCGTTCGGGTCTCCGAGTGCACCCCAGGCGAGCGCACCACCCTTCATCACGACCTCGGGCCGAACCCCGAAGAAGCGCGGGTCCCAGATCACGAGGTCGGCGAGCTTGCCGACCTCGATGGAGCCGATCTCATCATCGATGCCGTGCGCGATAGCCGGGTTGATTGTGTACTTCGCGACGTAACGGCGAGCGCGTTCGTTGTCGGCTGCGAGGCCGCCGTCGAGCGCACCGCGGCGCAGCTTCATCACGTGGGCGACTTGCCAAGTGCGCGTGACAACCTCACCGATGCGTCCCATCGCTTGAGCGTCCGAGGAGGTGATCGAGAGGGCGCCGAGGTCGTGCAGGATGTCCTCAGCCGCGATTGTGGTCGCTCGGATTCTGGACTCGGCGAAGGCGAGGTCCTCCGGTACCGCGGGATTCAGGTGGTGGCAGACCATGAGCATGTCGAGGTGTTCGGCGACGGTGTTCACCGTGTGCGGAAGCGTCGGGTTCGTCGATCCGGGAATGATGTGCGGCAGGCTCGCGAGGGTGAGGATGTCGGGCGCGTGACCACCGCCCGCTCCCTCGACGTGAAATGCGTGGATGGAGCGGCCGGCAATGGCATTGATGGTCGAGTCCACGTATCCGGCTTCGTTGAGCGAGTCGGAGTGAAGCGCAACCTGAAGCCCCCAGTCGTCGGCCGCGCGGAGGGCTGCGTCGATCGCCGCCGGGGTCGATCCCCAGTCCTCGTGCACCTTGTAGCCGCCAGCACCTGCGAGAGCCTGCTCGCGGAGCGCCTCGCTCGAGACCGTGTTGCCCTTGCCCAGCAAAAGAATGTTCACCGGCAGGGAGTCGAGCGATCGCAGCATCGACTTAAGGTGCCACGCACCCGGAGTCACGGTCGTAGCCTTTGACCCCTCGGACAGGCCGGTGCCGCCGCCGATCACCGTGGTGATGCCAGTCGCGAGCGCTTCGTGGATTTGAGAGGGCGAAATCAGGTGCACGTGAGAGTCGATCGCACCGGCGGTGACGATGCGTCCTTCGCCCGAAACAACGTCGGTCGACGGTCCGATGATCATGTCGATTCCGTCGCTGACATCGGGATTTCCCGCGTGACCGATGCCGACGATTCGGCCGTCACGGATGCCGATATCGGCCCGAATGATCCCCCACCAGTCGAGAATGATCGCGTTCGTGATCACCGTATCGAGTGCCCCGCCAGCGCGTGTTGTCGTCGACTGTGCCATTGATTCGCGAATGGATTTTCCGCCACCGAAGACCGCCTCTTCGCCGCCGAAGGTGCGATCCTCCTCGAGCTCGATCCACAGATCGGTGTCACCGAGCCGCACCTGATCGCCGGTCGTCGGGCCATAGATGGCGGCGTAGCGAGCTCGGCTGATGCGCACCATCAGAGCGCCCACTCGCCCACGCCGCGGATCCTGATCCCCGGCACAATTCGGTTGCCCCGAATCGCCACCGCGTCGAGTTCGCGGGATGCTCCCGGCTCGAAGCGCTGGGACGTTCCCGACGGCACGTCGAGACGGAACCCGTGGGCTGCGGCACGGTCGAACTGAAGCGCGTCGTTCGCATCCGGGAGATGCACGTGCGAACCGACCTGAATCGGACGATCGCCGGTGTTGACGAAGACCAGTCGGATCCTTTCCTCGGACGTGCGATCGGCGTTGAGCTCGACGTCGCCCGGAAGGATGCGAAAAGCGCCGGGACCTTGGCCGGATGCGGTTGCCACGGTGTTCCCTTCAGTCGATCGGATGGTGGATTGTCACGAGCTTGCGTCCGTCGGGGAACGTTGCCTCGACCTGAACCTCAGCCAACATCTCGGGCACACCCGGTAGCACCGCGTCACGGGTGAGCACGCTCCGACCCGCGGCCATAAGGTCGGGCACGCTGCGCCCTTCCCTGGCGCCCTCGAGCACCCAGGTCGAAATGAGGGCGACGGTCTCCGGGTAGTTGAGCGGGATGCCGCGGCCGAGTCGATCACGCGCGACCATCCCGGCCACAGCAAGGAGAAGCTTCTCGGTCTCCGCCGGAGTGAAATGCACCCTGTCACCTCTCGTCGCATTGACCGATTCGCAGACGCCGCGTGCGACACACAACAGCGTCAGATGTCAGAAGTGTGTCATATCTGAACTTCGGCTCGCACCGTGTCCGACACGTCGATGGCGCGAGAAGGCCCGGATCACCGGGCTAGGCGTTGAGGGTCGTCCCGTTGTTTACATACCCGACATGTTCGGGAAATGGCAGGGCAACGTCGTGCCACCAGTGTGAGAACACCCACAGCAGTCGGCGGTGCTCTGCCGTCGACACAGTACACAGCACCTCGCGTCGTCGATCGACGTCGGACGTACTCAATCACAACGAATTGGAGTCTCCCCATGCTCAGTTCTACTAAACGGCGCGCCAAAGCGCTCCTCTCCGCGGGGGCGCTCGCCGCAACCGCGGCGCTCGTTCTCTCCGGTTGCGGCGCTCGCGCCGGCGACACCGCTCCCGCCGGCACGTCGTCTGATGCGGCCAGCTGCATCGACACCTCCGGCGACACCGTCAAGCTCGGCTTCCTCAACTCGCTCACCGGCGGAATGGCGATCTCCGAGAAGACCGTCTCCAACGTGCTGCACATGGCTGCAGACGAGATCAACGCCGACGGTGGCATCCTCGGCAAGCAGATCGAGTATGTGCAGGAAGACGGTGCCACTGACTGGCCGACCTTCGCTGAGAAGACCGAGAAGCTGCTCACCCAGGACTGCGTCGCCGCGATCTTCGGTGGCTGGACCTCGTCGTCTCGCAAGGCAGTCAAGCCCGTAGTCGAAGAGCACAACGGACTCTTCTTCTACCCCGTTCAGTACGAGGGCCTCGAGGCGTCGCCGAACATCTACTACACCGGCGCAACCACGAACCAGCAGATCATCCCGGCGATGGACTTCCTCGCCGCACAGGGCGTGAAGACGCTGTTCCTCGCGGGTTCCGACTACGTGTTCCCCCGCACCGCAAACGCGATCATCAAGCTCTACGCCGCTGAACTCGGCATCGAGATCGTCGGCGAGGAGTACGTGCCGCTCGACAAGGATGACTGGACCACGCAGGTGGCGAAGATCGTTGCGGCGAAGCCGGACTTCATCTTCAACACGATCAACGGTTCGTCGAACGTCGGCTTCATCAAGGCCTACTACGACGCAGGACTCACCGCCGACACGACCCCGATCATCTCGGTTTCGATCGCCGAGGAAGAGGCGCCGGCCATGGGTCACGAAGTCACGGGCCACTACGCATCGTGGAACTACTTCCAGTCGCTCGAGTCTCCGAACAACCCGAAGTTCATCGAGGCGTGGAAGGCTTACCCGGGCAGCAGTGGCGTGACGTCCGACCCGATGGAGGCCGCGTACATCTCGCTGTACCTCTACAAGGCTCTGGTTGAGAAGGCCGGTTCATTCGAGGTCGACGCGGTGAACGCAGCAGCTGCGGCTGGAGGCGTTACCTTCGACGCACCGGAGGGCACCGTCACGCTCGACGGCGAGAACCACCACATCTCCAAGCCGGGCCACATCGGCAAGATCAACGCCGACAACCAGTTCGACATCGTCTGGGAGTCCGACGGGTTCATCGACCCCGACCCGTATCTCAACGGATACGACTGGTTCCCCGCCGATGTTCGCGACGCTCTGGTGGCGTCCGCGGGCTAACCCTCACCTGATCAAGCGGGGTCCCGTGTCGGCAACGGCACGGGGCCCCGCGTTCGGGTTCTTGTTCCCAGATCGCACCGCATAGAGAGAGCGACGAGACGTGGATGCATTGATACCGCCGTTGCTGAACGGCACCGCACAAGGGGCGTTGCTGTTGCTGGCTGCGCTCGGCCTCTCCCTCACCTTCGGTCAGATGGGGGTGATCAACATGGCGCACGGCGAGTTTCTGATGGCCGGCGCTTTCGTCGCCTACCTCACCCAGCAGTTCATCTCCGCGAGCGACATCTCGATTCCGGTCGCCATCCCGCTCGCCTTTCTGGTCGCGGGACTCCTCGGGCTGCTGCTGGAGGTCAGCATCATCCAATGGATGTATCGACGGCCGCTCGACACCCTCCTCGTGACGGTCGGCGTGAGCCTGATCCTCCAGCAGGTGGCGTTGCAGATCTTTCCCGCTCAAGGAGTGCCGGTCGAGAAGCCGCGCTGGCTCGATGGTCAACTCTCTATTCTCGGTTACGGTTGGCCGCTCCGACAGGTGTTCACAATTGTTCTCGCCGGGGTGTGCGTAGCGGCCCTGGCCGCATGGCTCAAGTACACCTCGTTCGGTCGTCGGATTCGTGCGACCGTGCAGAACCGAGACCTCGCTGAGACCGCGGGCATCTCCACACGGAGCATCGACCGGATTACCTTCTTCGTCGGATCCGGTCTCGCCGGGGTTGCCGGCGTCGCGGCTTCGCTCATTGGCGGCACGAATTCGCAGATGGGCGCGCAATACATCATTCCGGCCTTCCTCGTCGTGGTCGCCGGTGGCATCGGCCAGATCAAGGGCACCATCATCGCCGCGTGGGTCGTCGGACTCGCGATGGCCTACTTCGCCGACTGGACGACCGGGAGCCTCGCACAAGTGCTCGCCTTCATCCTGGTTGTGGCGTTCTTGCAGGTCCGTCCCCAGGGTCTATTCACCGTTCGCACCAGGGGGCTGGCATGACGAAACTCAAACCGTGGCTGTCCCTGATCGGCATCGGGGTGTTTGCCGTGATTCTGTTGGCAGTGGCTCCGTCGCTCCTCTCGACACACTGGATCAACAACCTCGGCAAGTATTGCGCGTGGGCGATCGTGGCGGTCGGCATCGGCCTCGCCTGGGGTCGAGGCGGCATGCTCGTCATGGGCCAGGGCGTCTTCTTCGGCCTCGGCGCCTATGCCATGGCGATGCACCTGACGCTTGAGACGGCAGGGCCCGACAAGATCCCCACCTTCATGATCCTGTATGACCCATTGGCACCGATCCCGGCATTCTGGGAACCGTTCCGCAGCGAGGCATTCACTCTGCTTGCGATCGTATTGTTCCCGATCATCGTCGCGCTCGTGCTCGGTTTCGCGCTGTTCAAGCGCAAGGTCAAGGGTGCGTACTTCGCGATTCTCAGCCAGGCACTCACTGTCGCACTGGCCGTATTGATCAGTTCCACGATTCGGGAAACCGGTGGTGATACCGGGCTCAGCAACTTCAAGTACTTCTTCGGATTTGTTCTGAACGACGACTCGAACAAACTCATGCTGTACCTGATTGCGGCGGGGCTGCTAATCGTTTGTCTGCTGGTCGTGTGGCAGCTCTATCGCAGCCGATTCGGCGAACTCCTGCTCGCCACGCGCGACGCAGAAGAGCGTGTGCGCTTTCTCGGCTACGACCCCTCCAACATCAAGCTGGTTGCCTACGTTATCGCCGCCGTCATGGCGAGTGTCGGTGGGGCGTTGTTCGTACCGATCGTCGGCATCATCACTCCAGCGGAGATCGGCGCTTCCGCGTCGATTCTGATGATCGCGGGCGTCGCCTTGGGCGGTCGTGCCTCTCTCTTTGGACCGGCGCTCGGAGCGATGGCGATCGGATGGGGCCAATCGAGCCTCGCATCCAGCTGGCCCGGCGGGTGGATCTATATTCTCGGCCTTCTCTTTATCGTCGTGACGCTCTTCCTTCCGAAGGGGTTGTCGTCACTATTCGGGAAGGTCGTGAGCATAATTCGGCGTTCGCGGCGCGACACCAGCCCGCCGTTGCCGCCAAGTCCCGCCGCAGCGTCCGCCCCGCCCGCCCCGAATAGCGTGCCCACACCCGAGGAGGTGCGAACATGACGGTTGTCGATGGTTCGCTTGTCGTCACCGACCTTCACGTCGAGTTCTCGGGATTCGTCGCCGTCGACGGAGTCTCCTTTGACGCTCATCCGGGCGAGGTCCGCTTCCTCATCGGGCCCAATGGCGCAGGAAAGACCACGTGCATCGACGCGATCACGGGCTTATCCAGAGGCACCGGCTCCGCAAAGCTCGGCGGCATCGAACTGCTGCGCAGGCCCGTTCACAAGATCGTGCGACTCGGCGTCGGCCGAACCTTCCAGACCGCCAGCGTCTTCGACGAACTCTCCGTGTTGCAGAATCTCGATATCGCCGCGGGCTTGCACCGGTCGCCGCTGGCGCTGTTCCGTATCCGACGTGGTGTCGACCCCTCGATAGAGCGAGCGCTGGAGGAGACCGGGCTCAGCGACGAACGCGACACGATCGCCGGAGTGCTCTCGCACGGGCAGAAGCAGTGGTTGGAAATCGCGATGCTGTTGGTGCAAGACGCCAAGGTGCTGTTGCTTGACGAGCCGGTAGCCGGCATGAGCCAAGATGAACGCACGTCAACGGGTGAACTGCTCGGGCGCATTGCCGTGAATCGCACCGTCGTGGTGGTCGAGCACGACATGGATTTCATGCGTCGCTTCGCCACGCGCGTCACCGTGCTGCACCAGGGTCGCGTGCTCAGCGAGGGCTCCGTCGCCGAGGTGCAAGCCGATCCCCGCGTGCAGGCGGTGTATCTCGGCACCGCCGGGGCACACACGACCGAGGCCGCTTCGGCGATCAACTAGGAGTCCGACAATGCTTGAACTCATCGATATCGATGCGGGCTACGGCCGCACGAAAGTGATCCACGGGGTGTCCATCCCCGGCTCATCCAAAATTGTCGCGGTGCTCGGTCACAACGGTGCAGGTAAGACGACCCTGTTGCGCGCCACGATTGGCCTCATTCGCCCAACCGGCGGAACGGTGCTCTTCGACGGTCACGACGTCACGCACCTTCCGCCGAATCGCCGGGTGAAGCGCGGGATGGCATATGTGGCGCAAGGGCAGCAGTCTTTCGGGCAACTGACGACGATGGAGAACCTTCAACTCGTCGCTGACGGTCGGCGAAACGGCAAGGTCAAAATCGCCGAGATGCTCGAGCGATTCCCGGCGCTCGCGCAGTTCTCCACCCGCAAGGCCGGGCTGCTGTCCGGTGGTCAGCGTCAGCAACTCGCGATTGCGCGAGCGTTGATCACCGAGCCCAAGCTGCTCATTCTCGACGAGCCCACCGAAGGCATCCAGCCGACGATTGTTGCCGAGATCGAGGAGACGATCATCGGTCTCGCGGCCGAAGGGCTCAGCGTGCTTCTGGTTGAACAGCACATCGGCTTCGCGCTACGAGCGGCAGAGCACTACGTGGTGCTCGCGTCGGGGCGAGTGTCGCAAGCGGGGGCCGGCGGCACGAATGCGACGAGCGCCGTTCGCGAAGCGATGGTCATCTGAGGCGTCAACTTTTCGTCGAATCGCCCGACTCGCCACACGACCATGGCAATCAACCACGTAGCAACGACCGCGCCCACTAGTGCGTAGCCGAGATATTCGAGGCTGGTGAACCAGATGAGCAATGGGCTGGTCCAGCCGAGATTCTCGGCGAATACCGAATACAACTGAGCCCCTCCGATCACGAGGGCGGCGACGACTGACATCACCGTGATCACGACGTTGTAATACACCTTGCGCGCGGGGGTGAGGAACGCCCAACTGTGAGCGAGGTTCATCAGGATGCCGTCGATCGAATCAAACAAGCACATTCCGGCCGCGAACAGCAGCGGGAGCGAGAGCACGGCCCACCACGGCAGACCACCGAGGCCCGCGGTCGCGGAAAGCACGAGGAGCGTGACCTCGGTGGCTGTGTCGAGCCCTAAGCCGAACAGCGCCCCGACCGGGTAGATCTTCCAGGATGCGTCGATGCGGTCGGCGAGTCGACCGAATATGCGGTTCAGCAACCCGCGCTTGCTCAGTTGCGTGTCTAGTTCAGTTTCGTTGAACTCGCCGTCGCGCATCCGGTGGAATACGCGCACGACCGCGACGGTAACCAGGATGTTGATGATCGCGATGACCACGAGGAAAACGCCGGAGATGGTCGGGCCGATGATCCCGGTGATCTGGTGCAGCATTGAGCGGTCGTCGTGCACTTGCGCGTTCACGGCAGCAGCACCTAATCCGACGATGATCGCGAGCAGGAACACGATCGTCGAGTGCCCGAGGGAGAAGAAAAACCCGACGGACATCGCCTGCTTGCCTTCTGAGGCGAGTTTGCGGGTGGCGCTGTCGATCGCAGCAATGTGGTCAGCGTCGAAAGCGTGCCGCATTCCGAGCGTGATCGCTAGTAGGCCGGTGGCCCAGCCGAAGACGCTGGGTCCGTTTCCTTGATCGATCGCATACTGACCCGGCACGGCCACGGCGAGCAACCCAATTCCGCTCGCAAAGAGAGCGAGCACGACCAGTCCCATCAGCACGATGGAGCGTCGGCCCCGCGCGTCGAGCCGTGTGTTCATGCGGCTGGCGGTCGGCGCATCGATGAGGGCCAATGGGTCCCCCCTTGATCAGACCGGCTTGGCAGCTGCTGTTGAGTCGGTTGCAGTATCTCCGCCCGATTCTACCGCG
>JANOYC010000049.1:0-13587 GCA_031428675.1 Microbacteriaceae bacterium | reverse complement strand
TTCGTACAGCACGGTGGACAGGTAGCGCTCTCCGAAACTCGGAACGATGACGACGATCGTCTTTCCCTCGTTCTCAAGGCGGTGCGCCAGTTGAAGAGCCGCAAACACAGCAGCGCCGGAGGAAATACCCGCGAGGATGCCCTCTTCCGTGGCGAGTGCCCGGGCGGTGGCAATCGCATCGGCAACGGTGACGTCGATGACCCGGTCATAGACGTCGCGATCCAGGATCTCGGGAATGAAGTTGGCACCGATTCCCTGAATCTTGTGCGGCGCTGGTGCACCGCCATTGAGGATCGGCGACTCGGCGGGTTCGACGGCGACAATCTGCACACCGGGCTTGCGTTCCTTGAGCACTTGCCCGACGCCGGTGAGGGTGCCGCCGGTGCCCACACCGGCGACAAAGATGTCGACATTGCCGTCGGTGTCTTCCCAGATCTCCTCCGCGGTGGTGGCGCGGTGGATGGCGGGGTTGGCCTCATTGGAGAACTGACGTGCGAGCACGGCCCCTTCCGTCGCCGCAGCGATCTCCTCCGCTTTGGCGAGCGCGCCGCGCATTCCTTCGGAACCGGGAGTGAGAACGAGAGTCGCCCCGAAGGCACGCAGCAGCTGGCGCCGCTCCATACTCATCGTCTCGGGCATCGTCAGGATGACGCGGTAACCACGCGCAGCACCGACCATGGCGAGCGCGATGCCGGTGTTGCCGCTTGTTGACTCGACGATCGTGCCCCCGGGTTGCAGTTGCCCGGATTCGACGGCCGCGTCAACGATCGCCACACCGATGCGGTCTTTCACGCTCGCCGCAGGGTTGTAGAACTCGAGCTTTACGAGCACGTCGGCAACGGAACCCAGAGTGACCTTGTTGAGGCGCACGAGAGGAGTGTGTCCGACCGTCTCGGTGATGTTGGCATAGATACGACCGGCCATTGTCTGCCCTTTCGAGTAGTCGGTGTTCAATGCCATAGCCTATGCGCAGGCGGCCAAGCCAAGCTCAGTTACAGCCGTGTGGCGCCTCGGGCGAACACATCCCCATATCCGAACAGGCTTTTCATGTTTCCCGCAATCCTCGCTTTCTCGAGTGCACTGGTGTTCGGAGCAGCCGACTTTCTCGGCGGGCTGGCGGCGACAAAGATCAGCGCTCTACGGGTGACGGCCATTGCCGCCGTCGCCGGACTGGCGTTGGCCAGCGTCGCCATGCTTGTCGTGGGCGGTGCGTGGTCGCGCGACGCCGTACTGTTCGGGGCGCTTTCCGGCATCAGCGGCGCCATCGCAATCACGCTCTTGTATGCGTGCCTCGCGATCGGACCAATGAGCATCCTCTCGCCGCTGACGGGGCTGATCACCGCGGTGGTGCCGATGACCGCAGGGCTGCTGAGTGGCGAGCGAATGGAGGGGCTCGGCTACGCGGCTCTCGGATGCGCACTCGTCGCGGTCGTGCTGGTGGGCTTCGTTCCCGACCGACGTGCCATGCGACCGACGCTTCGCGGCATCCTGATGGCCGTCGGGGCCGGCATCGGCTTCGGCACCATTCTCATCGTGTTCGACCTCACGCCCGACGATTCCGGTCTCGCCCCGATCATCGTCAACCGCGGGGTGAACGCCGTCATCATGTTCTCCGCGATCGCGGTGCTTGCGGTCGTGCAGCGCCGCCGACGCGTCGAGCAACGGTCAGGCTGGCGAACGGGACTTGCTCTCGCCGTGGCGTGCGGGCTGGTCGACGTGTTCGCCAACACGGGCATACTCGTGAGCCTGCGCATGGGCGAACTCTCCGTCGTCGCCGTGCTTACGGCGATGTACCCGGCTGGCACGGTCATCCTGGCGGCGATATTTCTGCGAGAGCGTATTGCGGTGGTTCAATACATCGGCCTCGCTCTCGCCCTCGCGGCCGCGGGCATGTTCGCTATCGCCTGAGCGCTACGAATTGACCGATTCACGCTGCAACAGTGCACGACGGTCTTAGTAGGATTGCGCGCGTGATCTTCGCTCGGGCCGCTGCCCCCCTCGCTCTTCTGCTCGCCATCTCTGGTTGTGCGTCCTCGCCACCAGCGTCGCAGCCGTCACCAGCGACATCCGCAGCTCCCGAAACGTGCGAGCAGGTCACCCTCATCGTGGACTTCGGGGTACTCGACTCTCCCTCGCTCAGCGAATGCGTCGACGAAGGAATCGCGATTGACTCTCTCACCGACTCGGGTGTCGACCTCGAAGGCACGGTCGAATGGGGCGACCAGATCGTCTGCCGCGTGAACAATCGCCCCGCTCCCGAAGAAACCATCACGGTCGAGGGCGAAGAGCCCTTCGTCGAAGAGTGCCAGGGGATGCCCGCGGCCACCGCGTACTGGGCCCTGTGGGTCAAGCCCAGCGCTGACGCGGAGTGGGAGTATGCCCAGGAAGGCGTGGCGAGCCTGCAATTGGAAGCCGGCCAGTCGCTCGGTCTCGTATACACCGCTGGCACAGAGTCCGTCCCGCCCGCGGGCTGATGCGGACGAGCCGCCTCGCGCCGATCCGCGCGGCCGCGCTGCTGGCCACGGCGTTTATCGCCATTCGGATCATCTACCGCGTGCTCTTCGGCGGAGCTTCAGGCGGCGGGATTCTCGTTCTCGACCTCCCCCGCATTCCCCTCGACGGCCCGTTCAGTCACATCACCCTGTTCGGCCCGATCACGACGGGGGGTCTGCTATCGGCTGCGGTGAGCGCGCTGCCGTTCGCCGCGGTCATCCTCGGCTTCGGCGCCCTCGCGGCGGTCGTCGACCTCCGCGCACTCGTCTCCCGCGGCACCATCGCCGGGCCGGTGCGCAATCTGTCCCGCGCGCTCGTGATCGCCTGGGCCACCTTTCCGGCGCTGATCGAATCGGCACGCCGCGCGCACATCGCCCGCCGCCTGCGCGGCGAGCGGTCCGCCATCGCGCTTGTTATCCCGGTCCTCGAGAACACGATCGAGCGAGCGCTCGCTCTCGGAGCATCCATGGAAGTGCGCGGATTTGCGGGCAGGACAACCGTGAGCGCAACGGCGCTTCCGTCGAGATCCGCTCTCGAGCCGGACTGCGCTCGCCCGGTCGAAATCAGGGATGCCGCCCTCGGCTTCGACGGAAGAACGACGCTTTCGAATATCACCTTCGCGCTGCCTCCCGCGAGTCTCACTCTAATTTCCGGCCCCACGGGATCGGGAAAGTCCACCCTCCTCCACGCGATGAGCGGACTGGTGCAGCACTTCCTCGACGGCGAACAGTGCGGCGACATCCGCATTGGCGGGATTGACCGCCTGACGATCCCTCCCCGAGACACGGCGGGATTCGTCGGCGTGGTGTCGCAATCCGTTCGGCTGTCGTTCGTGGCGCCCACTGTTTCCGAGGAACTCGGATTCGCCCTGGCCGTGCGCGGGGTGGCCCCGGTGATAGTGCGCGCTCGGGCTATCGAGGTGGCCGAGCGCTTGGGAATCCTCCACCTCATCGACCGCGACATCGATGCCCTGTCGGCGGGAGAAGCGACCCTGGTTGCCATCGGTGCGGCAATCATTTCCCAGCCGACCCTCGTTCTCGTCGATGAACCGCTCGCCGATCTCGACGACCACGCCCGAGAACGCGTCGTCGACGTGCTCGACCGCCTGGCGCACGAAGCTGGCGTGTGCGTCGTCGTGGCCGAACACAACCTCACGGAATGGGATGCCGTCGCAGACCATTGCCTGGCAATTCGAGACAGCACAGTTATCCCTGCTCCCGTTCACACCGTGCACTCCAAACCAGACCAGCTTTCCGGGCAAGGGACTCGTACCCTCGAACGACCGGGTCGATCGATCGGATCATCGCGGTCGTCGTCGCCCATCGCGATGATCCGACGGCTGTCCGCGCATCGCGGCGACATCACCGTGGTGCGCGACGCGAGCTTCGACCTCTGGGGTGGCGACATCGTCGCGCTCACCGGGCCCAATGGTGCCGGCAAGAGCAGCATGATGCATGCCCTCGCGCTCCCGGAATCCGCGGGAACGGTGACCATCGGCGGCTCCGACGTGAGCAGGCTCTCGACGCGCGCCCGTCGTCGAGCGATCGCGCTCGTGCCCGAGTCGTTCGACGACCTGCTGTTCTCAACCACCGTCGGCGAGGAGTGCCGCCGCTCCGGCGCAGACACGGTGCGAATCTTCGCGAATCTGCTCAACCGAGACGTCGACCGACAGCTGGCCCGTCATCCGCGCGACCTCTCCGCCGGCGAACGCCTGTGCCTCGTCATCGCCATTCAACTGGCCACGGAGCCGAAAGTGCTACTCGTTGACGAACCGACCAGGGGCCTCGACGCAGCCGCACGGGATCTCGTCGGCCACGCGCTCGCGCGCGCCGCCGCATCCGGAGCAGCGGTGATGGTCGCAACCCACGATCACGCGTTTGCCGCCCGTTTCTGCAGCCGCATCATCGCAATGCGCGCCGGGCGCGTCGACGCGGAGGTCGCAGCATGAGGCGGTGGCGATCGTTCCTGCTCGTTGCTGCGAGCGGCGCGGCAGCGGCCGGTTTTGCGTGGCCCCTGGTCGCCGCCGCACTGCCCACCGACGCACGCGCAGCTGTGCCGTTTGTTGCTCTGGCCGTCGTTCCCGCGCTCGCCGTCGCGGTCGCCCTCGTGCTCGATCGCGACATGTATTCGGCGAAGCTCGTCGCGCTGCTCGGAGTGCTCACAGCGGTCGGTGCTGCCCTCCGATTGGCGGGTGTCGGGCTCGGTGGCGTCGAGACGGTGTTCATCCTGCTGATCCTTGCTGGCCGCGCGTTCGGCGCCCGCTTCGGGTTTCTGCTCGGCATGCTCTCGATTGCCCTCTCGTCGGTGCTATCGGGAGGGTTCGGCCCTTGGACGCCATTTCAACTGTTCGCGTGCGGCTGGGTCGGGGCGGGCGCTGGCCTTCTGCCGCGTTTTCGCGCGACGGCACACCGCGCCACAGCATGGCTGGAACTCGGGATGCTCGCGATCTACGGAGTCGCGGCATCCTATGCCTTCGGCCTCATCATGAACCTGTGGTTCTGGCCGTTTGCGGTCGGCGGTGACACCGCGATCTCCTACGAAGCGGGCGCCCCACTGACGCAGAATGCAGCGTCGTTCTGGCTGTACTCCCTCGTCACGTCAACGCTCACCTGGGACACCGTGCGCGCTCTCACGACGGTCACCGGAATTCTGTTTGTGGGGCGACCGGTGCTCGCTGCCTTGCGTCGGGCGAAGACGGGCCGTACCGCACTCACACCGAGAAGTAGCGCGCCTCGGGGTGATGGAACACGAACGCGTCGGTCGACTGCTCGGGGTGCAGTTGAAGTTCTTCCGACAGCACCACGCCCATCCGCTCGGGCTTGAGCAGCTCGACCACCTTGCGGCGGTCCTCCATGTCGGGGCATGCCGGGTAACCGAGCGAGAACCGTGCGCCGCGGTACTGCAGCTTGAACATCCCCGCAATGTCGCTGGGGTCTTCCGCGGCAAATCCCAGTTGGGCACGCACGCGCGAATGCCAGTATTCGGCGAGCGCCTCGGTGAGCTGCATCGTGAGCCCGTTCAGTTCCATGTAGTCGCGGTACTTGTTCTCGGCGAACAGTTTGGCGGTCACTGCGTCGACCGCCGACCCTGCGGTGACGAGTTGCACCGCAACGACATCGATCTGCCCCGACTCGTGCGAGCGCACGTAGTCGGAAAGACACAGGTGGCGGTCGCGTCGCTGGCGAGGAAAGGTGAAGCGCAGGCGTTCCTCGCCGAGCGTCCCTCCCGAGCCACCATCGGGAGCGAGCAGTCCCGCCGCCCCCAGCACACCAGAGGGGTCGTCGCCGTGGTGTACCACCACCATGTCGTTGCCCTCGGAATAGACCGGGAAGTATCCGTACGCGACAGACGCGTCGAGGATTCCCTCGGCGAGGATCCGGTCGAGCCAATACCGAAGTCGCGGGCGGCCTTCCGTCTCGACAAGCTCTTCATAGCTGGCGCCGTCTTCGGCGCGGCTGGGTTTGAGTCCCCACTGCCCCATGAACGTCGCGCGTTCATCGAGGAACGCGGCATAGTCACCGAGCGCAAGACCCTTGACGATCCGGGTGCCCCAGAACGGTGCTGTTGGCACAGGATTGTCCGACGCGATGTCGGAGCGAGCTGGCATGTTCGCCGGCTCGGTGACGTCTACCGTCGTGCGCGCGTGAATGCGCTTCTTGAGCGGTGGCAGACCGACGGATGCCGCATCCGCCCCTCGTGCGATAGCAACAAGCGGCTCCATGAGCGCGAGCCCTTCGAACGCGTCGCGGGCGTAGCGAACCACGCCGTCGAAGATCCCGGCGAGGTCGTCTTCGACGTAGGTGCGCGTGAGCGCGGCGCCTCCGAGAAGCACCGGCCACTTCGTGCTGAGACCACGCGAGCTGAGTTCGAGCAGGTTCTCCTTCATCACCACGGTGGACTTCACGAGCAACCCGCTCATACCGATCACGTCGGCGTTGTGCTCTTCGGCGGCACGGATGAATTCGCTAATCGGCTGTTTGATGCCGATGTTGATCACGTCGTAGCCGTTGTTGGTGAGGATGATGTCGACGAGGTTCTTGCCGATGTCGTGCACGTCGCCGCGCACGGTTCCGAGAACGATGGTGCCCTTTCCGGCCGCCTCTGACTTCTCCATGTGCGGCTCGAGCAGCGCGACGGCCGCCTTCATGACCTCGGCGGATTGCAGCACGAAGGGCAATTGCATCTCGCCGCTACCGAAGCGTGCGCCGACAACCTGCATGCCCGCGAGCAAGTGCACGTTGACGATGTCGAGAGCGCTCAGTCCGCCCGCTCGCGCGAGATCGAGGTCGTCCTCGAGACCCTTCGCTTCACCGTCGATGATGCGGCGCTCGAGACGTTCGCCCACCGGCAGAAGCGCGAGTTCGGCGGCCCGGGCATCCTTGAGCGCAGCCGAGTTGACTCCTGCGAACAAATCGAGCATCGCGACGAGTGGATCGTAACTGAGGTTGCCGTCTGCGTCATACTCGCGACGGTCCCAGACGAGGTCGAGCGCCACCTTGCGGCGATCGTCGGGCACCGAAGCGAGCGGTACGATCTTGGCTGCGTTCACGATCGCCGAATCGAGCCCGGCGGCGACCGCCTCGTGCAGGAACACCGAGTTGAGCACGGAGCGCGCCGCCGCGTTGAGCCCGAACGACACGTTCGAGACGCCGAGAGTGGTGTGGATGCCCGGGTATTTCGCGGTGATCTGGCGGATCGCATCGATGGTTTCGATCGCGTCGCGGCGGGTCTCCTCCTGTCCGGTTGCGATCGGGAAGGTAAGGGCGTCGACGATGATGTCGTCGACGCGCATGCCCCAGTCGTTGACGAGCGCGTCGACGAGCCGGGTGGCGATGCGCACCTTGTGTTCGGCCGTGCGAGCCTGACCTTCCTCATCGATCGTCAGCGCGATCACCGCGGCCCCGTGCTCCTTGACGAGGGGCATGATTTTGCCGAATCGAGATTCGGGTCCGTCTCCGTCTTCGAAGTTCACCGAATTGACCACCGGCCGGCCGCCGATCAGTTCCATGCCCGCTTGCAACACCGCGGGCTCGGTCGAGTCGATCACGAGCGGCAACGTCGAAGCGCTCGCCAGTCGCGACACCACTTCGCGCATGTCGGCGACACCGTCTCGGCCGACGTAGTCGATGCACACGTCGAGCAGGTGGGCGCCCTCGCGAGTCTGGTTGCGGGCGATGTCGACACAGTCGTCCCAGCGTTCCTCGAGCATCGCTTGGCGGAACGCGATCGAGCCGTTGGCGTTCGTGCGCTCGCCGATCGCGAGGTACGACGCATCCTGGTGGAAAGCGACGTGCTGATAGAGGCTCGCCACCCCGGGTTCGCTTTCGACCGTGCGCGTGAGGGTGCGAGTGCCGCCGAGTCGATCGACCACGGCCTTGAGGTGCTCCGGCGTTGTTCCACAACAGCCGCCGACAAGGCCCAGCCCGAATTCTTTGACAAACTGCTCGTGTGCGGTCGCGAGTTCTTCGGGAGTGAGCGGATAGCTGGCACCGTCAGCCGTGAGCACGGGCAGGCCCGCGTTGGGCATGCACATGACCGGCACCTTCGCGTACTTCGACAAGTGGCGCAGATGCTCGCTCATCTCAGCGGGGCCGGTGGCGCAGTTGAGCCCGATCATGTCGATCCCGAGTGGCTCAAGCGTCGTCAGGGCCGCCGCGATCTCGCTGCCCATGAGCATCGTGCCGGTCGTCTCCACCGTGACTTCGACGAAGATCGGCAGTCGGATGCCCAGTTCGGCTATCGCAGCCTTGCAACCGTTGATCGCTGATTTGGCCTGCAACAGGTCTTGGGCGGTCTCGACGAGCAGGGCGTCGGCGCCGCCAAGGATCAATCCGCGAGCTTGCTCGGCAAAGGTTTCTTTGAGAAACGCATACGTCGTATGGCCAAGACTCGGCAGCTTGGTGCCGGGACCAATCGCGCCCAGCACCCAACGCCGACGCCCGTCGGCCGCCTCAGCCCTGGCGACGGCCGCGCGAGCGATCTCGGCACCTGCCCGCGCCAGTTCTTCAATGCGATCTTCGATGCCGTAGTCGGAGAGGTTCGACCAGTTGGCGCCGAATGTGTTTGTCTCGATCGCGTCGACGCCGGTGTCGAGATATGCCGCGTGAATCGCAGCGAGCACGTCAGGGCGCGTGACGTTGAGAATTTCGTTGCACCCCTCGAGCTGCAGAAAATCGTCGAGGGTGAGCTCAGCCTGTTGCAGCATCGTGCCCATGGCGCCGTCAGCGATGACGACGCGATTGCCGACGGTCGCCAACAGATCGGCCGATCGCTCGGGCATCACCGCGCCACCCCCGTCAGAACCTGAGGATGTCGCGGACTCGACGTCGTTTTGCACGACTTAGTTTAACGGGGTTGTCGCTCGCGGTGGGCGCACGAACGCCCCGCCGCCTGAGCTAGGCGACGGGGCGTTGCGAGTGCCGGGGCTACAGGGCCGCGAGCTCGTTCAGCAGTTCGTCGCCGGGAACGACGTTGCTGACCGTGGCGTCGATCTCTGCGCGGCCAAGCAGCTCGTCCATCTTGCGACGGCGGTTGCGGCCCACGAGAGTAACGACGGTGCCCTGCTTGCCAGCGCGGCCGGTGCGACCCGCGCGGTGAAGGTACGTCTTATACTCTTCCGGCGCATCCGCCTGAATCACGAGCGAGATGTCATCGACGTGGATGCCGCGCGCGGCGACGTCGGTGGCGACGAGCACGTTGACCCGTCCGCTCGTGAGCAGGCTGAGGTTGCGGGTGCGGCGCGACTGGTTGAGGTCGCCGTGCAGACTCGTGGCCGGGATGCCAGCGTCTTCCAACTGGTCGGAGAGTTCTTCGGCGAACGCCCGCGTGCGCGTGAACACGAGGGTCTTGCCCGAACCGGCCGCGAGCTGCTCAATGATCGAGCGCTTGTCGCGTTGCTCGATCAGGAGAACGCGGTGGTCGATCGTCGACGATGCCTGGTCTTCTCCGGCCACTTCGTGCACGGCCGGCGTCGGCAGAAACTCGTTGACGAGCGTCGCGACGCCCTTGTCGAGGGTTGCCGAGAACAGGAGCTTCTGCCCGTCGGGGTGCGTCTCGCGAAGGATGCGCTGCACCGGCTCCAGGAAGCCGAGATCGCACATGTGGTCGGCTTCGTCGAGCACCGTGATGATCACGTCGCTCAGATCGAGGCGGCCCTGTTCGATGAGGTCTTCGATGCGACCCGGCGTGCCGACAATGATGTCTACGCCACGCTGAAGCGCGCCCACCTGGCGATGCTGGGGAACGCCGCCGTAGATCTGCGTCGTGAAGAGACCGACGGCCCGGGCGATGGGCTGCACCGTGCGGTCGATCTGCAGGGCGAGCTCGCGCGTCGGGGCGAGGATGAGCGCGCGCGGGTTGCGTCCCATCTGACGGTTCTTGCCACCATTGTTCTCCATGAGACGCTCGACGAGCGGCGCGCCAAACGCGATGGTCTTGCCCGAGCCGGTCTTGCCGCGCCCGAGAACGTCCTTGCCGGCGAGCACATCCGGAATCGTTGCCGCCTGGATCGGGAACGGGTGCTCCGCTCCGAGTTCGGCTAGCGCGCGAGTTATGTTGCCACCGAGACCAAGATCAGCGAAAGAGACGCCCTCGACATCCGTCGCCAGGATGGCTTCGGCTTCGAGACGCTCAAGCACGACGTCGTCTTGCGGAGCGAAGCGGCTGGTCTCGTCACGATTCGGGTAGAAGGTGCTGTCGCGACGCGGTGCCTTTTCGCTGAAATCGCGGCGCGGGGCGCGCTCACTGAAGTCACGGCGCGGACGGTCGCCGAAGTCCGTGCGGGGCGCGCGCTCGGCACGCTCGGTGCGCGGCGCACGCTCGGCACGCTCGCCGTAGGACGGGCGCTGCGGACGGTCGCCGTAAGACGGACGCTCGGTGCGCTCGGTGCGCTCGGTGCGCTGCGGACGGTCACCGTAAGACGGACGCTCGGTGCGCTCGCCGTACGACGGGCGCTGCGGACGGTCGCCGTAAACGGGACGCTCAGAGCGATTGCCATATGCCGGGCGCGCGGGACGGTCGCCGTAAGACGGACGCTCGCTGCGCTCTGCCCGCTGCGGACGGTCACCGTAGGCGGGACGTTCGGCGCGAGGGTTGCGATCTCCGTAGGCGGGACGATCTCCGTAGGCAGGACGATCGCCGCGGGCCGGCTTCTCTCGAGGAGTCCAATCCGGGCGGCCGCCGTCGCGGACCGGGCGGTCGCCGGTGCGCTTCGCGCGGTCATCCGCATTCCAGCGTTGTTTCTTCGGTGCCTCGTCGGCGCGGAATCCGCGGTGGTTGGGGCTCTTGCTGCCGGCTTTGCGCGGGCCGTCTGATGATGCGCCGCGTTTGGGCGTGGATTTATTGAAGGGAGGCATGGCTCTTTCCGGGTTGTATCAAAGGTGTGCGTGAGGTCGCAGCACGAACGTGCGCACAGAATCGCGCACAGCACTACAGAACCCGGGCAGTCATTGACCGAGGCCGTCACATACAATCGTGTGAAATCCACCAGCCGATTGCTGGTGAAACCGGCCCGCAAGACTTACAAACCCATACGCGTTAGTACCGCGCTGTCTTGAGCCGACTGGTAAACGTTACTGCATTGCGCCCGAAAGCGCACGGAAACCGCGGGAAGAAGAGACAACGGATGAGCCGCACGCTGCGCCTTTCTGCGGTCGCGCTCGCTCTCGTTAGCGGCATTCTGTTCACCGGATGCGCGCCAATATCGACTACCGAAGTCGTGGTTGCGGCCCCCGAAACCGGAACCGTGTGGCCGGAGATCATCGCCTACCCGGGCGTGCGAGTCATCGACGACGTTCGATACGGATTCGCCGGTGGCTTCGACCTTCGTGCAGATGTCTGCCTCCCGCCGGAACCAAGCGTCGACACCGTCGCTGGCGACGGTGCGAGTGACGGCGCTGCCGTGGCTTCGGCCGAAGGAACGGTGAACTCCCGCGCTGCGGTGCTCCTCGTGCACGGCGGAAGCTGGGCTCGCGGGGACAAGGCTGAGCCGCACTGGCGCAACCTGTGCGAATGGCTTGCATCAGAGAACTTCGTCGGAGTGTCGGTGAACTACCGGGTTGCTCCGCGGTCGCCGTTCCCCGCGGCCATTGATGATGTGACCGCCGCGCTGCGGTGGCTGCGCGAACCAGCGCAGACCGAACGCTTCCAGATCGACCCCGCCCGCATCGGCGCGCTCGGCGGCTCGGCGGGCGCCAACCTCGTTGCGCTTCTCGGCACGACCGGATCGGGGTCGCTCAACGCGGGAGACCGAGTGTCAGCCGTGGCCGCTCTCAGCCCTCCCGTCGATCTCACCGAGGCAGGACGCCTGCTTGGCGGGCTCACGCCGACGTTCGAACAAGTTCAACTCGACTACCTGAATTGTGAGTCGCTCGCTCGGTGTCCAGCGGCTCGTCGAGCCTCGCCGCTTTATCACATCGATTCCGCGGATCCGCCGTTCTACGTTGCGCACTCGACGTCGGAACTCATCCCTCTCGAGCAGGCGACGGCGTTCGTAGACGCGCTTCGCGCATCCGGAATCGACGCGGAGTTCGACGTGCTCGACGGCGCCCGGCACTCCATCGGCGTTTTGGACGCCACGGTGTATACCCGCATGGCGGAGTTTCTGCACCGCACCCTCGATGACACGGCGCCCGCAGCATGACGTTAGTGACTGTCGCCGCCGAGCCCGCGCGCCAGAGCGATGTCGAACAGCTTCTGCGCTTAAGCGAGGAGTATGCCCACTCGCTCTACCCCGCGGATTCGTGTTACCTGTTGACCGTCGATGAACTCGAGAAACCCGGCATCACTGTCTTTGTCGCACGCGACGACCACACGGCGGTGGGAATGAGCGCACTCGTCGACAACCGCGACGCCACGGGCGAGGTGAAGCGAATGTTCGTGGTCGAGCCCGCGCGCGGTCGCGGCGTGGCATCCGCCCTCCTCGACGCCGTCGAGGCGGGCGCGATCAACCAAGGAGTACGGGTGCTTCGCCTGGAAACAGGCCACAAGCAACCTGCGGCAGTCGCACTGTATGCGCGACACGGCTATCACCACATCCCAAAATTCGGCCAGTACGTCGGCGACGATCTGAGCGTGTGCATGGAGAAGTCGCTCCCTGCCTCGAACTGTGGCTGAACTCGGGCTCTAGATCGAGGGGTCGGCCGCGTGAAGCGCGGCAGTCTCGGCAGCCTCGACAGCGGATGCCTTCTTTCCGTTGCCGTTGCGGCGCTCGCTGGCGCCCTCGACCAGGTAATACAGCACCGGCAGCACGACGAGCGTGAGGAACGTCGACGAAACAAGACCGCCGATCACGATGATCGCGAGCGGCTGGGAGATGAAGCCGCCCTGTCCGGTGATACCGATTCCGAGGGGCACCAGCGCGAAGATCGTCGCGAGCGCTGTCATCAGAATCGGGCGAAGCCGTCGACTAGCGCCGTGAATGATGGCATCGCCGACCGTCATGCCGCGCTCCCGGTACTGATTCACCAGGTCGACGAGCACGATCGCGTTCGTCACCACGATTCCGATGAGCATGAGCACGCCGATGAGCGACGGCACGCCGAGCGGGATGCCGGACACCACCTGAAGGAGGATCGCCCCGGTCGCGGCAAAGGGCACCGACACCAGCAGAAGCAGTGGCTGGCGAAGACTCTTGAACGTTGCCACCATGACGACGTACACGATCAGGATCGCCGCAAGAAGCGCGAAGCCGAGCTGCGCGAAGGAATCAGCCTGCTGTGCGGTCACACCGCCGAGTGCGGCATCGGCGCCGGCCGGAAGCGGCGTTTCGTCGACCGCGGCTCGCACCTCTGCCGAGGCAGTGCCCACGTCGTCGGTCTTCGGCGTTACGCTCACCGTCGCGCTACGGAGCGCCTTGATCGTGGTGATGCTCGACGGTCCGTTGACCTGCTCAACGGTCGCGAGATCGCTCAGCAACATGATCCCTCGAGCGGTGGGAACCTCGAACGCGCGCAGTTCGCCGATCGTGGTGGGAGCTTTGGCATCGGCGATGTAGATCGAGAGGGTCTTCTCGTCGATGACGACCGACCCGGTCGCGGTCGGATTCATGGATGCCGTGACAATGCCACCGACGGCAATCTCGCTGAGCCCGGCCTC
>JANOYC010000048.1:0-1864 GCA_031428675.1 Microbacteriaceae bacterium | reverse complement strand
CTAGCGCCATCCCGCCGAATGAGCACTTTCTGCTCTTATACGCTGGGCATAAGAGCAGAAAGTGCTCACCCGACGGAACAGGGCGGGGGATGATGACTCGGGCTACCGCGGCGCTGGATGCGGCGGGAATTCCATTTCGGGCACACACGTACCGCCACGACCCCGACGAAACAAACTACGGCGTGGAAGCCGCCACGGCGCTGAATCTCGACCCCGAGCGGGTGTTCAAGACACTCATCGCGAGCATCGACGACCACCTCGTGGTGGCCGTTGTTCCGGTGACCGGAAGCCTCGACCTGAAGGCGCTCGCGCATGCACTGGGCGGCAAGAAAGGCGCACTGGCCGACCCCGCTCTCGCGCAACGCAAGACCGGCTATGTTCTCGGTGGCATCAGCCCGGTGGGGCAGAAAACGCGGTTGCCAGCCGTCATCGATGAGACGGCGATACTGTTCGACACCATCTTCGTCTCCGGAGGTCGCCGCGGATTCGACATCGAATTGTCCCCCGACGACCTGGCTGTCGCGATATCGGCATCCTTCGCGCCGATAGCGCGCGAGCGGGTCGGCTAGACCCGCTCGCCCGCACCTCAGTCTGCGATAGCGACGAGTCCGAGTTCGGCCCTCGATGCGAGAAGCGGATGCTTCGGCACCACACACACGTTGTATCCGAAGCCACCCGCGCGCTCGAGTGTGATCGCGCCGGTAAATGTCGCCGGATGACCGAGCCCGTGCGACGACAGCGTCAGCTCCTTGCGTTTGATGTTCGACAGACCGTCGCCCTCGTCCGCTCGGCCGTAAACCACCTCAACGAGCACGTCATCCGGCGTGAGTCCGTCGAAGTCAACGTGCGCACGCACGCGCAACGTGTCGCCGACCTGCGGAGACGCGTCCAAACCACCGGATTCGACGTGGGAAACGTGCACGTTCGACCACGCACCGACCACCTTCTCTTTCCACGCCGCGAGCTCGCGGGCAGGCTCGAACGCCGAGGCAGAGATCGCGCGCCACGACACCGCCGCCGGAGCGTAGAGGGTCGTCACGTACTCGCGCAGCATACGATCCGCAGACAGCGACGGTGACAGTGTCGCCAAGGTGTGCCGAATCGACGCAACCCACTTGGTCGGGATGCCGTCGGCGTCGCGATCGTAGAATCGCGGTGCGATGCGGTTCTCGATGAGGTCATAGAGGCTGTCGGCTTCGAGCTTGTCGCGCTCCGCTCCGTCACCGGCGGCATCCGCGGTCGGGATGGCCCAGCCGTTGCGCTCGTCGTAGTACTCGGCCCACCAGCCATCGAGTATCGACAGATTCAGCGATCCGTTGAGCGCCGCTTTCATGCCCGAAGTGCCACAAGCTTCGAGCGGACGCAATGGGTTGTTGAGCCACACGTCGGTGCCGGGATAGAGCGTCTGCGCCATGGCGATGTCGTAGTTCGGCAGGAACACGATCTTGCCACGCAACTCCGGGGTGGATGCGAATTCCACCAGTCGCTGGATCAGTCGCTTGCCTTCGTCGTCGGCAGGATGCGACTTCCCTGCGATCACCATTTGAACCGGGCGATCCTTGTTGGTGAGGATCTTCCGCAGTCGCTCTTGGTCGTGGAGCATGAGCGTCAGCCGCTTGTAGGTCGGAACGCGCCGCGCGAATCCAATGGTCAGCGCGTTGGGGTCGAGCACGGTGTCGATCCACGACGGCTCGCCTCGACCCGGGTTCTGTTCCATCCACGACGCGGCTACGCGCTTGCGGGCGTCGACGACGAGTTGCTGTTTCATGGTCTGCCGCACGGTCCAGAGATCGGCGTCGGTGACAGCAGGAGAGGTCCAGTCACAGCTAGCGGTCTCGGTCGTGCCGAGGCGTGACGAGGCAAG
>JANOYC010000047.1:0-16258 GCA_031428675.1 Microbacteriaceae bacterium | reverse complement strand
CTCGGCGCTTCGGCTGTCAGCTCTCGAGCGGTTTGCGCATCGATCGGGCCGTAGCCTTCGAGCACTGCCGGTTCGTCGCTGTGCCCGAGCAGCGTCAGCACCGGCACCGTCACGACGACCTGGGCACGGATTCCGCGGTAGCGGCGGATCTCTCCCGACGCGCCGGAAGGGACGTCGCCGGCGAGATTCACCGCGTCGTCATCGAGCAGGCACGAGCGCAGGATGTCGGCGCGTAACTGCGGCAGTGTGCGGCCATCTCCGTCGTTGCGAAAACTGATCGCCGCGCTGGTCAATCGGGTGTGGATGGCATGAGCGTCGGCGGCGGGCAGCAGCGCTGACAGCCACACCATTCCGTCGCGTTCCGGTGAGACGTCGACCGTGCGGCGCTCGACGGCCTTCTCGGCGCGCTCGATCATCTGCTCCGGTGCCAACTTTTCGCGCGCCATGCGAACCCGGCGATCGAACGCTGCGGCAGTCGACGTAGCTCCGTGGCGCACCGTGGCGAGCTCAACCGCCTCGCGGTGGTCGTCGCTGAGCGACGCGGTGTGGTCGACCATGGACTGTGCCTGCCGCCACGTCAATTCTCCGGATCGCAGCGCCTGGCGAGTTCGAGGCAGCGAGTGCACGATGGCTTGCGATTGCCCGATCAGCGACTCCGCCACCCGATCGGAGACTCGTAGAGCGCACGCAAGTTCGCTGACGAACGCGCGCTTGCCCATGTGAGCGCGATCACGGCGAGGATCGGCGGTGAGTTCGTTGAGCGCTCGCGCCTGCTCAACGAGCTCAGCTCGGATGCCGTGCAGCTGCGCGATCATGCGCTCGACCTCAACCGTCGCGCCGATCAGGTCGGATACGGTTTCGCCCACAATGACGGCCACCGGCACGACGGCACCAGACACCGCTTCGGGTGCAGCACCGGATGTCGCCGTGAAGGTGGGCATGGCATTATTCGATCACCCACCACCGACATTCAAACGGGACTAGTGCGCATCTTGAAAATGTCGTGTCCAGGGAACAGGAAACGCGACATGCATCAACGATCCCAACGCCCACACCAACCAATTGCAAGACGCGCCCTGATACGTTCCGTGGTTTGTCAAGAGGGCACGGGCGAGCGGCGCTCTCGCCCGTCGGTGGGAGCGCCGCTCGTTCCGGTCGTGTCGGGTTGGTGATGCGCGGGTCGTGTTCGACGCGTTATCACTCTGATATGCGCGCCCAGGCTGCTTCGATCAGGAACCTGCGGGCGTGGCCGTTGCCAGTATTGGTGATCCCGCCCAGCGCCCTCGATGCGCCGGACGAGTTCTCCGACGGTGTCAGACCCACGTAGGAGCCGGTCCGTCTGCCGTCGAGGCGGGTCCAGTCACCGATCTCGACCTCGGGAGCGAACCCGGTCAACGTCCGCGTAAGCAGCCAAGTCGATCAACGACCGGGGTGAAATCGCTATCCGCGGCCATCGCCGCGATCGCGGCGTCTGCATCCCCTGACGCAGCAGTAGCCTGGCAGACCCGTCACCCACGCGAAGAACCCATGCGCCGCTGCACAAGCTCTCCCGTCTGCTCATCGATCGCTGCCGCGACCGTGCCGCGCGCGTGCACATCCAACCCGACTCTCGTACGCTCAGTAAACACTGGGGTCTCCCTCAAATATGTAGTTTGGCGAGCCGGCAACTTCCGGCCCGCAACCCACGGTCTATGCGATCGGGAGGCCTCAGCTCAATACCCCATAGCGTCGAGTCATCTCACCGCGGTGCGCCGCTATCGTTTTTGACAATCATTATCAATAACGGCTAGCGTCAAGTCCGTGAAGATCGCTCTGGGTTGTGTCGCGGCCGGGCTGGTGGCCGTGCTGAGCGGCTGCGCCGCGCCCGCTGATCCGAAGACGGATTCGGCAGTGCGCGTCGTCACCTCCACGAATGTTTACGGCGAACTCGCGAGTCGCGTCGGGGGAGCGGACATCGACGTGACGTCGATCATCGGCGACTCGGCGCGTGACCCGCACGAGTTCGAGGGCGACGGACAATCCGAGCTCGCGATCGCCAAAGCCGACATCATCATCTCCAACGGCGGCGGGTATGACCCGTTCATCGACGGCATGGTTGACGCCTCCGGCAACGACTCGGTCGTCGTTATCGAAGCGGTGGGCCTCGCCCCGGCGAGGGAGGACAGCCCCGGCTTCAACGAACACGTCTGGTATGACTTCTCCACGATGATCGCTATCGCGAGATCGCTCGCCGAGCGGCTCGCGACGGTCGACCCCGACAACGCCTCGGAGTATGTCGCCAACGCTGAACTCGTCGTCGCCGATCTCGAGCTTCTGCGCGAGCGCGCGGTCACGATGGCCGGCCGGTATGCCGGTTCGGGAATAGTTGTCACCGAACCGGTTCCGCTGTACCTGCTCGAACTGGTTGGGCTCATCGATCGCACGCCTCCCGGCTTCAGCGCAGCCATCGAGGACGGTCGCGACGCCCCCGTGGCGGTGTTGCGTTCCACTGTGGAGCTGCTGGAGGGCGGAGATGTGGCGTTTCTGGCATACAACGAGCAAACCGCGGGCTCCCAATCCGACGCGCTCATTGCCGCCGCCGAGGTCGGCGGCGTCCCGGTGATTCCGGTGAGCGAGACCTTGCCGCCTGATACCAGCTACGTCGACTGGATGGGCGCCATGCTCGACCAGATCGACACTGCGTTTGCGCTGAACGGCTGATCGTGGCCGACCCGCTTTTGCGTCTGCGCGATGCCTCGGTGCAATACGGACATCGGATGCTCTGGAGCGGCGTCACCGTGGATATCGCACCGGGGGAGTTCGTGGCCGTGCTCGGTGCAAACGGCTCGGGGAAGACGAGCCTGATGCGGGTGCTTCTCGGCCAACGCGAACTCACCTCGGGAACCGCGGAGTTCCTCGGCGGCGCCATCCGCCGAGGCGACAAGCGAATCGGATACATCCCTCAGCACAGACTCGCCGATACCGGTGCGCCAACTCGAGCGCGCGACCTGATCGCGCTCGGACTCGATGGTGATCGCTTTGGCGTGATTCTGCCATCACGCGAGCGTCGCGAGCGTATCGATCGCGCGCTCGCGCAAGTCGGTGCTACCGCCTATGCGCACGTTCCCATTGGCCGACTCTCCGGGGGCGAGCAACAGCGACTGCGCGTGGGTCAGGCGCTCGCAGCGGATCCCGCCCTGTTGCTCTGCGACGAACCGCTGCTCTCCCTGGACCTCGCTCACCAACGAACGGTGAGCGAACTCATCGATCGGCAGCGCCGCGAGCACGGTACGGGCGTGCTGTTCGTCACCCACGACGTCAACCCGATCCTCGGCATGGTCGATCGGGTACTCTACCTCGCCCGCGGGCGGTTCGTGCTCGGTGCTCCCGACGACGTATTCCAGTCGGCTGTTATGAGCGAGTTGTACGGCGCTCCAGTAGATGTCATCCGCACCCGCGGCCGAGTGATCGTCGTCGGCACGCCGGACGGCCACGAGGCGCATCACCACGAGCACGGATTCGGTGCCTGATGGACGATATCTGGTCGCAGATCTTTGCGTTCGACAATTACGGAGAGCTTCTATACCTGTTACGGAATTCGATTCTCGCCGGGGCAATCCTCGGAGTGCTCGGTGGCCTTATCGGCGTATTTGTGATGTCCCGCGACATGGCTTTCGCCGTACATGGCATCAGCGAGCTTTCTTTCGCCGGGGGAGCGGTCGGCCTGCTTCTCGGCATCGGCGTGATCGAGGGCTCGGTAGCCGGTTCGCTGATCGCAGCGGTACTCATCGGCGTGCTCGGGGCAAGGGCGCGCGAGCGAAACTCCATCATCGCGGTGCTGATGCCGTTCGGCCTCGGCCTCGGCATCCTCGCACTTTCGCTCTATCCCGGTCGCACCTCGAACAAGTTCGGGCTCCTGACCGGACAAATCGTCGCCGTCGACGACCCACGCCTCGGATCGCTCACGCTTATCGCCGCCATTGTGCTCGCCGGCCTCGTCGTGATCTGGCGCCCGCTCGTATTCTCGAGCGTCGACGCGGAGGTCGCCGCAGCCAAGGGAGTTCCGGTGCGAGCGCTGTCGATCGCGTTCATGGTGCTGCTCGGGCTCGTGGTCGCCGTCGGCGTGCAAGTCGTCGGATCGCTACTGGTGCTGTCCGTGCTCGTGACTCCGGCTGCAGCCGCCATGCGGGTGTCATCGTCACCGTTCGCCGTGCCGATGTTGAGCGTGGTGTTCGCCGTCGTGTCCCTGGTCGGCGGAATCATGCTTGCCCTGGGATCATCGGTGCCGATCAGTCCCTACGTGACGACGATCTCGTTCACGATCTACGCCGTGTGCCGCGTGTTCGGTCGCGCGGCCGCGCGTGGTCACCTGCCTCTGGAGGCGCGATGAAACGCAAGACCTGGCAACGAGAGGCGGTGCGCGATGCGTTGAGTGCTACGGACGACTTCGTAAGCGCCCAAGCGCTGCATTCCCGCATGCGCGAGGCTGGCTCGTCGATCGGACTGGCCACCGTATACCGCGCCCTCGCCGATCTCGCCGCGGAGGGCGAAGCCGATTCGCTCCAGCAAGACGCGGAGAGCATGTACCGCGCCTGCACGCCGGGCAGTCACCACCACCACCTGATCTGCCGCAGTTGCGGAGCGACGGTGGAGATCGAAGCGGATGCCGTCGAGAGTTGGGCCGCGAGCGTCGCCACGGCACACGGCTACACGCAACCGCACCACGTCGTCGACGTTTTCGGGCTCTGTGCACCCTGTTCGGTACGCGCTCGCGCATCCGATCAGCCGCCGTCCAGCTTGCCGGATCCGCCGGCCTGACCTAGTATCGAGAAGTTGGGCAGAATCAGCCCGACTTGTGTGCTGCCGTCCTTCCGACGAGAAGCGCGCCGACAAGCAATCTTGGGTAGGGCAATCGTCCTACGGTAATTGGAGGAAAACTATGGCCGCAGTGTGCCAGGTGACCGGAGCCGTTCCCGGCTTCGGACACAACATTTCGCACTCGCACCGACGCACCAAGCGTCGTTTCGACCCGAACGTTCAGAAGAAAACGTATTTCGTGCCGTCGCTTCGTCGCAACGTGACCCTCACGCTTTCCGCGAAAGGCATCAAGACCATCGACGCACGTGGCATCGAGTCGGTCGTCAAAGACCTTCTCTCTCGTGGGGTGAAGATCTAATGGCAAAGCAACAAGACATCCGCCCGATCATCAAACTTCGGTCGACTGCTGGCACCGGGTACACCTACGTGACCAAGAAGAACCGCCGCAACGACCCCGACCGTCTTGTACTCAAGAAGTACGACCCCGTAGTGCGCAAGCACGTCGAATTCCGCGAGGAGCGCTAACCCCATGGCCAAAAAGAGCAAGATTGCCAAGAACGACCAGCGCAAGGTCATCGTCGAGCGCTACGCGGCGAAGCGCCTCGAGCTGAAGAAGGCCCTCGTTGACGTCAACGGCACCGACGAGTCCCGCGAAGCCGCGCGCAAGGGCCTGCAGAAGCTGCCGCGCAACGCCTCGCCGGTGCGCGTGCGCAGCCGAGACGCGGTCGACGGACGCCCCCGTGGTGTTCTCACCAAGTTCGGAATCTCGCGTGTGCGGTTCCGTGACATGGCGCACCGCGGCGAATTGCCCGGAATCACCAAGTCAAGCTGGTAGGTTTTAGGCGGTTCTGCGAGGTTTTCTATCGCGCGGAGCATTCTCTTCAACTCAAAACGTCCGAGGAGGACACCAATGGCTGAGAAGTCACTTAACAAGACCGAGCTCGTGGCAGCCGTGGCTGCCGAGTCGGGCCAGAGCCAGGCCGCCGTGAGCAGCGTTGTCGACGCGTTCTTCGCCGTTGTGGCGAAGTCCGTTGGCGAAGGCACCAAGGTGTCCATCCCGGGTTGGCTCGCTGTCGAGCGCACCCACCGTGCCGCACGCACGGGCCGCAACCCGCAGACGGGTGAGGCCATCGAGATTCAGGCCAGCAACGGTGTGAAGCTCAGCGCGGGCAGCAAGCTCAAGGCTGCCGCCAAGTAGTCACCTGACACCAGGCATCCGGGGGATGCGGTCTTCGGACCGCGTCCCCCGTGCTGGTTAACGGCGGGGGAGGAGCCGAGCCCGCGTAGGCTGAGGTGGTGAATCGAGTAGTAGGCATCATCGGCCCCGCGCTGTTGCTCGTTGTCGCATTCTTCGCCCTTCTGGCGGCTCTCCTGTTCGGTGGGGGAGCAGATGCTCCCCTGGCCGCCGATCCGGGCGCTGTCGTGCGATTCGGCTTGCCTCTGTCGAAACTCGTCGTGAACCTCGGCGCCGCCGGGGCAATCGGGTCGCTCGTGCTCGCATGCTTCGCTTTCGCACGCAGCTCGCCGGAGTATTCGCGCTCGCTCGATGTCGCAGCCGGAGCTTCCGCCGTATGGACCGTTGCAGCCGCGCTCACCGGATTCTTCACCTTCCTAAGTATCTACAGCCAACCCGTCACCATCGATGATCGGTTCGGCCAAGTTCTGGCGGCGTTCATGACGGGCACCGAGCTCGGTCAGGCGTGGTTGGCGACGACTCTTATCGCCGCGGTGCTCACCGTGCTGTGCTTCGGGGTTCGCAACCAGAGTGCGATCGCAGCGCTCGCCGTATTCGGTGTGGTGGGCCTCGTGCCGATGTCATTGCAAGGTCACGCTGGCGGCACGGAGGATCACGACGCCGCGACCACGGCGATCTGGCTGCACCTGATCTTCGCCGCCGTCTGGCTCGGCGGCCTGATCACCTTGGTCTTCGTTCGCCGATTGCTCGACGCCACGCCCGAACGGCTCGCGGATGCCGTGGTCCGGTACTCCACGGTGGCGCTCGTCAGCTTTCTGGTCGTCGCGATCTCCGGCTACGTGAGCGCAGAAATCCGCGTCGAGAACGTGGGCAACCTGGTGACGCCCTACGGCATCCTCGTGCTCGTGAAAACGTCGGTGCTCGTCATTCTCGGGCTGTTCGGAGCCGCTCAACGGCGGCTGATTGTCGGTCGTTTGCGTGCCGAGACTGCCGCCCGCGGCACGTTCTGGTGGCTTGTGGCATCAGAGCTCGCCTTCATGGGGATCGCCTCCGGCGTGGCGGTAGCGCTCGCGCGCACCGCGACCCCTGCGCTCGAGGTTGCGGCGTCCGACCGCGCCGACCCGACACCCGCCGAGTTGCTCACCGGCGCGCCGTTGCCGCCGCCGGCAAGCTTCGTGAACTACGTGTCCATCTGGAACATCGACCTGCTCTGGGCGCTGCTGTGCGGCTTCGGCATCTTCTTCTATCTGGCCGGCGTATGGCGGCTGCGCCGACGCGGTGACCGCTGGCCGTGGTACCGCACCGTTCTCTGGGTCACCGGACTCCTGCTCTTGTTCGTGATTACTAGCGGGGGAGTGAACACCTACGAGAAGTACCTGTTCAGCGCCCACATGCTCGCCCACATGACGCTCGGCATGATGATTCCCGTTTTGCTCGTGCCCGGAGCGCCGATCACTCTCGCCCTCCGAGCGATCATGAAGCGGCCGGACGACAGTCGCGGCGCCCGCGAGTGGATCTTGCTGATCGTGCATTCCCGGTATTTTCGGGTATTGGCGAACCCGCTCGTCGCTGCGGGGCTATTCGCGGCATCACTGTGGGTTTTCTACTACACGCCGCTGTTCCGGTGGGCGACGACGGACCACATCGGTCACGAATGGATGATCGCCCACTTCCTCTTCACCGGCTACCTCTTCGTGCAGACGCTCATCGGCGTCGATCCGGTGCCCTTCCGGCCGGCCTACCCACTGCGGCTCGTCATCCTGCTCGGAACAATGGCATTCCACGCATTCTTCGGGCTGTCGCTGATGACCGGTACCGGACTCCTGCTCTCGGACTGGTACGGAGCCATGGGCTGGGGAACGAGCGCGCTCGCCGACCAGCAGGCAGGCGGTGGAATCGCATGGAGTGTCGGCGAGCTCCCGACCGTAGCCCTTGCGATCACCGTTGCGGTCATGTGGTCACGCAGCGATGCCAAAGAGAGCAAGCGCTACGACCGGCGAGCCGACCGGGACGGTGACGCCGAGCTCGCGGAATACAACGACATGCTAAAAAAGCGCGCGGAGCGCCGCGTCACTCCAGTAGGACGGTAGCCACGAGTTCATCGTCGGGGGTGATCGTCAACTGGTACCCGAGGGTGAAGGTCGAGTCCTCGTCGATGGTGTACTCCGATCCGTCGAACAGCGACCGCGCACCGACGACAATGCGTGCGGATCCGAGGGTGGGCGGCATGATCCACGAGCCGACCTCGGAACCCGGCTCGATGCGCACTTCGGGGTATTCCGCGATGCTCCACGTGGGTGCCTCAGTGATGCGGTCGGATACCGCGAAGCCGAGCGGACAGCCAGTGGGCATGAGAACTCTCTGCTTCGCGCAATCATCCAGGAATGCGTGCACTTGCGTGTTCAGTTCGTCGATGAAGGCTGCCGAGGCGCGCACGTTGACGCTGACCGAGGTCGCGGCCGCCGCATCCGGAATATCGATCTGCTGGGTGGGGGACTCCAGAAAGGTCGAGTTGTGGGTGAAGGCGTAGCGAGCCGGGGTGAACACGCGGTAATCGGCGGCTCGATTGGGCGTTTCCGTGGTGGCCGTCACGCCGTTGGCCTCGAAGGTGCGGGCATGGAGCACGGTCACCGGGATCGTTGCGAGCGGTGATTCCACGAACCGCCACCGGCTGAAAAGGCCGAACACTGTTCCATTGCGTTCGACGAGATAACTCGCGGTGGCGGGAGACCCATCGAGCTCGAACGTATAACTGACCCGGCGAGCGGTGCCCTCGGTCACATCGTCGATCAAACGGATGTCGGCGAGCGACCCGCGCGCACCGAGTGCCTCGGGCACGAGGAGGTCGTCGGCGACGCCCTCCACCGTCGCCGGGATGCCGGGCGTCTCGAGCGCGGCGATGGTGTCATGACGGGCCACCGCTTCGAGGTACGAGCGCACGAAGCCGTGCGCGCTGTAGAGACCCGCATTCAGGGCGGCAACGGTGGCGACGAATGCGGCGAAGAACAGCCCGAAGATCACGGCCCAGATCACTTGAGTGCGCCGCATGGCTCCAGATTAGGCGGATCAACGTCACTCGACACTGTGGACGCGCGCCGGCCCGCGGGAGCGACGGCGGGTAGATTGTTCGGGTGATGGCAGCGGGCGGATCGAGCACTCAGCTTTCGCCCGAGCAAGCGGCCGTGTTCGGGGCGATCGAAAACACTCGCGAGCACATCTTCGTCACCGGTCGCGCGGGCACAGGCAAATCCACCCTGTTGACCTACCTGTCGTGGAACACGTCGAAGCAGATCGTGATCTGTGCGCCGACGGGCGTCGCCGCGCTGAATGTGGGCGGCCAGACCATCCACTCCCTGTTTCGGCTTCCGATCGGCGTCATCGCCGATCATCCGATCGATCAGGGCGGCGATCTGCGCAAATTGCTGAACACCATTGACACGGTCGTCATCGACGAGGTGTCGATGGTCAACGCCGACCTGTTGGATGCGATCGACCGCAGCCTGCGCCAGGCACGTCAGAAGCCCGACGTCCCGTTCGGGGGAGTGCAAGTCGTGCTGTTCGGCGACCCGTACCAATTGGCGCCGGTGCCCGGCGACGGCGACGAGCGAGCCTACTTCGACGACCAGTACCGCTCGATGTGGTTCTTCGACGCGAAAGTGTGGGACGCCGCCGACCTGCGCATCTACGAACTCGCCACCATTCATCGGCAACACGAGGACGATTTCAAACTCATGCTCAACGCCGTGCGTCACGGCAGGGTGACCGCGGAGATCGCGGGTCGGCTCAATGACGTCGGCGCGCGTCCGGCGCCAGTGGACGATGCGATCACCCTCGCGACGACGAACAGCACGGTCACGAGCATCAACCGCTCCGAGCTCGCTCGGTTACCCGGCCGAGTGCTGACCGCACGGGCAGAGATCTCAGGGGAATTCGGAGGACGGGCGTATCCAGCTGACGAAGCGCTCGCGCTCAAAGTCGGCGCGCGGGTGATGTTCTTGCGAAACGACGCCGACCAGCGCTGGGTCAACGGCACGGTCGGAACGGTGACACGCATCGCGTCGACAGTTTTTGTCGAGGTCGACGGTGAAACGCACGAGGTGCATCCGGCGGTGTGGGAGAAGTTCAAATACTCCTACTCGCCGATGACGCGCCGACTGACGAAAGACATCGTGGCGGAGTTCACGCAATTTCCGTTGCGCCTCGCCTGGGCGGTCACCATCCACAAGTCCCAGGGCAAGACGTACGACAAGGCGATTGTCGATTTGGGACAGCGCTCGTTTGCGCCGGGCCAGACGTATGTAGCGCTCAGCCGGATCACTGAACTCGATGGGCTGTATCTGTCGCGACCACTGCGGCCGAGCGACATCATCGTCGACAGCAACGTGCAGCGGTTCATGGAGCGGGCGATGACCCTGCCCGGCATCGCCGCGTCCTAAGCCGCCGCCGGTCTCGTCGGGCGCGGGCGCGCGGGCTCCCGGAAATAGAGCACCGGCCGCACCCGCTGGGAGAGTGCGACCGGCACAGAGACGGACCTGATGCGGCACCCGATCTCGGCTGCGGCATCCGCGTGTCTAGTGACCCGCGTGGTCCGGAAGTTTGATGGTGGCCGGGGCGGTCTCGGTCGGCGCGTGCTCGGCGCTCTGCTCGCCGCTGTGCTCGCCGTGCGGTTGGGCGAATCGCCCGGCCTCCGTAGCCGCCAGCGCTGGCGTGGTGAGCATGCTCACCGCGAGCGCTCCCGCAATCACCGCACCAAGATAGGCGGCAGCATTCGGAGTTCGAGCCGTGCTGGCCCGGTCTTCCGGGCTGCGTCGACGGTCGAACGAGACGATGCTGAAAATGAACAATTCGAACAGGGATGCCACGGCGAGTGGCAGAACCGGAAGCGACGCCGCGAGGGCGGTGTCTTCCAGAAGGATCGCGGCGACCACGATCAGGGCCCAGCCGATCACGGGGACGATCGCGACCCAGAGCACGACTCGGGGAACGGCCACGCTGTCGCGCATGAAGGCCATGACGCCCCAAACAAGCTCCGCGGCACCCAGCGCGCCGAGGAGAAGAGCAATCGGAAGAGGGGAGCTGATCACCAGCGCCAGGTGGATCAGTCCGGTGCCAATGGCAGCAAATGCGAGCCAGGTGCGGGTGATCTGAGACATGGTGTGAACTCCCCTCTTCAACGATTGATGGAACGGGTTACGCGGTGGCGCGAACCGAGCGCTCGGTACCGAGGCCGACGCCCAGCAGGACAATGGCACTCAGGAAGTGCAGCACGTTGTCAGCGGCGTTCAGAGCCAGGATGTTGAGCGAGGTGCCGACGAGGAACAGGCCCAAGATGCCGAGCAGCAGGTACGCCGCACCGATCGTGGTGTTCGTCGCCTTTGCCGCCGACACGCGGGACATGCCCGCGATCAGCAACGCCGCACCGATCAGGAGGTGAGCAACGTTGTGGAAGATGTTCACCTCGAAGATTCCGAGGAGCAATCCACCATCGGTGTCAAACAGGCCAACGCCCGAGGTGGCCGTGAATCCCAGAAGACCCACGAGGATGTAGACCGCGCCGAAGACAACTCCCAGCAGACGGTTCGGTGACTTAGTCATTTTTCTTTCGTTCCTCCTTGCGACGTCGGACCGTGTGCCCGCGTCTATATCAACCCATTCGTCGCTGTCCGGGAATCGGATTGGTAGTTTCTGGGAATTTGTTCTGAATTAGCGATTGCCACGCGACTCGGATGACCGACCCAGTCAGTCGCCGAGGTTGCGCTCCAGGAAGCTGACCGTGCGTGCGAATGCGAGCGCGGCCGCTTGCGCATTGAGCTTCGCCCGGATGTTCGCATTGGCGAAGGAGTGTTCGGTCGCGAGGTAGGTGAAGTCACGAACCGGGGTGCCGTGCTCCTTGAGACGCCCGATGAACGATTCGGGTTCCTCGCCCGGATCCCAGTCGTCGAATTCGGCGAGATGCAGGAGCACAGGACAGGGAATGACGCCGTGGCTCGACGGAGTGAGGCTCGCGTAGTAGGCGACGACGGCATCCGTCTCGCCGCCTTGAGCGTGCAGGAGCGAGAGCCACCCGCCCATAGAGAAGCCGATCGTCGCCACGCGGTCAGAGCCCTGGTCGCGCGCTTCGGCAATGACATCGTCGATCTCGGCGAGGGCGGTGGCCACATCGAGTCGCGAGAGCAACGCTGCGGCGGTGGTCGCGTCGGTCGTCGCCACCCCGCTGTAAAAATCGGGTGCTACCACGCGGAACCCCTGCCGCGACAGCGCTTCGCTGAACGGCTCGATCCACGGCAGTCGGCCGTACCAGTCGTGGGAGACGACGAGCAGCGGATTTCCGATTTCTCCCCAGGTGAGGGGAATGCCTGGAGAGGGGATGGGAACGAGCCCGGACACGTCGCCCCCTTCCGTCGCGGAGAGCGCTCATACAGGAGCACTTGCAGTTGAATCTAGCGTGATACCTCGCCGGCAGGGGTGCTCGACCGCTGGTCTACGAGTTCCGAGCGACATCCGCACTCCGCGAACGCTCTAGTCCGCGAGGGGGATGACGTCGATCCGCTCTGCCGGACCGACGACAACGACCACGCGGTTGCCACTGACGCCGTCGAGGGCGTGCGCGAACTGCTCGTCGGACGGCGGGGCATCCGAGATGGACTGCGCGCGCTGCCACACCGTCACCTTCGCGCCGGTCAGGGCCTCGAGTGCGTGTTGTTGGTTCGGGATGTCGGACCCGCTCACAAGATAGACGTGTGCGATCGAGCGGGTGCGTGGGGTCAGCGCGCCGGCGCTCGTGCGATCGCGGCGCCACACGCTGAAGTGGTACCCGGCTGCGAGGGCTGTGGCGATGAGCAGCCCGATCGGAGCCCGGGTGCGTTCGATCAGGCCCTCACCGGTGACGTTGTCGAGGAAGAATTCGAAGACGCGGTAGCCGATCACGATCAAGGTGATGAGGGCGACAACGGCGCTGATGCCGAAGACCGCGATGAGATACACCCGGCGCCCCATCGATGCCGCACGGGATGCTTCCGGTCGCACACCCGGCCGCCAGACGACCCACCACACCGGTACGCCGACGACCAGTGCGCTGATACCGCCGAGCAGGAGCGTGCGCGCGTCGGTGCCGGCGAGCGCCGGACTCAGTGAAGCCAGTACAGCGTTGACCGTGACGCCGATTCCCGTAGCGGTGGCAGCGAGCCCGACCCCCGAAACGACGAGCCGTATCGACTCTCGGGTTGCCTCCGATCGGTGCCGCGCGACTCCCGCGTAATACGCCCACACCAGCGCCCCGACGAGCGCGACGGGGAGTCCGTCGAGTGGTTCGAGCAACTCTTCGAGTTCGGCCGGACGGTCGAGACCCAATCTCAGCGCTAGGAAAATTGTCAGGCCGATCCCGCCGACAGTCATCACGGTCGGGGCGAGCACTCCGGCAACCACGACCGCCACACTCGAGAGCCCAGTCGCGTCACGGCGCCCGAATCGCATCCAGTGCCACCACCACACCAGCACTCCCGCCGCTCCCCAGACGAGGTCTTGCAGGGCGGACATCCACCACGGCTCACCGAGGGCGAACAGCTCGGTGAGTGAGCGCATCGCCGCCGACACGACGGATCGCAGGGCAGCGGCGCTGCCGCCGATGCCGACGATGAGTCCGAAAACCCAGCCGGCGACGATCGGTAGCGAGGTGAGCCGAGTCGGCGCCTTGAGCGGATGGCGGCTCATCCAGCGATGCCACCACCAGACGCCCAGCCAGACGACGCCAGTGGCGAAATCGCGGGGCTCCCATCGCCCGTCGATTGCCGCCGTCGCAGTAAGAACGAAGCCAGTGACGAAAACGACGAGCGACACGATGTAGGCGCCCGCGATATACAGCGCCCACGCTATCGACGTGCGCTCTGTCGGTTGCTCGAGCGCCTTCCACGCCACTCGCCACAGCAGCGCAGCAAATGGGGTGCCCACCAGGGCGAACGCCAGGGATTCTGCAAGACCGGTCGCGTCATCGCCGGCGAGCGCCCCACCTGTTTCCAGTAAGCGACCGAGAAGGCCAGCGACGCCGATCGCGGCGATGATGACGAGAGCGAACAAGATCGCGTAAACAATGATGCGTCGCACGGCGGTTTGCGCGGTGTTCGGTGTCGGGGCGAGACTCGTGGGTGAACCCATTGTTGAGGCGGTCATCGCCGGGTCACTTCGGAGGGCAAATCGAGAACGGCCACGGCGCAAATTCGATCAGCCAGTCGCCGTCGACCTTCACGAGGTCGAAGTTGTCTTCATAGCCGCTCTCCGAGCCGAACGGATCGCCCTGGTAGACCGTGATGATCGACACGCGCACGTCTGCGGTGTCCTCTCGCTCGGTCGTGGAGATCAAACTGACGCGGGAGTCGCGCACGTTCTCTCGCGCATACTCGTCGCAGTTGTCGATCGCATCCGTGCTCAGGTATTCGGCCGCTGCCTCGTCGTCGCCAGCGATAACTGCAAGCGCGAAGCGCTGCACCACGCCCTCCGGGGTAGACGAGTCTCGCAGTGGTGGCTCGCCGCGGGTGAACACGACCAGCAGGGATGCCACGACCACTGCTGCGATCACGGCGAGGATCACGATCACAGATCGGTCGGGTTTTCGGGCCGCATCGCTCATGATCAGATCTTGCCGTCTTTGAGCGCCCGAGACTAGGGTCATTAGTCCGTTGGCGTGGCGTGGCGTTGCCTGGCGTCGCGTTGCCCGGCGCGGCGCGCAAACCTGTGCGATGCGGTGGGCAATCCTGTGCGATGCGATGCGATGCGATGCGCAATCCTGCGCGAAATTCAGGCACCCCGGCGCGACACGCGGGTTGAGTGCGCTCCCACGCGGCGTGTCGGTGCGCGTGCCTGAATTTCGTGCATGGTGAGGCGGGGTGAGGCGGGGGCGCGACGCGGGGGCGCGACGAGGGGGGTGCGACGAGGGGGGCGCGCGGGCAGGGTGCAGGGTGCGGGTGCCGGGCGGGGGCGCATCCGTATGCTCGATGTATGAGAGCGCACGACAGTGTGGATGTCCACCCCAGTCCGCAGGGCGAGTTGCGTGCCGGTGTAATCGGCCTTGGATTCGCCGGAACCACCCACCTCGACGCCTTCACGGCGCTGCCCGGCGTGCGCGTGATCGCCCTCGCGGGTAAAGAGGAGGCGCGACTAGCAGAATTGGGCTCCAGCCGCTCGGTGCCGCACCTGTATTCCGAGTGGCAGGACCTCGTCGCTCGCGACGATCTGGACATCGTGTCGATCGGCGTTCCCAATGATCTCCATCACCCGATCGCCATGGCGGCCCTTGCCAGCGGCAAGCACGTCTTCTGCGAAAAGCCGCTCGCCACAACGGGAGCGCTCGCGGCGGAGATGGTCGCCGCGGCCCGGGCGAACAATCGAGTGCTCGATGTCGCTTACAACCATCGGCGCAGGGGGGACGTTCAGTATCTGCGCAAATATCTGGCGGATGCGCCGATCGGCACCATCTACCACTCGAGGGCGAGCTGGCTGCGTAGAACCGGTGTTCCCGGAATGGGATCGTGGTTCACGAATAAGGCGATGGCCGGCGGTGGCCCCCTCATCGATCTCGGATCGCACGTGCTCGACATGACCCTGTACCTGCTGGGGGAGCCGCGCGTGACGAGCGTGTCCGCCGTGGCCTACAACCATTTGGGTCGCGCGGGTCGCGGTGGGCGGGCGCATGGAGCAAGCATTCAAAGCGGTGAGTTCGATTTCGAAGTGGAGGATTTCGCATCCGCTCTGCTTCGTTTCGACAACGGCACGAGCATGCAGCTCGAGGCGTCGTGGGCGTCGTATTCGAAGGCGCAGGAAGACGTCGAGGTCGAGTTGCTCGGCGCGGACGGTGGTGTGCGACTCGCGATCGCCAATTACGCGACCGAAGACACGATCACGCTGTACAGCGACGTAGCCGGTGCGCCAGCGGTGACCCGACCGGCCGTTCAGGTGGTCGGCGGTCACCACCAACGGGTGATAGAGGAGTTTCTCGGGACGATCCGAGCGGGCGACTACTCGAACGCGTTCGGTGAGCACGCCCTGCATCGCAGCGATGTCGTCGATGCGATCTATCGGTCCGCGCTCGAAGGACGAGAAGTGCGGGTAGCGGCAGCCGTCGAGGAGGTGCGCTCATGATTCGCGCGCTCGTGTGGAACGAGAACATTCACGAGGGGCGCGGCGACGAACGGGTCGCCAAGAACTATCCGAACGGCATCCATGGCGCGATTGCTGAGGGCCTGCGTTCGATGCTGGGCGACGAGGCCGTCGTCG
>JANOYC010000046.1:0-3642 GCA_031428675.1 Microbacteriaceae bacterium | reverse complement strand
CGCCTACGACTTCAACGTTCCGGCGGTGGCGATCATCAAGCACGCCAACCCCTGTGGGATTGCGATCGGCAAAGACGTGGCATCGGCCCACCAGCGCGCTCACAACTGCGACCCGGTGTCGGCGTTCGGCGGTGTGATCGCGACGAACCGGCCGGTCACGGCGGCGATGGCCGAGCGGGTGAAAGACATCTTCACCGAAGTGGTCGTAGCCCCAGCGTTCGAACCGCAAGCGCTCGAATTGCTGACCACGAAGAGGAACATCCGGCTTCTCGAACTGCCGGCGGGATACGGCCGAGAAAGCCTCGAATACCGCCAGGTCTCCGGAGGGCTGCTCGTGCAGCAAGCGGACTCGTTCGAGCACTTCGACACCTCGTCGTGGACTCTCGTGGCCGGTCCCGAGGCCGACGACGCCACGCGTTCCGACCTCGAGTTCGCCTGGCGTGCTGTGCGCGCGGTGAAGTCCAACGGCATCCTGCTCGCTAAGCGCGGCGCGTCGGTGGGCGTGGGCATGGGGCAGGTCAACCGCGTGGACTCCTGCCACCTCGCCGTGACGCGCGCTGGCGACCGGGCGGCGGGCAGCGTCGCCTCCTCCGACGCGTTCTTCCCGTTCGCCGACGGGCTTCAAGTGCTACTGGATGCCGGGGTCGCCGCGGTCGTGCAACCCGGCGGTTCCGTGCGTGACCAAGAGGTCATCGCGGCGGCGAAGGCCGCGGGCGTCACGATGTACTTCACCGGCGAGCGCCACTTCTTCCACTAGGAGCATTTGTTCATGTCGACAATCACGGCGAACTCGCCGAGCACTTCCCCACGGCCGACGCGCCCCCGACTGAGCGTGCTTCGCGGACTCGCGGCGGCGGTGGTCACCGGAGTCAGCGTCGCGGTCGTCGTTCACGCGGTCGTGGTCTTCGCGTACTTCCTCCTGAACGGAACCAAGCCGGAAGTGCTGCGTGACGTGTCGCAATTCTTCACCCCGGCATCCGTCGCGCTGTTCGCGTTTGCGTCGATCGCTGCAGCGCTCCGTGCCACGCGGTTCTGGTTCACCGCGGTCGTGGCCGGCATCGTCACGAGTGCGGCAGCGGCATTGCTGGGCGCCGTGATGACGCTCGTTCCCGCCGGCACCTTGCTGACGCAGCCGATCGCCGACGTGCTCGTTGCAAGCCTCGCCGGCACCAATCTGATCTACATCGTGGCGGCTGCGGTCACCTTCCCCACGGTCGGCCGCCTCGCATGGCGCTCGGTCGTCGAGGCAACGTCGTCGTCGATCCGGGTGCCCCGCATGGTTGCGCTGGTTCGCCCGCCGTCCGCGCGCCTCGCTGACGGAATCACGACACACATCGAGCGCGTGCCCGTCGACGCCGACAAGGCCGACGAGCAGTGGGAGAACTACGTCGCCGCTCTCGAAGACCACGGCTTCCGCGCCGTCGAGGTGTCGCCGGCCGACGACCTGCCCGACTCCGTGTTCGTGGAAGACACCGTGGTCGTGTTCGAGGGCGTCGCCGTGATCACGAGCCCGGGCGCCGAGAGCCGCCGAGCCGAGACAACCGGCACCGAAGAAGCGGTGCGTCAACTGGGCTTCGCCGTATATCGCATCGACGAACCCGGCACCCTTGACGGCGGCGATGTGCTGAAGGTCGGGATGACCGTCTACGTGGGCCGCGGTGGACGAACGAACGCCGACGGCATCCGTCAGCTGCGTGCGATCGTGACGCCGCTCGGCTACTCCGTGGTCGCCGTGCCGATCACCCGAGTGCTGCACCTCAAGTCTGCCGTCGGCGCACTTCCGGATGGCACCGTTGTCGGCCACCCGGCCGTGGTCGAGCACCCCGAGCTCTTCACGCGCTTCTTGCCGCTCCCCGAGAAACACGGCGCCGCGATCGTCGTGCTCGCTCCCGACACCGTGCTGATGGCCGCGTCGGCCGTGCAGTCGATCGCGCTCGTGGAAAGCCTCGGCTACCGGGTGGTCGCCGTTGACGTGAGCGAGTTCGAGAAACTCGAGGGCAGCGTCACGTGCATGTCGGTGCGCGTGCGCTGACGCCAGCGCACAGCGTCGCCTAGCGGTTATTCTGGAGGGCTGCTCACATTCCGCACTGCTTCGAGCCGTGCCAACGAAACGAAGAGACCCGAAACGAAGAGACCGTTGTCCCCCGACGCAAACACCGACGCACACACTGATCTGGCCACCGACCCGAACAGCACTCCCCCCAAGCGCACCAGCACCGTGCGAGCCATCGCACGGCTGTACCCCTACGTGAAACCGGCGATGCCCCGCATCTACGTGGGAATGGCGGTCGGTGTGGTCGCCGGAATCATCTCGCTCGCGATCCCGCTCGTGATTCAGGTGCTCGTTGATGGGCCGATTGCCGCGAACGATAGCGCGGAGATCTGGCCGGCGGTGCTGCTCGTGCTCGGCCTCGGCATCCTCGAGGCGGCGCTCATCGCGTTTCGTCGCTGGTTCGTGCTCACACCGGGCACGCACGTCGAGGCGGGGATGCGCAACGGGCTCTACGCCAAGCTGCAAGACCTGCCGATCGCGTTCCACGATCGCTGGCAGAGCGGACAGCTGCTCTCGCGGGCGGTGAGCGACCTCAACATCATCCGCCGCTGGCTCACCTGGGCGCTGGTGCTGCTCGTTGTCAACGTGGCCACGATCATCGCTGGCTTCGCGGTGCTGCTGTATTGGAGCCCGCTGCTCGGCCTGCTCTTCTTCGTCTGCTCGACGCCGCTATGGCTCGTCGCTTTCCGGTTCGAGAAGCGATACTCGATCATTTCGCGACGCAGTCAAGATCAGCAGGGCGATCTCGCGACGGCCGTCGAGGAGTCGGTGCACGGCATCCGCGTGCTGAAGGCGTTTGGTCGGGGCAAGGATTCGCTGGCGAAGTTCGCCAGCCGGGCCGAGAGCCTTCGGGGCACCGAGATCGAGAAGGCCCGCGCGGTGTCGGTGCTGTGGGCGTGGCTCGTCGCGATTCCGGATGCCGCGTTCGCGCTCTGCCTCCTGGGCGGCGTCTGGCTCGCCGCGATCGGCGAACTCACCGTCGGCCAGTTGTTCGCTTTCTTCGCCGCGGCCGCGATCCTGCGCTTTCCGATCGAATCGATCGGTTTCCTTCTCTCGATGACGTTCGACGCGCGCACCGCGATCGACCGCTTCTTCGAGGTAATGGATGCGCAGAACGACATCACCGACCCCGAGCATCCCGAGCGGGTCGCGGAACCGCGCGGCCGACTCGTTTTCGACAACGTGCACTTTCGCTATCAGGACGCCCCGGCGCAGTATCCCGACCTGCTGGATGGCATCGACCTCGAGATCGAACCGGGGGAGACGATGGCGCTCGTGGGGCTCACCGGCTCGGGGAAGACCACGCTGACAACCCTCGCGACCCGGCTATACGACGCGACGAGTGGGGCCGTGCGGCTCGACGGTCTGGATGTGCGCGACCTCACTCGCGACGAGCTACGCCAGCACATCGCGATGGCGTTCGAAGACGCCACTCTGTTCTCGGCATCGGTGCGGGATAACGTGCTGCTCGGCAGGCCGGAGTTGCCGCCGGGCGTCGAAGCGGATGCGGTGCTTTCTGAGGCGCTCGAGATCGCCCAAGCGAGTTTCGTGCACGACCTGCCGAACGGTGTCGACACCGTGGTGGGCGA
>JANOYC010000045.1:0-3932 GCA_031428675.1 Microbacteriaceae bacterium | reverse complement strand
CTAGCGCCATCCCGCCGAATGAGCACTTTCTGCTCTTATACGCTGGGCATAAGAGCAGAAAGTGCTCACCCGACGGAACAGGGCGGGGGATGATGACTCGGGCTACCGCGGCGCTGGATGCGGCGGGAATTCCATTTCGGGTACACACGTACCGCCACGACCCCCACGAAACGAACTACGGCGTGGAAGCCGCCACGGCGCTGAATCTCGACCCCGAGCGGGTGTTCAAGACACTCATCGCGAGCATCGACGACCACCTGGTGGCGGCCATTGTGCCGGTGGCCGGAAACCTCGACCTGAAGGCCCTCGCGCAGACGTTGGGCGGCAAGAAGGGCTCACTTGCGGACCCCGCTCTCGCGCAACGCAAGACCGGCTATGTCCTCGGCGGCATCAGCCCGGTGGGCCAGAAAACGCGGTTGCCGGCGGTCATCGATGAGACGGCGATGTTGTTCGACACCATCTTCGTCTCGGGAGGCCGCCGCGGATTCGACATCGAGTTGTCCCCCGACGACCTGGCGGTCGCGATAGCGGCATCCTTCGCGCCGATAGCGCGCGAGCGGGTCGGCTAGACCCGCTCGCCCGCACCTCAGTCTGCGATAGCGACGAGTCCGAGTTCGGCCCTCGATGCGAGAAGCGGATGCTTCGGCACCACACACACGTTGTACCCGAAGCCACCCGCGCGCTCGAGTGTGATCGCGCCGGTAAATGTCGCCGGATGACCGAGCCCGTGCGACGACAGCGTCAGCTCCTTGCGTTTGATGTTCGACAGGCCGTCGCCCTCGTCCGCTCGGCCGTAAACCACCTCAACGAGCACGTCATCCGGCGTGAGCCCGTCGAAGTCGACGTGCGCACGCACGCGCAAAGTGTCACCGACCTGCGGAGACGCGTCCAATCCACCGGATTCGACGTGGGAAACATGCACGTTCGACCACGCACCGACAACCTTCTCTTTCCAGGCCGCGAGCTCGCGGGCAGGCTCGAACGCCGAGGCAGAGATCGCGCGCCACGACACCGCTGCCGGAGCGTAGAGGGTCGTCACGTACTCGCGCAGCATGCGATCCGCAGACAGCGACGGTGACAGTGTCGCCAGGGTGTGCCGGATCGACGCAACCCATTTCGTCGGGATGCCGTCGGCGTCACGATCGTAGAATCGTGGTGCGATGCGGTTCTCGATGAGATCGTAGAGGCTGTCGGCTTCGAGCTTGTCGCGCTCCGCTCCGTCACCGGCGGCATCCGCGGTCGGGATGGCCCAGCCGTTGCGCTCGTCGTAGTACTCGGCCCACCAGCCGTCGAGGATCGACAGATTCAGCGATCCGTTGAGCGCCGCTTTCATGCCCGACGTTCCACACGCTTCGAGCGGACGCAACGGGTTGTTGAGCCACACGTCGGTGCCGGGATAGAGCGTCTGCGCCATGGCGATGTCGTAGTTCGGAAGGAACACGATCTTGCCACGCAACTCCGGGGTGGATGCGAATTCCACCAGTCGCTGGATCAGTCGCTTGCCTTCGTCGTCGGCAGGATGCGACTTTCCTGCGATCACCATTTGAACCGGGCGATCCTTGTTGGTGAGGATCTTCCGCAGTCGCTCTTGGTCGTGGAGCATGAGCGTCAGCCGCTTGTAGGTCGGAACGCGCCGCGCGAATCCAATGGTCAGCGCGTTGGGGTCGAGAACGGTGTCGATCCACGACGGCTCGCCTCGACCCGGGTTCTGTTCCATCCACGATGCGGCTACGCGCTTGCGGGCGTCGACGACGAGTTGCTGTTTCATGGTCTGCCGCACGGTCCAGAGATCGGCGTCGGTGACAGCAGGAGAGGTCCAGTCACAGCTAGCGGTCTCGGTCGTGCCGAGGCGTGACGAGGCAAGGTCGATGAGCGCCGGATCGGTCCACGTCGGAGCGTGAACGCCGTTGGTGACCGAGGTGATCGGCACGTCGGTCGCGTCGAAACCCGGCCAGAGCGCGCCGAACATGCCGCGGGACACCGCGCCGTGCAGCTTGGAGACTCCGTTGGCTCGCTGACCGAGTCGGAGCCCCATGACCGCCATGTTGAACGTGCCGGGCGTTCCACCCGGGAAGTTCTCGGCGCCGAGTTCGAGCACGTCGGCCACGTCGACGCCGGGCAGCAGATCACCCGAGAAGTACTTCTCGATGAGGCCCGAGTCGAACCGGTCGATTCCCGCAGGAACGGGCGTGTGGGTTGTGAAAACGGTTCCGGCTCGCACCACCTGCAACGCTTCCGCGAAGGAAAGCCCATCGCCGATAAGGCCGCTGATGCGATCAAGGCCTTGGAAGCCGGCGTGGCCTTCGTTGGTGTGGTACACCTCAGGCATTGCCTGGCCGGTGAGATTCGCATACTCCGCAATGGCACGAACGCCGCCGATGCCGAGCAACAGTTCTTGTAGTAGTCGGTGCTCGCCGCCGCCGCCATAGAGGCGATCGGTGACCGAGCGCAACGAGTCCTCATTCTCCGGGATGTCCGTGTCGAGCAGAAGAAGCGGGATGCGCCCCACGTTGACTCGCCAGATTCGCGCGTAGAGCGCCCTCCCGCCGGGCAGCGCGATCGTCACCTGAACGGCGGAGCCGTCCGGATTGCGCAGGAGCGACAGCGGGAGTCCGTCCGGATCGAGCACGGGGTAGCTCTCCTGTTGCCAGCCCTCGCGGGAGATCGCCTGGCGGAAGTAGCCGGCGCGGTAGAACAGTCCGACGGCGACGATCGGCACCCCGAGGTCGGATGCGCTCTTCAGATGGTCGCCGGCGAGGATGCCCAATCCCCCGGAGTACTGCGGGAGGGCGGCGGCGATGCCGTACTCGGGCGAGAAATAGGCGATCGAGGTCGGCGCACCGTCGAGCTCCTGGTACCACCGCGGGCTGGTGAGATAGTGGTGCAGGTCGTCGCGCAATGCGATGGTGCGCTCGAGGAACTCGTCGTCGGCGGCGAGTTCGGCAAGACGTTCGGTTTCGATAGCGCCGAGCAGGCCGACGGGATCGTGACCTAGTTCGTCCCACAGCTCTGGGGAGATAGACGAGAACAATTGCCTCGTCGGTTCGTGCCACGACCAGCGCAGGTTGGTGGCAAGTTCGTCCAGCGGCGCGAGCGCTTCGGGGAGGACGGTGCGGACGGTAAATCGACGGATTGCCTTCACGAGGTCACACTCTAGAGCAGTTATTCGTCTTCGAAGGTGTCAAATGGCGGAAGTCCGGCCGCCGCCGCTTCCGTCGCCCGCGTGAGCCGCCGCGAGTGCGCGCGTCCGACCAGGGCCGTAACGATCGACCAACCCGAGTACCCGATCAGGAGCGTCCCGGCGACCGGGATGAGAAAGCCCCGCGCGTCGCCGTTCATGAAGCTACTCAGGTATCCGAAGCCCGGAACGCTGTACCACAGCTTGCCTCGCACTTGCGGTTCGGTGACGAGCTCAGGATCGGGTTGGGCGTTGTTGTCGCCCTTGAGAGTGAATTGACGCACCCCCTCACCCGAGAACTGCACCCCGATGACGCGGTGGGTGATGACGGCGGGCTCACCCGGTTCGATTTGATAGGTGACGACGTCGCCAATCGCGACGTCAGCCGGTTCCACCGGTCGCACGACGATGAGCGTGCCTGGTGGAAGCGTCGGCTCCATCGATTGGGTGAGAACCGTTAATGGCACCGCGCCAGCCACGCGCGGGAGCACGACGAGGAGGGCGGCCAGACCAAGCACGAGCGCCATCACGCCGATACTGATTCCCAGTCGCACGTAGAACCAGGCGGAGTGCGGCGCCTCCTGGACGACGATCGAGCGACTTTCAGCGCGGTGTCGCCCTCGCCGGTCAGCGCTCACGCTCGGATCCATACGCACGAATGTATTCTCTCGCGAAGTAGGGGGTCGAAAGGCGCATGGCGACCCTAGAAACTCGGATTGCACATCGCCCTGTTCAGGACACTTCTGGTGATCGG
>JANOYC010000044.1:0-20214 GCA_031428675.1 Microbacteriaceae bacterium | reverse complement strand
GCGGGCCGGGTTGGGGTTGACGCTCGTGACGTCGAATGCGGCGACCAGTTCATCCGTCGTGAAAACGTCACGATCGTGGGTGAGCGACCAGCCAAGGAGTGCGAGGTAGTTGACCAGCCCCTCGGGAACGAAGCCCCGATCACGGTGGTGGAACAGGTTCGACTCCGGATCACGCTTCGAGAGCTTCTTGTTGCCTTCCCCCATCACATAGGGCAAGTGCCCGAATCGCGGCACGAATGACGTCAGCCCGATCTCGACGAGGGCGTGGTACAGCGCGATCTGTCGCGGGGTCGACGAGAGCAGGTCCTCGCCGCGGAGCACGTGGGTGACGCCCATGAGGGCGTCGTCAACGGGGTTCACGAAGGTATACAGCGGGATGCCGTTCGGCCGCACGACCACGAAGTCGGTGAACGACCCGGCGGGAAACGTGATCTCGCCGCGCACGAGGTCGTCGAAGCCGAGGTCGTCGTCGGGAACGCGCAATCGCAGCGCCGGCACGCGCCCTTGAGCACGAAGTGTGGCCCGCTCGTTGTCGGTCAGCTCACGCTCGAAGTTGTCGTAGCCCTGCTTCGGGTCGCGCTCCTGCGCGAGGTTTCGGGCTTCCATCTCCTCGGCGGTGACGAAACTTTCATAGAGGTGTCCGGATGCCTTCAGCCGGTCGATCACCTCGGCATAGATCTCGGAGCGCTGCGATTGACGGTACGGCCCGTGTGGCCCGCCGACATTGATGCCCTCGTCCCAGTCGATGCGCAACCACTGCAGCGCGTCGAGGAGCTGCAGGTAGCTCTCCTCGGAGTCGCGTGCGGCATCCGTGTCTTCCACTCTGAAGATCAGCTTGCCTCCGTTGTGACGCGCGAACGCCCAATTGAAGAGGGCGGTGCGGATGAGGCCGACGTGCGGCGTTCCGGTCGGCGATGGGCAGAAGCGAACGCGAACGTCGACGCCCGTGGCGTCGGAGAATGGGACAGACATCGGAGGCAATCCTACCGACCGGTCGCGCGCAGCACTCCCGCGAAGGCGAACACCGACAGCACGAGCACGCCGGCCGCGAGGGCGAGGCCGCTGTAGCCGATAAGAGACAGCACGACGCCAGAGAGCGCGCCGGCGGTCGCTGCGGTCAGATTCATGATGAGGTCGGAGCGCCCCTGGACGAGCGCTCGGCGAGCAACCGTGACCGACTCCGTCAGCAGGGTGGATGCGGCAACGGTCGACGCGCTCCATCCCAACCCGAGCAGAATCAGCCCGACGGTGACGGCGACTTGGCTTTGGTCGGCTACGGCGAGCGTCGCCAAAGAGACGACGAAGATCACTTGGCCGATGAGCACGGTCGGGATGCGGCCGAGGTGATCGGCGAGAATTCCAAACACCGGCGCGACGCTGTACATGCCCGCGATGTGCACGCTGATGACGAGGCCGATGACGGAGATGACCGCGCCGTGATCGCGCAAGTGCACGGGCGTCATAGCCATCACGGCGACCATCGTCGCGGTGCTGAGCGACAGCGTCGCGATCGCGAAGGCTGCTCGTGCCGGCTGACGGGCCGCGACCACCGTGGGCGAGGCAGGATGCGATGTGAGGTCGAGATGCTGACGCAATCGGAGCGGGTCGGGCCGCAACCCCACCTCGTAGACGATGCCCGCGGCCACGAACGCGACGAAGGTCAGCAGGTACGGGCCGGTGAGGGTCGGCATGCCGATCAGTTTTCCGACCGCATCGCCGGGGCCGATCAGGTTGGGGCCGGCGACGGCGCCGATTGTGGTGGCCCAGACCACCAGTGACAGGTCGCGGCCTCGATGTGCGCTCGAGGCGAGATCGGCGGCAGCGAAGCGCGCTTGAAGGCCGACCGCGAGACCGAAGCCGATCAAGACGAACGACGCCAGGAGCACAATGAACGAATCGACGCCGACTGCGACGACGGCGAGGGCTGTTCCCAGCGCCGCGACGAACGCCCCGACGCTCAACGCCGGTCGTCGCCCCTTGCGCTTCGCGAAGTACGCGAGCGGAATTGCGGCGCTTGCTGCGCCGAGAGTGCTCATCGTCGCGGCCATCCCCGACCAGGCCGCAGAGCCAGAGACGGCTTCGGCGAGCAGTGCTCCCAGCGAGACGGTCGATCCGAGGCCGATACCCCCGAGCACCTGACCGATGCTGAGGTATAGCACCACCCGTCGCTGGAGTCCTGCCAGTGCCGCCGAGTCGTGCTCAGCCGGGGCAGGCACGGCTAGCCGCGGTTGCGGGCGGGATTGGAGAGCGTGCCAATTCCCTCGATCGTGATATCGACGGTCTGCCCGTCGTGGAAGCCGCCGAGTCCGGCCGGTGTGCCCATGATGATCACGTCACCCGGAAGCAGGGTCCACACATCCGATGCAAACTCGAGGATCTCGCCCACGCTGTGCAACATGTCACGGGTGTTGCCATGACGCCGCTTCTCGCCATCGACGTGAGTGGTGATCTCCAGGCCCGACGGGTCGAGCTCGGTCTCGATAACGGGGCCGAGCGGACAGAACGTGTCGTAGCCCTTCGCTCGAGCCCACTGTCCGTCGCTGAGCATTACGTCGCGCGCGGTGACGTCATTGGCGATCGTGTAGCCGAAGACGTAGTCGGCGAAATCCTCCGCCTTGACGCGACGGGCAACCTTGCCGATCACGACGGCGAGTTCACCCTCGTGCACGATGCGCCCCTCGACCGGCGGCAACTGGATGTAGTCGCCGGGTCCGACGATGGAGGTGTTCGGCTTCAAGAAGATGAGGGGGGTCTCTGGCCCGCCCGAGCCCATATCTTCCTTGTGCTCAGGATAGTTGAGGCCGACACACACGACCTTGGAACGCGGGATGACCGGCGCGAGCAGTCGCACGTCATCGAGCGGGATGCGCTCGTCGGTCGTGTCGAATCCGCTGAACAGCGGGTCACCCGCCAGCACGACGAGGTCGTCGCCGTCGACGATGCCATATCGAGGGTCTGCACCGGTACTGAATCGCGCGATCTTCACCCCACTACTGTATGCCCACTATCCACGGCCGAGAGGGCACGCCCATAGCGTGACGGCGTGCTCGCGAACGAATAACGCGATCGACGCTCAGGCGTCGAGGCGCATCATCCAGTCGTGTCGGTCGGGCGCCTTGCCGTACTGGATGTCGGTAAGTTCCTGCCGTAGCGACATCGTCAGTTCGCCAGCGGGAGCGTCTGCCGAACCGATGCTGAAATCGGCGCCCTTGAGCATCGCGATCGGTGTCACGACCGCGGCCGTGCCGCACGCGAACACCTCGGTGATCTCGCCCGACGCAGCGCCGTCGCGCCATTCCTGCAGGGACACCTGGCGCTCCACCACGGGGTGACCCCGGTCACGCGCGAGCTGGAGGATCGAGTCGCGGGTGATTCCCTCCAGGATGCTCTCGCTCTTCGGCGTGACGAGGGTGCCGTCTTTGTAGACCAGCACGATGTTCATGCCACCGAGTTCTTCGAGGTACTTACCCTCGACCGAGTCGAGAAAAAGCACCTGCGCGCAGCCGTTGTCGTACGCCTCTGCTTGAGCAACGAGACTCGAGGCGTAGTTACCGCCGGTCTTTGCCGCTCCAGTTCCACCCTTGCCTGCACGCGAGTAGTGGGTCGAAAGCCAGATCGACACGGGAGCGACCCCGCCGGGAAAATACGCTCCAGCCGGGCTCGCGATCACGTAATAATTCACCTTCGCCGCGGGCCGAACGCCGAGGAACGCCTCCTTCGCGAACATGAACGGACGAAGGTAGAGACTCGTCTCGGGAGCCGACGGCACCCAGTCACTATCCACGGCGATGAGCTGTTTGAGCGAGTCGACGAAGTACTCGGTGGGAAGCTCGGGAAGAGCGAGACGACGCGACGAACGCTGCATACGCGCAGCGTTGGCCTCGGGACGGAACGACCAGATCGAGCCGTCGGCGTGGCGGTACGCCTTGAGCCCCTCAAAGACCTCCTGCCCGTAGTGCAGCACCGCGGCAGCGGGGTCGAGCTCTATTGGTCCGTAGGGCTGCACGCGTGGGCGATGCCACCCTCCGCGCTCCGACCAGCAGATGTCGACCATGTGGTCGGTGAAGTTCTTGCCGAAGCCCGGATTGGCAAGAAGCGCATCGCGCTCCTCGACGCTCTTCGCTGCCTGATTCTTGCGCACCAAGAAATGGAGGTCGGGCGTGGCCATCTGCAACTGAATGGGCATTCGTGCTCTCTCGTCGATGCTTCGCGTCGAAGCGTGGTACCTAATTGTGCGTCAGAGCCGTGACGATCGCGTCACCGACAGCCGAGGTTGATCGGGGCAGGTCACCGCGCGCTCCGAGATCCGCCTCGACGGCGCTCGTCACGCGCGTCGCCACGTCGGCAAAGCCGAGGTGGTCGAGCATGAGCGCTACGGAGAGGATCGCCGCGGTTGGATCAGCGATCGACTGACCGGCGATGTCGGGGGCCGATCCGTGTACTGGCTCGAACATCGACGGGAAATCCCCGTCTGGGTTGATGTTTCCGGATGCCGCAAGCCCGATTCCGCCACTTATTGCGGCTGCGAGGTCGGTCAGGATGTCTCCGAACAGATTATCTGTGACGATCGTGTCGAAGCGGCTCGGGTTGGTGACCATGAAGATGGTCGCCGCATCCACGTGCAGGTAGTCGACGGCAACGTCGGGATATTCGAGCGCGACTCGGTCGACGGTGCGCTGCCAGAGGCCGCCAGCGTGTGTGAGCACGTTGGTCTTGTGCACGAGCGTGAGCTTGTTGCGGCGCCGCGCCGCCGTGCCGAAGCCAGCGCGCACGAGGCGTTCGACTCCGAAGGCAGTATTGACCGACACCTCGTTGGCTATTTCGTGCGGGGTGCCCGTGCGAATGGATCCGCCGTTTCCCACATACGGGCCCTCGGTTCCCTCCCGCACGACGACGAAGTCGACAGCGCCAGGGTTCGCCAGCGGGCTCACCACACCGGGAAAGATCTGCGTCGGCCGCAGGTTCATGTAGTGGTCCAGAGCGAATCGCAGCTTGAGCAGGAGACCGCGCTCGATGATCCCGCCAGCGAGGCGGGCATCCCGGGGGTCGCCGCCAACCGCGCCGAGCAAAATCGCGTCGAATGTCGCCAGTTCGGCGATGTCGGCGTCGGTCAGAATCTCGCCGGTCGCCAGATAGTGTCCGGCGCCGAACGGAAAGGCGGTGGTCTCGAACGTCACGCCACTCGGCGCAACCGCGCCGAGCACTTTGACGGCTTCTTTCGTAACTTCGGGGCCAATTCCATCGCCAGCGATGACAGCGACGCGCACAACTCGAGACATGCACTCAGGTTATCGCGCGCGAACGGGCCCATTATTCGATCGAATGAAGACCACCCATCACCATGAAGGTCCACGCCGAGCCATTGCCGGGATTGCCGTCAGGAAGCGACTTCGCCTCGGTGATGCGCGCGACGAACACTTCCGCGTAGTTGTCCTCAGTGTGCTGAACGCCGATGAGGTTCATCGCTTTGTCGAGCCCGTCATCCCCACGTCGCGGATGCGTCACCACGTCGACGCAGGTGTCCCGAGCGGCCGGCGAGTCGACCGCAAATGTCTGCGGGCCCGACTTCTCCCTCTCGCTGACGATCTCGGCGTCAAGCCACGTCGGCCACTCGGCATCTGACGCGAGGAATATCGTTTCCACACCTTGCTCCTTCGCCCACTGCAAAAACGGCGCACACATCTCGATGGGGTCCGTCAATTCGTCCGAAGGGGCGTAGCTCCACAACACTTCGGCTTCGTCACACCACAACTGGAAGTACCCGCACCAGCCGACGCCGATCGGCTCATGGCTCGTTGTGAAACCATCCGGCGGTTCGATGTCAGCGGCGCGGTCAAGCATCGATTGCTGACGCGGATTGATGACGACTCCGCTCACCACCAATACGGCAGCAAGAAGAACGAGCGCGCCCAGAACGGCGAGCGTCGCAATCCCCCACCGGCGACCGCGGCCGCTGACAGACCCGCCGCTCGGTGTCTCGCGCACGCGCGAACCATATACCCACCTTCTCGCGCAGTCAAGGCTGTGGCGGGCTTCGTAGACCGCGACACTCGCGGTGGTACTGTTCCCGCATGAGCATTGGATCCGGAATTGTATTGTTCGTTATCGGCGCGGTGCTGACTTTCGCGCTGAACGTCGAGGTCGATTGGATCAACCTCGATCTCGTCGGCTACCTGCTGATGGGGGCCGGGCTGATTGTCTTCATCGTCGGTCTCGTGCTGGTGGCACGCAAGCGCCAGTCGGTCACGACGCAGCGTTCGGCGGTCGACCCCGCGAGCGGCGAGAAGGTAACCCGGCGGTCAACCGAGAGCGACCCGCTTCTCTAGAGCTTGCCAAGTCACCACTCCAACCACGAAAGGCCCGGACATCGTCCGGGCCTTTCGCATTCCGCGAGCGAGCGCGTGGTTGTGGTCGCTCTAGAGTTCCACGATGTCGATCTCGTGCATGAGGTCGGCTTCGATCGCCGCGGCGACCTTCTTCAGCAGGCCTTCGGGCACGGGCGAGTCGACCGTGAGCACGCTCAGGGCTTGGCCACCGGCGCGCTTGCGCGCGATTTGCATTCCCGCGATGTTGATCTCGGCGTCGCCGAATTCGCGGCCGTAGATGGCCACGATTCCGGGGCGGTCACGGTAGATCATAACAATGAGGTGCTCAGCGATGGGCACCTCGACCTCGTAGCCGTTGATGCCAACGATCTTCTCGATCTGTTTCGTGCCGGTCAGGGTTCCGGCGACCGAGATCTGCGATCCATCGCTCAGCGCCCCGCTGAGCGTGAGCACGTTGCGGTACTCCTCGCTCACCGCGTCGGTCAGCAGGCGCACTTGCACGCCGCGCTGGTCGGCGAGCAGTGGCGCGTTGACGTAGCTCACCTTCTCGCTCACGATCTTGCTGAAGATGCCCTTGAGCGCCGCGAGCTTGAGCACGCTCACGTCATACGCAACGATCTCGCCGCGCACCTCGATATCGACGTTCGTGAGTGGGCTTGTTGCCAGGCCGGCGAAGATCTGGCCGAGCTTCTCCATGAGCGGGATGCCGGGGCGCACATACGGGTCGATGACTCCGCCGGCGACGTTCACCGCATCCGGAACCAGTTCGCCGTCGAGCGCGAGGCGCACCGATTTGGCAACCGAAACGCCCGCCTTCTCCTGCGCCTCTTCGGTTGACGCGCCGAGGTGCGGGGTGAGGATGATGTTGTCGAGACCCAGGAGCGACGAGCCCGTGGGCGGTTCATTGACGAAGACGTCGAGCCCGGCTCCGGCGATGCGGCCTGACTTGAGCGCGGCATACAGGGCATCTTCGTCGATGATGCCGCCGCGGCTCGCGTTGACGATGCGCAGGTTCGGCTTCGCCTGGGCGAACTGATCGGCGCCGATCAGCCCAGTGGTCTCCGGGGTGCGCGGGATGTGGATGGTGATGAAGTCGGACTGCGCCATGAGCTCGTTGAGCGACACGAGTGTGATGCCGAGCTGCTGGGCGCGAGCCGGGGTGACGTAGGGGTCGAAGGCGATGAGGTTGGCGTCGAAGCCCGCAAGGCGCTGGGCGACGAGGGTGCCGATACGCCCGAGGCCGACGATGCCAATCGTCTTGTCGTAAAGCTCAACGCCGGTGAACTTGGATCGTTTCCACTCCCCCGACTTCGCCGAGTGGTTCGCATCGGGAATGAACCGGGCCAGGGAAAGCAAGTGGCCGATGGCGAGCTCGGCAGCGCTCACGACGTTGGAAGTGGGCGCGTTGACGACCATCACTCCCGCCGAGGTGGCCGACTTTATGTCGACGTTGTCGAGACCGACGCCGGCGCGGGCGATCACCTTCAGCGCGGGAGCCGCGGCGATCGCCTCTGCGTCGACCTGGGTCGCCGAGCGGATGAGGATCGCACTCGCGTCGGCGAGCGCGGCGAGAAGCGCCGGACGGTCGGTGCCGTCAACGGAACGGACGTCGAAGTCGGGCCCCAGTGCATCGACTGTTGCGGGAGAAAGTTCTTCGGCGATCAACACGATCGGCTTTGCCACGAATGGAGTCCTTCAGATAGCGATAAGTGCCTCAGCTGCCGCGAGGCCCGGGCAATTCTACCCGGCTCGATATGGTCACAGACCGCCGGCCCGGACGTACGCCGTAATACTCAAAGTGAGCGTTGCGACGACGGCGAGGCCGACAGCGAGGATGAGAACACGCGCTCCAACAGTGCGTCTGCGTCCGGCGATCGCCGAGACGGCGAACACGAGTGGTGGGAGAACGGTCGCTGCGATGAGTGCGGTCCACGGCACCGCAACTTCGCGCCCGAAGACCGCGTTGGATACCGCGATCTCCTCTGGCACCTGTACGAGGCTCGAGATCGCCTCGAACAGGTCGTAGGCGTAGAGCAATCCGAACCCGATGAGCACGGCGATCGCGAGTGCACCGGTGCGGCGCTCCTGAGGTGTGGCGGCCCTTGGGGTATCGGCAGCGACATCCGACATCACATCGCTCCCAACAGGAACGGCCAGGGCAACAGGATTACGCCGCCGACCACAAGCCAGCTGATTCGCACAACGTCGGTGCGGTGACGGGCGAGAGTCATCGTCGCCGTGAACCAGAGCGCCGGCGCGGCGATCGCCAAGAACTCGCCGAACTGGTACATGATCTCGGCGAACAGGCCCGCCTGCGAGAAGGGGTCGCGCACGATCGACACGATCCAGCCGACAGTGAGGAACGCGTAGAGCCCGACGAGGATGCCGTACACCACAAGCGCCACCGAAGCGGCCGCACGGCCTTCCGTCGCAATTTCGGTACTCTCGCCGTCGCTGTCGCTGCGTCCGACTTCGCGCGCGAACTCCTCCGCCGTCGGGCGTGCACGGCGGGCGCCGCGGACGCGCCGCTGCGCGTCGGCGGGGTCGTCGCCTTCCCAGCGCAACGCGTCGTCATCAGGCTCGCTCACAGCATCCCCCTCCCGGTTGTGCAGGACATCTCGCCGGAATCAGCCGGAAAACTGCCGAATTCAGGGCCGACGGGCGTGAATGTCCTGCACAACAGGGTGCGTCTGGTCTGGTTGGATTAGCGCGCGGCGCTGCCGTCGACGTAGTCCGAGTCCTGCTGCTTCCACGCGAACAGCGCGCGCAATTCGCGACCGGTCGCCTCGATGGGGTGCTGCTCGCCCTTGGCCCGCAGCGCCATGAACTCGGGGGCCCCGGCATCCTGGTCTGCGATGAAGCGCTCGGCGAACGCACCGGACTGGATGTCCGCGAGCACGGCCTTCATGTTCTCTTTCACTTCCGGGCTGATGACGCGCGGGCCCGAAACGTAGTCGCCGTACTCAGCCGTGTCAGACACGCTCCAGCGCTGCTTCGCGATGCCGCCCTCCCACATGAGGTCGACGATGAGCTTGAGTTCGTGCAGCACCTCGAAGTAGGCGATTTGCGGCTGGTAGCCCGCCTCGATGAGGGTTTCGAAGCCATACTGCACGAGCTGCGAGGTGCCGCCACAGAGCACGGCCTGCTCACCGAACAAGTCGGTTTCGGTCTCTTCGGTGAAGGTGGTCTTGATGACGCCAGCGCGCGTTCCACCGATCGCCTTGGCATAGGACTTCGCGAGGTCCCAAGCCTGACCGGATGCGTCACGCTCGACCGCGATGATGTCCGGGATGCCGCGACCGGCGACGAACTCGCGTCGGACGGTGTGACCGGGAGCCTTCGGGGCGATGAGGATGACGTCGACGCCCTCCGGCGCCTCGATGTAGCCGAAGCGGATGTTGAAGCCGTGCGCAAACGCGAGCGCCTTGCCCTCGGTCAGCTTGTCCTTGATGCTCTCGTTGAAGATCGACCGCTGGTGCTGGTCGGGCGCGAGAATCATGATCACATCGGCCCACTCGGCGGCGTCAGCGACACTCTTGACGGTGAAGCCTTCCTCTTCAGCTTTTGCGGTCGACTTCGATCCCTCCTTGAGCGCGATGACGACGTCGACGCCCGAGTCGCGAAGGTTCTGAGCGTGCGCGTGGCCCTGCGAGCCATAGCCGACGATGGCAACCTTCTTGCCCTGGATGAGGGCGAGGTCCGCGTCCTTGTCGTAGAAGATCTCGGTCACTGTTTTCTCTTTCTCTGATTGGTTGTTGTGCTCGTGAACGACCGCTGCGAAATGACCCGCGCGCTCGTCTAGTTCTTGAAAATGCGCTCCGTGATGCTCTTCGACCCACGGCCGATCGCGAGGAGTCCACTCTGAGCGATTTCCTTGATGCCGTACGGCTCAAGCACGCGGAGAAACGCTTGGATCTTGCCACTGTCGCCTGTGGTTTCGATGACGAGGGCATCCGTCGCCACGTCGACAACGCGCGCACGGAAGAGGTTCACTGCCTCGAGAATCTGCGACCGGGTGGTGTTGTCGACGCGCACCTTGATGAGCAAGTGCTCACGAGTAACCGCCTGCGACGGGTCGAGTTCGACGATCTTCAGCACGTTGACGAGTTTGTTGAGCTGCTTCGTCACTTGCTCGAGCGGCAACTCTTCGACATCGACCACAACGGTGATGCGCGACAGGCCCTCGATCTCGGTTTTACCGACGGCGAGCGATTCGATGTTGAATCCGCGGCGAGCAAACAATCCGGCCACTCGCGTGAGCAGACCCGGCTTGTCTTCGACGAGGAGGGAAAGGACGTGGCTCATGGTCTACTCCTCTTCCCACTCGGGGGCGTGGTCTCTGGCGTATTGCACCGACGAATTGCCGACGCCTTGGGGGACCATCGGCCACACCATCGCGTCTCGGCTGACAATGAAGTCAATGACCACTGGGCGGTCGTTCGTTTCCAGCGCGAGCGTGATCGCAGCATCCACTTCGTCCTCCGTGCGAACGCGGATCGCGAGGCAACCGTATGCTTCGGCGAGCTTGACGAAGTCCGGGATCATCATCGTGTCATGGCCGGTATTCAGGTCGGTGAACGAGTGGCGTCCGTTGTAGAACAACGTCTGCCACTGACGCACCATGCCGAGCGACGAGTTGTTGATGATCGCGACCTTGATCGGGATCTTGTTGATCGTGCAGGTGGCAAGTTCCTGATTGGTCATCTGGAAGCATCCGTCGCCGTCGATCGCCCACACAGTGCGGTGCGGTTCGGCGACCTTCGCGCCCATCGCCGCCGGTACCGAGTAGCCCATCGTTCCGGCGCCGCCGGAGTTCAGCCACGAGTTCGGACGCTCGTACTTGATGAACTGCGCTGCCCACATCTGGTGCTGGCCGACGCCGGCAGCGTAGATGCCCTCGGGCCCGGTGAGCTCGCCGATGCGCTGAATGACCTTCTGCGGCGACAGTAGGCCGTCGTCGGGCAGCGTGAATCCCAACGGATACTGGCTGCGCAACAGGTCAAGACGAGTCCACCACGCACTGATGTCCTGATCTCCGGATGCGGCGGCTTCCGTGAACGCGACCGTCAGGTCTGCGATGACATCCTTTGCGTCTCCCACGATCGGCACATCGGCGAAGCGGATCTTCGAGATTTCGGCCGGATCGATGTCGACGTGCACGATCTTCGCGTCGGGCGCGAACTCGCTCGGTTTGCCGGTGACGCGATCGTCGAACCGCGCGCCAAGCGACACGATGAGGTCACTTTCTTGCAGAGCGAGCACCGCCGGAACGGTGCCGTGCATGCCGGGCATCCCTAGGTGTTGCGGGTGCGAATCGGGGAACGCTCCGCGAGCCATGAGCGTTGTCACGACGGGGGCGCCGACCTTCTCGGCGAGCGCAAGTAGCTCGCTGTGGGCGCGAGCGCGGATGACGCCACCGCCCACGTAAAGCACAGGGCGCTCGGCGTCGACGAGCAATTGCGCCGCCGCCAGGATCTGCTTGCCGTGCGCCTTCGTGACAGGGCGGTACCCGGGCAGGTCGATCTTCGGCGGCCAGATGAACGGCGCGCTGTTCTGCTGGCAGTCCTTCGTCACGTCCACGAGCACCGGACCGGGACGGCCCGTCGTCGCGATGTGATACGCGGCGGCGATCGTGGCGGGGATATCCTCCGGCTTGGTCACGAGGAAGGAATGCTTCGTGATCGGCATCGTGATGCCCACGATGTCAACCTCCTGGAACGCGTCCGTTCCCATCGAGGTGGAAAAGACTTGACCGGTGATCGCAAGGAGCGGAACGGAATCCATGTGCGCATCCGCAATCGCCGTGACCAGGTTGGTCGCGCCGGGGCCCGAGGTTGCAATCGCGACACCGACCTTGCCCGACGCCGAGGCATAGCCTTCGGCTGCGTGTCCGGCACCTTGTTCGTGCCGCACGAGAATGTGACGGATGCCCTCCGACGACATCAGCTCGTCGTAGAACGGCATGATGGCGCCGCCCGGAAGCCCGAAGACATCCGTGATGCCGAGCAGTTCGAGCGAACGAAGGATGGCGCCCGAGCCGGTGAGCACAGGGGCCTCAGCGCGGTCGGCGGGCTTTTGCGGGCGGCCTGCGGCCGATGGCACGGGTATCGATTCCGTGGACATGAAAGGTGTCCTTCTTGACTGATAGCGAGATGACCGGAGGGAACCTGTGGCGCGACTACCCGGTGACTGCACCCTCCGCGGCGGAGCGTACGAGTTTCGAGTACTTGGCGAGAACGCCACGGGTGTATCGGGGTGGCAGCGGGGCCCAGCCGGTTCGGCGGGACTCCAGCTCAGCTGCGTCAACCAGTAGGTCGAGCGAGCGAGCAGCGATATCGACCCGTATCAGATCACCATCGCGCACGAAGGCAATCGGACCTGCGTCGACCGCTTCGGGAGCTATGTGGCCGATGCACAGGCCGGTTGTGCCGCCTGAGAATCGTCCGTCGGTCAAGAGTAGTACATCTCGACCGAGCCCAGCGCCCTTGATTGCCGCGGTGATCGCCAGCATTTCGCGCATTCCCGGGCCGCCCTTGGGCCCTTCATAACGAATGACCACGACGTCGCCAGCGTGGATATCGCCGTTCGTCAGCGCATCCATCGCTCCTCGCTCGCGTTCGAACACCCGCGCCGGGCCCTCGAAAACCTCAAGGTCGAAACCGGCGGTCTTGACGACCGCACCCTCGGGGGCAAACGACCCATGCAAAATGGTGAGCCCGCCGGTCGGGTGGATGGGGTTGTCGAGCGTCCGCAATACTTCACCGTCGAGCGGCTCGATGTCGAGTTCGGCGAGGTTCTCGGCCATCGTCTTGCCAGTGATCGTCATGACGTCGCCGTTCAGGAGTCCGGCATCCAGGAGAGCCTTGAGAAGCACCGGAAGCCCGCCGCGGCGATCGACGTCGTTCATGACGTACTTGCCGAACGGCTTGAGGTCACCGAGGTGCGGGATAGTCGCGCCGACTCGGTTGAAGTCGTCCAGGGTCAGTTCTACCTCGGCTTCGTTCGCGATGGCGAGCAAGTGCAACACGACGTTGGTCGATCCGCCGAGCGCCATGGCCACGGCAATAGCGTTCTCGAAAGCGCCCTTGGTCAGAATGTCGCGGGACGTGATGCCCTTCTCGAGCATCGCCACCACGGCTTCGCCGGAGCGGTGCGCGAAGTAGTCGCGGCGACGATCGGCCGCTGCTGGCGAGGCGGAACCGAGCAAGCTCATGCCGAGAGCCTCTGCAACGCTTGCCATCGTGTTGGCGGTGTACATGCCGCCACAGGCTCCTTCGCCAGGAGCGAACGCACACTCGATGCGCTTCGCATCGGCTTCGCTCATTTTGCCCGCGCGCACGGCGCCGACCGCCTCGAACGAGTCGATGATGGTGATGTCCTTCTCGGTGCCGTCCGAGAGCTTAACCCAGCCGGGAGCGATCGAACCGGCATAGAGAAAGACGGATGCTAGATCGAGTCGCGCGGCCGCCATGAGCATGCCGGGAATCGATTTGTCACAACCGGCGAGAAGCACCGAGCCGTCAAGGCGCTCAGCCTGCATGACGACCTCGACCGAGTCGGCGATGACTTCGCGGCTCACGAGCGAGAAGTGCATTCCCTCGTGGCCCATCGAGATTCCATCGGAGACTGACACGGTGCCGAACTGCAGTGGATAGCCACCGCCGCGGTGCACACCCTCCTTGGCCGCTTGCGCGAGCCGCCCGAGAGAGAGGTTGCACGGCGTGATCTCGTTCCACGAGCTCGCGATGCCAATCTGCGGCTTGTCCCAGTCGGCGTCGCCCATGCCCACGGCGCGGAGCATCCCGCGCGAGGTGGTGGCTTCGATTCCGTCGGTGACAACCCAGGAACGAGGCTTGAGGTCGCGAGGTCCGGGAGTTGTGTCAGGCATGTTACAGAGTCTAGAACTCTCTGGTCATGGTGCGGGTCATCGCCGCAGGCCTCGAACCGTGGGGCGGCTCACTGCTCGTGCGGACCACCGGAGCGGTAGTTGGCGAGCAGCGATAGCACTTGCGCCACCTGCAACGGGTCTCTGACGCGATAGTTCGCCAGGGTATCGCCCGGCCCGCTCTTGAGCCCGAGGTCGTGCGGTTGCAGTGCGGCGAACGCGTCCTCATCGGTGACATCGTCACCAGCGAAGAAGACGGCATCGGCCCGCGTGTATTCCCTCAGGTGTTCGATCGCCTCCCCCTTCGTCGTCGATCGCACCGAGAACTCGAGAACATTCTTGCCCGATCGCACGGTGAGGTCGTCGATCTCGGCGGTCGCCTCCGACAGTGCAACCAGGTGCGCCACGCGGGAATTGTGCTCGGTTGCGAGCCGCGTGTGCAAGGCGAATCCCGCAGGCTTCTTCTCCACCCACACGTCGTCGAAGGAATCGGCGACCTCGTCAAGCACCTCGCCGAGTGCCTTACGATCCTGGAGTTCGGCGCTGTCGAGCGCGAGAGTGATGTCGGGGCTGTCGAGGCGCAATTCGATGCCGTGCGACCCCACCAGCAGGGCGGTGTCGGGCAGTCCGGAGACATTTTCGAGGCTTCGAAGCGCGCGACCGGAGACGAGCGCGACCCGCGTGTTCGGCAGCTCCAGCAACGCGAGCACGGCGTCGTGCGCCTCGGGCAGCGCCCTCGCCTTCTCGGGGTCATCGACCTCGGGAGCGAGGGTTCCGTCGAAGTCGAGAGCCACGAGCAGGCGCTTCACGCGAGCGAGCTCGTGCAACGCCCCCACGAGGTCGAGCGAGAGCCCGCGAGTGGTCGGAACCGGGCGTCGCGGCGACGGACCAGCCATCATTCGGCTCGTTTCTTCTCGGCCAGAGCATCCAAGAATCGCGTCGACCACTTCTCGACGTCGTGCTCGAGCACTCGCTTCCGGAGCGACCGCATCCGGGCCCGCCGGTCGCGCTTGGGCATCGCGATCGCTTTCACGATGGTCTCTTTGAGCCCGTCGATGTCGTGCGGATTGATGAGGAGCGCACGCTTCAACTCGTCCGCAGCTCCCGCGAACTCGCTCAGGATGAGCACGCCGTCGTCATCGAATCGGGCGGCCGCGTACTCTTTGGCGACGAGGTTCATCCCATCGCGCAACGCGGTCACGAGCATGATGTCAGCCGCAAGATAAAGCGCAACCATCTCCTCGCGCGGGTACCCGTGGTGGTGGTAGCTGATCGCGGTGTGGCTCATCGTGGCGAAGTCGCCGTTGATTCGTCCAACGGTGAGTTCAATCTCGTCGCGCAGCTCCATATAGGCCTGCACGCGTTCGCGACTGGGACTGGCCACCTGAACGAGCGTGACGTCCTCGATCGCGATGGCGCCATCCCGAAGCAACTCCCCGAAGGCCTTCAAGCGGTGGGCGATCCCCTTTGTATAGTCGAGGCGGTCGACACCGAGCATGATCGTCTTCGGGTTGCCGAGACCATCGCGAATCTCCTTCGCGCGCTTCTGGATGTCGTGCCGGCGGGCCAGTGCCTCAAACGATCGCGAGTCGATCGAGATAGGGAAGGATTTTGCCACGACGGTACGTGTCGCGCCGTCGTCTGTCGGCACTTCGATGTCGGTCGACTTCGTGACGTAGCCGAGGAGTCGACGTACGGCGCGCGAAAAGTTGCTCGCATCCGCCACCCGCTGAAAACCGATGACGTCGGCGCCGAGCAGTCCTTCGATGATCTGGGTGCGCCACGGCAACTGGGAGTAGATGCCATATGGCGGAAACGGAATGTGGTTAAAGAATCCGATGGTGAGATCGGGTCGCGCATCCCGAAGCATCTTCGGCACAAGTTGCAATTGGTAGTCCTGCACCCACACCGTTGCGCCGTGCGCGCTTTTGGCTGCGGCAGCGTCAGCGAACCGGCGGTTGACCGACACGTAGGTTTCCCACCAGACGCGGTGATAGGAAGGAGACGCGATCACATCGTGGTAGAGCGGCCAGAGGGTGTCGTTGCTGAAGCCCTCGTAGTAGTTCTCAATTTCGGCCGGCGACAGCGCGAGCGGAATGATGTGGATACCGTCGTTGTCGAATGGCTCGAACTCCAGGTCAGGCTGACCGACCCAGCCAATCCAGGCGCCTTCGGTTGAGCGCATGACCGGCTCGAGGGCGGTCACGAGTCCGCCCGGCGATTGTTTCCAGGCCGAGTTGCCGTCGGGGCGAACTACGTGGTCAACGGGCAGTCGATTCGACAAGACGACGAAGTCGTATCCGTCCGAAGCGTGTGTCATGTAGGGCTCATTCCGTGCGGATCCTATCCGGCGGTCTCCCACAGGCTACCAGCCGCCGAGTGAGCACTTTCTGCTCTTAAAACCCGCCTTTTCGACCATAAAGTGCACACTCGCCGGGAGGGGGTAGCGTGGGGATGACGAAAGCGAGGTGCGATGCGCAAGTACATCCTCAACGGGAGCGTGCTCAGCTCTGTCTTCGGCGTGTGGGCGCTCTACAAGATGACGACCACCGGCCCGCGAGACTGGAGGCTGATTCTGCAGTGGATTAGCTGGCTGACGACGGTCGCTATCGCGGTTGGCACCGTGAACGAGCAGGCCAAACGCTCGCACAAACTGGAGAGATAGCCCATGCGCTTCCGCACGGATTTCGATGGCTTCGACGGCTTCGGCTACATGGGCGGCACGTTCGGCCGCGCTGTCTTCACGATCATCAGCGGCGCCGCCTGGATCCTCTGCCTGCTGATCCTGATCACCCTGATCTTCCTGCTGGTGCGCTTCCTGCTGGTCGGCACGAAGGCCGCTCAGCTCTATGTCGCGAACCATTCCGCGCCGAAGTCGCCCGCCCCGTCACCAACGGATGCGCCGATCGCGCCTGCCACGGAGCCCACGCCCCCGAGTGGCCCGCGCGGCACTGCCGACCCCGCGTTCACCGAGCCGACGACAACGGGCGAGAGTCCCACGACGCCGCTACCAGGAATCGGGCAAATCCAGCCGAAGAAGCCGCGAACGCCGCGCAACCGGCCAACAGACGGTCAGCCACCCGCCAACCAGCCAACGACCGACTGACTGACGCCAACCGCGCACTCGACAAAGGTGAAAAACGGCGAGAAACGCGGCGAGCAACTAGGCGAGAAAGCCGCGCAATAGAGCGGCACTTCCGGCCAGATGCTCCCGCATCATCTCGGCGGCCCGTGTCTCGTCGCCGGTCAGAATTGCTACCACAATCGCCTCGTGTTGCTCGTTGGAATGCTCGATGTTGCGCGTCAACAACGGAATGTGGTCGAGAAGATCGTTGATCAGACTGCGGTTGTCCGCGATGAGCGACACCAGCGACGGCGTGCCGACGAGTTCGGCGATCGTCAAATGCAGGCGGGAATCCAGGCGACGGTAATCCTGGGGCTCAGCCGTTCCGACTTCCTGCAGTCGGGCCCACAGCATCTCCCGTTCCGGCGCGCTCAGACTGCGCCGGGCGACGGCGCGCACCGCACCGACTTCAAGGATGTCGCGCAGTTCCAGCACGTCGTTGATTCTCGCTGCATCGGGAAGCGGCGGCCCGTCGACCGTCGGCTGCTCGGCGGGCAACGGGTCGGAGACGAACGTGCCGCCGTAGCGACCTCGCTTGGCAACGAGGTAACCGGCCCGGGCAAGTTCGCGAATCGCTTCGCGCACGGTGTCGCGGCTCACGGTGAAGCGCGCGGCCAGTTCCCGTTCCGCTGGCAGCGCTCCCCCCGGAGGAACGATCCCCAACCGGATGGTTTGCAAAAGCCGAGCAACGGTGTCTTCGAAGTCGTTGCCCGGGCGCACCGGACGAAATAACGCCTCGTCAACGAGATTCGGAGCGCCGGCTTCGCCGGTCATCACAACGGCGTGACGTAGGCGGAACTGATACCGCCATCCACCAGGAACGTGGATGCGGTGATGAACGACGCATCGTCGCTCGCCAAGAATGCGACGGCGGCGGCCAACTCTTCCGCTTCGGCGAATCGTCCCACTGGTATGTGCACGAGTCGACGCTGGGCGCGCTCCGGGTCTTTGGCGAACAGTTCTTGAAGTAGCGGCGTGTTCACCGGACCCGGACACAGCGCATTGACGCGGATGCCCTGACGAGCGAACTGCACGCCGAGCTCTTTGGTCATGGCAAGCACTCCGCCCTTGGACGCCGTGTAGGAGATCTGGCTGGTCGCCGACCCCATGACCGCCACGAACGACGCCGTGTTGATGATCGATCCCGACTGCTGCGCCACCATGTGCCGAAGTGCCGCGCGGGAGCACAAGTACACCGATTTGAGGTTGACCTCCTGCACCTTGTCCCACGCGGGCACCTCGGTCGTCTCGATGGAGTCGTCATCGGGCGGCGAGATTCCCGCGTTGTTGAACGCGATATCGACAGACCCGAACCGCTCCGCGGCGGTGTCGAACAGTGCGTTGACCTCCGACTCGTCGGTCACATCGACCTTCACGAACAGCCCACCGACGAGCGCTGCGGCCGCCTCGCCGGTCTCCGTGTTGAAGTCACCGATGACTACGGTTGCGCCTTCGGCCGCGAAACGCTTCGCCGTCGCGAGGCCGATCCCGCTGGCACCACCGGTGATAACGGCCACTTTACCGGCGAGCCGCTGAGTGAGGTCGATGGGGGCGATGGGCTTGGACATGGGTAGATCCTGTTCTTTGCGGGGTGCTTAGTCGGTGCTGATGAAGACGTTCTTCGTCTCCGTGAAGGCTGTCGTCGCATCCGGTCCCAGTTCACGACCGAGCCCACTGTGCTTGAAACCGCCGAACGGGGTGCTGTATCGCACCGACGAGTGCGAATTGACCGACAGATTGCCACTCTCCACCGCGCGCGACACTCGCAAGGCCCGGCCGATATCGCGAGTCCAGATAGATCCCGAGAGTCCGTAGATGCTGTCGTTCGCCGCGGTGATCGCGTCGGCCTCGTCGTCGAAGGGCAGCACGGCAACTACCGGTCCGAAGATTTCCTCGGTCGCGAGTCGGTCGGTCCTGGATGCGGGGAGCACCACGGTCGGCGCGAACCAGAAGCCGGGTCCGGTTGGCGCGGTCCCTCGAAACGCGACCGTCGTGCTGTCATCGAGGAACGACGAGACCGAGTCGAAGTGGCTCTTCGACACCAGTGGGCCCATGTCGGTCTCCGCCGACGTCGGGTCGCCGACGCGAACACCAGCGATCGCGGGCTCAAGCAGTTCCAAGAAGCGGTCGTAGACGCTCCGCTCGACCAGAATCCTGCTGCGAGCGCAGCAATCCTGCCCGGCGTTCTCGAACACCGCTGACGGCGCCGCCGCGGCCGCTTTCTCAAGATCGGAGTCGGCGAAGACGATGTTGGCACTTTTGCCGCCGAGTTCGAGGGTCACCGCTTTGACCTGCTCCGCGCATCCGGCCATGACTTTCTTGCCCACCGCGGTCGATCCCGTGAACACGATCTTGCGCACATCCGGGTGGCTGACGAATCGCTCCCCCACCACCCGGCCGGCGCCGGGAATGACTTGGAAGAGCCCGTCGGGCAAGCCGGATTCAACGCCGAGCGCGGCCAGTCGCATTGCGGTCAGCGGAGTCCATTCCGCTGGCTTCAGCACTACGGCGTTGCCCGCGGCGAGCGCAGGAGCGAATCCCCACGCGGCGATCGTCATCGGAAAATTCCACGGCACGATGATGCCGACGACACCAAGCGGTTCGTGGAACGTCACGTCGACGCCGCTGGCGACCGGGATCTGCTGCCCGATGAGTCGTTCGGGCCCCGCCGAGTAGTAGTGCAGTACGTCGCGAACATGGCCGGCTTCCCACCGCGCTTGGCCGATCGGATGCCCGGAGTTCAGCACCTCGAGGCCTGCGAGCTCCTCGACAGCATCGTCGACAGCGCGGGCGAATCGGCGCAGCGCCTCGGCCCGGGCTGCCGGGGCTTCCGCCGCCCACGCGCGCTGGGCCGCCAGCGCGCGAGCGACGCACTCATC
>JANOYC010000043.1:0-24303 GCA_031428675.1 Microbacteriaceae bacterium | reverse complement strand
AAGCTCTCCCGCTTCGCCCGCAACCGAAACGACGACGCCATAGTCATGGCCGACCTCACCAAACGCGGCGTCGGACTCATCAGCGCCACCGAGTCCATCGATGAGACTCCGGTGGGTCAGCTCATGCACGGCATCCTCGCTGCCTTCAACGAGTACCGCTCCCGCGAGGACGGCGCAGACATCGCCTACAAGATGGGGCAGAAAGCCAAGAACGGCGGCACTCTCGGGCGAGCACCCATCGGCTACCTCAACACCATCGAACGCTTCGAAGGCCGCGAAGTGAGATCCGTCAGCATCGACGAAGAACGCGCACCGTTCGTGAAACTTGCATTCGAGCTCTACGCGTCCGGTGACCACACCCTCGACGACATCGCGTCAGAACTAACCGACCGCGGCTTGATCACGCGAGGAAACGTGCGCCGCGCACCCGGCCCGGTATCGATCAACAAGGTCGCGCAGATGCTTCGCGACCGCTACTACCTCGGCAAGGTGGCCTTCAAGGGCGAGGAATACGACGGACGCCACCCAGCCCTCATCGACCAAGAACTCTTCGACCGAGTCCAGTCACTGCTGGAAACTCGGGCGATCTCGGGCGAACGCCGCCGGGTGCATCCGCACTACCTCAAGGGCACGCTCTACTGCGGACGATGCCGACTTGAGGACCAAGTGATCAAACGGATGATCCTCATGCGGGCAGTGGGCCAGCAAGGCAACGCCTACTTCTACTTCTTCTGCATCGGTGTTCAAGACCATATCTGCGACGCCCCGTACTCGAACGTCGACCGGGTCGAAGAGGCAGTCGAGGAGCACTACAAGACCGTCCGGTTCACTCCTGCGTTCGTCGCTGCCATGCGCGCCGGAATGGAGTCAGCACTCGCCGACACCGAAGCAGCCCAGAGACTTCTTCGCAAGCAACTCGAAGACCAACTGGTCACCCTCGAAACCAAGGAGGAGAACCTACTCGACCTTGCTGCTGACGCGACCCTGCCACAGGGGAAGATACGAGCAAGACTGCTGGATATCGGAAGGCAACGAGAAAAGCTGCGCTCCGATCTCGCCACCGTGGTCGATGACCTCAGCGACGGAGCAAGATTCCTCGAAGCCAACCTGAAACTGCTCGAAGACCCCCACGCTCTCTACATGGGAGCGAGTGACGAGATACGGCGCAAGCTCAACCAGGCCATCTTCAAGCACATCTTCGTCGCCAACGAAGAAGTCGTCGGGGATGAGATCAACAGCCCGCTCGCAGAACTGCTCGCAGCCCAACACGGCTTCCGCGCCCGAGAAGCAGGTCTCAACAAAAATAAGGCCCTCGAACAGGCACTTGCCGAACTGGAGCATCACTCCGCACCAACGACAAGAGCCACCCCGAAGGGTGGCTCAAGTGCGGTTACGGTAAAAGACCTACTCACTGGCATCGACGAGGACGTCAATTGCAGTAAGCCTTCTATGGTGGACCCTAGGAGATTCGAACTCCTGACCTCCTCGATGCGAACGAGGCGCGCTACCAACTGCGCCAAGGGCCCTGACTGCGTTGCTACGTTACCAGCAATAGCGCCGTCCGTCAGACACTCGGAATCTGGCGCGAGCGGTGTCGTCTAACTCGCGGCGCGTCGACGACGCAACACCGCATCAAGGTCGGTCGCGGGTGCATCAGCGTCGGCAATGATGCCCATCGACGCGTATTTGCTCGCCGGCTTCACGAACTGCGCCACCTCGGGTGACTGCTGCGCAGAGCGAAGAGCGCGTTCGGCATCCGCTGCGGCGGCGTGCAGCGCGGCGACTGCGGTCTCCAGCGGCTGGGCCACCCGGCCGGTTTCGTCGACGACGGGATCAAGCACCAGGCCCACCGCCTGTCGGGCCTCAGGCGCAGGACGCTCCAAGTAGAGGGGCTTGGGAATGGACACGGGCGTCCACTCTCGCTTCGCTGCGGAGCGCGCGGCGGGTGCCGCCGCCGCCGATTCGACCGCAGGGCGTTGCTCGCGCACCGAGATTCGATCGATGTCGCGCGCGAGGGAGCGACCTACCACCGCGAGGCGATTGAGCATCGAAGCACTCAGACCCACGCCGCCGACGGATGCCGCCAGCACTATCCACGACCCTGTCACGAAGCCGGTAGTCACCCCGAGTGCAACCTGGACGATCGCACCGATGATGGCCGAGAGAAGGATGGCGGATGCCACAAGCCGACCACGGCGGAGCCGCTTGCGTCGTGCGGCCGCGCGAACAGCGGGCGCGACCCCCGGGGCAACGGCGTTTATTCGCGCCTCGCGCTCCCGCCGTGCGGCCAATTGACGGGCCTCAGCGATCGCATCCAACCGGGCCTGTTCGTCGCGCAATCGACGGGCGTGGGCCGCGACATCGCGTGCGGTTGTCTCGGCTCGCACTGGCTCGGGCAGCTCGGCCGTCTCCGCGAGCACGCGCAACGTCTGCTGAAGCCTCACTGCGTTTCGTTCGGTCGCGAGATATTCGCTGCGGCGGAACCAGGTGGGCGTGAGGTAGGCAAGCCACAGCACTGCGGCGAGGGCCACCATGACGCCGCCTCCGAGGCCCGAGAAATCCATACGCCTAAGGTACGAGCGCCGGAGTGCGAATCGCCGCTGGACACACGGAGCAATTCCGAGCGCCTCGTTCTGACCCTCTCGATCCGATTCGTCGGCATCGAGACGCGAAACAGTCGGCCAGCGCAGGACCGTGCGCCGATCAGCTCGAGACGATGCGATCGGCACGCGGAATGACCGTGGCATCGGTGGGCACAACCCCGTCGAGCCATCGGCGAAGCACGCCGGCGGGAACTTCGTCGACGGTCAGTGCGAAGCACAAGTGGTCGCGCCAATCGCCGTTGATGTGGATGTAGCGACGCCTGAGGCCCTCGTAGCGAAACCCGAGTTTCTCGACCACTCTGAGCGACGGTTCGTTCTCCGGCCGGATGCAGATCTCCATCCGGTGCAGTCCGAGGGTGAAGAAGCAGTAGTCGGTCGCGAGGGCTACCGCCGTGGGCGTGATGTTCTTGCCGGCGAAGCGCTTGGCAACCCAGTAACCGATCGTCGCCGACGCGAGGGAGCCGTAATTGATCCCGGAAACGTTGAGTTGGCCCGCGAGCGTGCCTTGATATTCGATCGCGAACGGTAGTCCGGCGCCGAGGCGCGCGTTGGACTGCAGACTGCGGATGCTCGACTTGACATCGAAATTAACGAATCCGACCGGGTTGGTCGCCTCCCACTGCCGGAGCCACGAACGGTTCTCCAGTAATTCCCGCTCGAGCAGGCGCGCATCGCGAATCCGGAGCGGCCGGATCGTGATTGCGCCCTCCCCGAGCGTTGGAACTGCTGTGCCCATGCGTCAGTCGAGGCCCGCGACGAATTCCTTGATCCACGGGCGGAGTTCGAGCCCGAGGTCTTCGCGATCGAGCGCCAACTGGATGATGGCCTTGATGTAGTCCGCGCGGTCGCCGGTGTCATAGCGCCGGCCGCGGAAGATGACGCCATAGACGCCGCCCATCCACGCTGGGGCGGTTGCCATCGCCTGAAGAGCATCCGTCAGTTGGATCTCGCCACCCTTGCCGGGCGGAGTGTTCTCGAGGATGTCGAAGATCTCTGGGCGCAGCACATACCGGCCGATGACGGCGTAGTTCGACGGTGCGGTGCCCGGCGCCGGTTTCTCGACCAGACCCGTGATCTTCACGACGTCGTCATCATCGGTGGGCTCGACGGTCGCAACGCCGTAGAGGTGCGCCGCCTCCGGCGGCACTTCGAGGAGCGCCACGATCGTGGCATTCCTCTTCCCTTGTTCGGCAATCATCCGGGACAGCAGCACATCACGCGCATCGATGAGGTCATCGCCGAGAAGCACGGCGAACGGCTCACGCCCGACGTGCATCTTTGCGCGGAGCACTGCGTGTCCGAGGCCCTTCGGATCGCCTTGGCGCACGTAGTGCATGTCGGCGAGTTCTGTCGAGGCATTGACCTTCTGCAGTCGCTCGGTGTCTCCCTTTTTCAGGAGGGTGGCTTCGAGCTCGCCAACCCGGTCGAAGTGGTTCTCCAGCGCGTTCTTGTTGCGCCCGGTGATCATCAGTACATCGGTAAGTCCGGCGGACACAGCTTCCTCGACCACGTATTGGATCGCGGGCTTGTCTACGACGGGCAACATCTCCTTGGGCATTGCCTTCGTGGCCGGCAGGAATCGGGTACCTAGACCGGCGGCGGGTATTACAGCTTTCGAGATATGGAAGGCCATGCACTCAAGGCTAGCGGTCGCCGACTCTTAGGATGGCACCATGACCGACGACATCGGCCACCAGAAGCGTGCCTTGCGAGCGGAGATTCGCGAGCGACGACGAAACCGCAGTCAATCCGAGCGAGTCGACGACCAAGCTGGTCTCACCGCTCAGCTCATCCACATCACCGAACAACTCGGCGCGCGTTACCTGTCGGCGTATCTGTCGACGCCCGACGAGCCCGGCACTCGTGAATTTCTGGATTGGGCCTGCGCCCACGACATTCGCGTTCTCGTGCCGGTGTCGCGCGCCGACGGATTGCTCGATTGGGCCCCCTTCGACGGCAACGACGAAGACGAGGATCACCTCGGAATGCCGTCGCCCACGACAGAACTGCTCGGGCCGATAGCGGTCGGAGACGTCGACCTTATTCTTGTGCCAGCGGCCTGTGCCGATCGCACCGGCATGCGCATGGGCTGGGGACGTGGCTACTTCGACAAGACTTTGGGATCGATGCAGAAGCGTCCGCCGGTTTATGCTGTCATTTTCGACACCGAGCTCATCGACTCAGTTCCGAGCGAGATTCACGACGAGCGAGTCGACGGCGTGATCACGCCGAGCTTCACCATCGCCTTCTAAGGACCAACCGTGCCCACCTATTCCTACCGCTGCCGCGATTGCTCGACGGCCTTCGACATCCAGCAGGCGTTCACCGACGACTCACTGAGCGAGTGCCCCAGCTGCGGCGGCTCGCTGCGCAAACTCTTCAACGCCGTAGGCGTTTCGTTCAACGGTTCGGGCTTCTACCGCAACGACAGCCGTGCCGCCGCGAATTCGGCCGCCGCTAGCTCTGAGAAGAAGTTAGAGAAGTCGGAGAAAAAATCCGAGAAGAAAGACCAGACCACGTCGGCCCCTGCCTCGGCGAGTTCGGCGGCCGCAGCCCCATCATCGTCCCCAGCGAGCACGTCGACGGCTAAGGAAAAGTGACCATGTTCAAAGGTTTCAAGGAGTTCGTCCTCCGCGGCAACGTCATCGATCTCGCCGTCGCCGTTGTCATCGGAGCGGCGTTCAGCGGCATCGTGAGCGCACTGGTCAACTCTCTGTTCAACCCGCTCATCGGGTCGCTGTTTAACGCGGAAGACCTCAAGTCGGCCTTCATCGTGGAGCTTCCATCTGTCTCGGGAGGTGAACCCGCCCAGCTCGCGTTCGGCGCGGTGCTGGCCGCGGTGATCCAATTCCTGCTTGTTGCGGTGGTCGTGTACTTCGCCCTCGTGATGCCCATCAACCGACTCAGCAAGCTCGCCTTCGCCAAGAAGCAAGCCGGCGAAGAGGTCGTCCAGGATGCCCCGCCGACCGAACTCGAACTGCTCACCGAGATCCGGGATCTGCTGGCGAACGCACCGGCGGGCGGACGCCCCGCTGATCCGGCGTCGTAGCAGAACTAATAATGCGGAGGTTTCTCCGCTTTTAACCGTTCGTCGTTCTCGTCGAGTGTGTGGCGCGCAGGTTCTGATTGCGGCGCCGGGTCAGAACCCGCCACCGGCGACGTTCGCACCCGACGCCGCGGCCGACTCCCGCGCTCAAGCGAGTCTCGTGCATCAGATGGCACCTGAGCTGTCGGATCGATCGAATCAGTCAACGGTGACGATGTCGATCGGCTCGGTCGGGGAATCGCCGCGATGCGGCCGGGCCTGTGCGTTGTCCGCTTCGCGAAGGATGGAGAACGGCGACTGAACGTCGACCGGTTCGGTCGCTGGCGACACCTCCGATACCGCGGACTCCACCGATTCCTCCGACTCCTCGGATTTTTCGGGCACCTCAGATGACTCGGGTTCAGCCCGTGCGGGCAACGGTACGTGCGACGGACGTTCAACGCCGAGCATGGCCGCGATCCTCGTGGCGACGGCCTCGGGATCGCTGAACAACTCGAAGGCGTGCACGCGCACGTAGTGCCAGCCGAGGCGGCGCAAAAACTCGGGGCGCAAGCGCAACGACTCGCGCAGTGTCTGCGTGTTGAGCACGCTGTCGGTCTCGATGGTGGCGCAAATGCCGCCATTCGCCACCACGAGACCGAGCTTGCCGCGGTGCCCGAGTGCGACGCGGAGTCCGCGCTGAGACAGTCGCCGTGCAAGGTCGACCAGTAACGGGTCGCCGTTGTCCGATACCGCTGCGACAGCGGTGCGCGCGCCGACTTCGGCGAGGATCTCCGAGAGCGACACCGCGCCGAACTTCATGCGCGTCGCGTCGAGGTCTGCGGGTTCGACGCACGTGACGATCACCATCGAGCGTCGAGCCCTGGTCATCGCCACAGCGAGCAAACGGTCGCCGCCCGGCTCGCCGAGCATTCCGAAGTTCGAGAGCACCCGACCGTGCGGGGTGCGACCGAACCCGATGGAGAAGATCACCCTGTCGCGGCTTTGCGCGACGGCGTGGTCGACGGTAACAACGGCGAATGGTTCTGCACGGTCGCCAATGACGAAGTCCGAGAGCGCGGGCTTCAACGCGACGGCGTTCAACACCGCCTGCTCAACGCGGACCGCGTGCCGAGGGCTCGCCGTCATCACCATCAGGGATTCGTGTGGTCGATGTTCTGCGTGGTCGAGCACGAGCTCCACAACGCGCTTCACCTCCGCGTCAACGCTTTCGACGGCTCCGGTTTCGGGATCGGGCATCCCGTGCCCGTTGTTCACATAGTCGAGGGTGAGGCTGTTGTGTCCGAGGAACGTTCCAGCCCACGGAAGCGATGCGATCTTGCCGCCGTAGAACCTGCGGTTGACGAATTCGGCCAGATCTTCGCCGCCCGCACGGTAGCTGCGCGTGAGCACAAGGGTAGGCAACAGTTCCGACAGCCTCGCGAGCGCCGAGTCCTCGTGTAGTGCATCGAGATCTGAGCTCGAGGGCTCGCCCTCGGCGAGGTGACCGCCGATCGCAATGCCAAACGGTGCAGGGGTCTGCGTGACCGGGTCACCGAACGCGACAACCTGCCGACCGCGGCGGATGGCAGCCAGATTCTCGGCCACCGTTGACGCGCCAGCATCGACGAGGATGACCGTGTCGAACGGGATCGTGTCGGCGATGGACGGAACCTCGTAGGGCGACGCAAGCCAGACGGGTGCGACAGTTCGAGACAAGTGCGGGGCGACTGCCTGAAGCGATGCGGACGTGACTCTGTCATTCCCCAGGAGGGCCTTGAGTTTCTGCGCCTCGTCGGGCCAGTCAACGAGCTCGACTTTCCAAGTGTCGGCGACCTGCCACGACAGCAATTGCGCGCTTCCCGCTGCGTGCGCCTCATCGACGAGCCGGAAATCTGCTTCAAGCCGATCAAGCACCGTCGTATTGGCGTTTAAGAGCGCGCGATCGGCCGCGAGGAGGGATTCGAGCGCCGACTGCCACCAGGCGAGCTCGAGTTCTGATTCCACTCGCCCTTCGGGCACGTGGCGCACGGCGAGATCGGAGATGAGCGAGTCGAGTCCGCGCGAACGCAACGTCGACATGAGTTCCGAGCGCTCCTGGAGGTTGTGCAGAACATCGGAATCTTCCGCAAGACCGGCGAGCACGTCGCGAAGGCGGGCGATGGGGAGGTTCGTCAGTTCGCTCTCGCGCGTCACGTTTCCGAGCGGCGCGTCGAGTTCATCCAGTCCTTGCGCGACCCGGGCGAACGTCTTCCGAGCATCCGCGATACCCAAGGGCACTTCCGGCGTAATGCTGTCGGTAGAAAAGCGCTGCCACAGGATACGCTGTTGCTGGATGCGCATGAGCGAGTCGTGCATGTCTCCGACGTGCACGCCCGGCCTCACGTATTCGCGCGCAAGCTTCTTGAGGCGGCGGCGATTCGCTCGCGGCATCTCCCGCGAGACCGCTCGCGGTGCGGTGGCGATGATGAGCTCGCTGAGTGAGCGGTCGAACACCGCGGGAAGAAAACGATCGAGAGTGTCGCGCACGTCGACCAGAAGCTGAAGGTAGACGCCGAGCTCGGTGATGGAATCGTACGGCCGGAGAGTCGTCGCGGCCACCAGACGCTCGCCCTGTGCGAGCAACCGCGGCACGTCGATGTCGTGCAGTTGCTTCGCCAGGTCGTGGGCACTGGCCGCTGCTTCGCCCGACGCGAATTGGGCGCCGTACCAGGGTGAGTCTCCCGGCCCGTACTTGAATTCGCCGAGGCGTGCGGCGTCGACCATCACTCGTGCCGCCTCACGGCGTCCCGTGGCGAGCGACTCCACGGCATCGCGATTGAGTCGCGCCGTCGTCGCGGGCGGGGTCGGGAGCAAGGCCAATCGGCTGAGCTCCGTGACGCAATCGAGGACGCTGATGCCGAGAACGGGGTCGGGCTTCGACAAGGCGCCCCGGTAATCCAGTAGCACCTTGCGCAAGCGAACAAGCGCGTCGTCAACATCGCCCACCTGCGGCTTGCGCGCCTTTTCGCTTCGCGAGATGGAACGGATGATGTCGCGACGGAGCGTGCTCGGCGACACCGCGAGCCCGGGCAAGCCGACGTCGACGAGTCGATCAGTGATGCCGTGCAGTGCCGCCCTGCGCGCGCCCACCACGAGCACGCGCTTGTTCTGGGCTACCAGCGCACCGATCGCATTCACGATCGTCTGCGTGCCGCCGGTTCCCGGTAGCGTGCGCACGACGACCGAATTGCCCGCCGCAATGTGCGCGATCACGGCTTCCTGCTCGGCGTCCGCGTCGAGCAGAAGAGTGTCCGTCTGTGGCGGCCGCTCGTCAGAGCTGAGACCGTCGATGCCCGCGAGCGCTTCTTCGACGTTCCAGCGCGCCGACGCGTTGCCAGCTAGCGCATCCAGCACAGGATGCTCAAGGTTCGCGGCGTCGGCGACAAGACTCGTCGCAACATCGGCAAACGGGGCAATGAGCAGTCTCGGCTCCACATTGAACCAGGCGAGGTGGCTGGTGAGTCCACGCAGGCGATCGATCACCGGGTTGGGTTTGAACGCGCCGTCGTCGTTGGTGAGCGCCACGAATGCATCCGCGTCGAGGTGCAGTTCGAACTGCTCCCCGAGTGCTCTCGCCAGCTCGGGGTTGAGGAAGGCGTGACCGCGCAGCTTGACTTCGAAATCGCGGCCGTGTCGCCGGATCGCCAAGGGTCGCAGCAAGATCGGAGCACGAAAGCTCTCGTCGTCGTGATTCCACTCGGCCATGCCAATGCCCAGGTGAATGGCGTCGATGCCGCGTGCCGTCGCGAGTTCGAGCCCCTTTGCCGCTACGAGCGCCGCCGCCTTCTTCGCTCGTCTGAGCGCGACCTCGTCACGGATGAGGCTCGAGAGCATGGTTGTGCGGCCCGTGATGAACTGCGCGAGTCCGCCCGGGTGGTGGGCCGATAACTCGATGTGCGACCACGGGGCGTCAATGAAATGGAGCAGCGGTGAGCGGCCGCCCACTTTGGACAGTTCTGACCGCCATCCGGACCGGATTGGATCTGCCACGTTTCCTGCCTCCAGCTGAGGGTCTCCCAGGCTGAGCGTGTGCGGCGCTGTCACCTGTGGCGGCGCGAAGGCGTGTCCGTCTGCCGACTCGCCGTCGCTGTCTTCGTCCATCTCGCCTGCACGCCACACACGGCAACCTTAAGGCGGTTAAGCCCGCATTCCGGGGAGATCGAGCGGGTTTCGCCGGTTCGCCAAGGCGTATGATCCTCGCATGCAGTCCACGGGCGCCCGAATATGACCATCGGCGCTGATGGATTCACGTCCGCGGCCATAACTGCCAGTCTCACCCTCGCGGTGATCATCGCCATAGCGACGATCATTTCGGTGGCCATCATCGTGCGGCGGGTGCGTACCGGCCGCGATCGTCGTTCGTCGTCTGCGGAAGCTCTCGCGGTGCGCGCGGGCGCCGCCCTTCTGCGCGCGGACGAAGCTCTGGAGAGCGCAGAACAGGAAGTCGGCTACGCGATCGCACAGTTCGGCGACGATGCCGCGCGACCGTTCATCGACGCCCTCGCTAGCGCGCGATCGGACGTGATGACAGCGTTCCGGCTCCGACAGGGACTCGACGAGGCTCGCGAACCGCACCCTCGGTCGACCGCAGTGCACAGGGAGATCCTCGCTCTCAGCCAGAGAGCCAGCGAACGTCTCGCCGCACAGCGCTCGATTTTTGACGAGCGCCGCCGCGACGAGGTGGCAGCTCCGGTGCGAATCGCCGAGCTTCGCACCCGCATTGCCGCGCTCGAAGCCACTCTCCTCCGCGCTCGCGACGCGGTGTCGGCACTCGGCGCACAGTTCACCGTCGCACCGGTCGACGACGCGCGATCGAGTGTCGAGGAGGCGGCGACCGCGATCGCCGACGCGATCGTGTTCACGGATGCCGCCCAGACAGCTCTCCACCAGTCCACCGTGCCCGCGGTGGCCGGTCACGTGCGCATCGCCGAAGAACAAGTGGATCGCGCCGCTGCCGCTCTCGACAGCGCCTCGACCATCGAACGGGATCTTCGAGCCGCGGCGGCCGCCTGGCGCGAGCACAGCGAGCTAGCACGCCATGACGTGGCCGAAGCTCGGACAGCACGAGACAACTCCCCGGATCCCGCGCACGGTGCCGCGATCACGGCGGCGATGGATGCGGTGCGAGCGGTTCTCCCGCCGGTCGGCAGCACGGAGGTTCCCGCCGACCCGGTGCGAAGTCTCGATCGATTGGCTCGCGCGGTCGCCGATCTTGACACGACCCTCGCGGCGGCACGCAATCAGGAGGATCGTCTTCGGCACGCCCGCACTGCTTTGGAAGGCGCATTGGTGACAGCCCGGAGCCAGATAGGAGTGTCCAAGGGACTTATCGCGCGCGGTCGAGGCTCGCTCGGAGCTCGAACCCGACTCGCCGAGGCGGAACGGCACCTGGTTATCGCCGAGGCGGAGGCAGACCCGGTGGAGGCTCTCGACGCAGCTCGGCGCGCGATCACCCACGCGCGTGACGCGGAAGATCTCGCCCGCTACGACGGCTGAGCCAGGGCCTGCGCTCGCTGTGCGTGCCGACGAACGGCCTGCTTGAATACGCGCGAGTCGGGCACCCGGGCGAGCAACGGGCCGACGACCACGGTAATCAGCACGTAAGCCGTGGCCAGCGGCGCGAGCAACGGCTCAAGCCCAGCGCCAACCGCTAGTCCGGCGATCACGATCGAGAATTCACCGCGTACGGTCAGAGTGAACCCGGTGCGCCATCGACCAGGAACACCGATTCCCGCTCGACGCGCTGCGAAGTATCCCGACCACACTTTGGTTCCCATGGTGAGCACTGCAAGTGCAATGGCCGGCAACAGCATCGGGACGATGGCGGCCGGGTCTGTCGACAGCCCGAAGAATACGAAGAAGATTGCCGCGAACAGGTCGCGGAGTGGTGTGAGCACTTCAGCCGCGTTGTGAGCCACTTGCCCCGAGATCGCGATTCCCACGAGGAACGCGCCGACGGCAGCCGATACGTTCACCTGCTGCGCGAGTCCCGCTACGAGCATCGTCAGCCCGAGCACGCCGAGGAGCAGTGGCTCGGAGTGATGCGCGGAAAACAGCTTCGAGATGATGTTGCCGTGCCTGAGCGCGAGGTACAGGATGACGAGAACCGCCGCCACCGCGATGACGAGCACAAATGCGCCTTGCAGCAGGCCGGCTCCGAGAACAAGCGCCGAAAGCACCGGCAGGTAGAACGCCATCGCGAGGTCCTCGATCACCAGGATTGACAAGATGACGGGCGTTTCCCTGTTTCCGAGCCGCCCGAGATCGCGCATCACCTTCGCGATCACGCCCGACGACGAGATCCAGGTGATGCCGGCAAGAGCGACCGCCGCGATGGGGCCCCAGCCAAGCAGTAGCGCGACGGCCGCGCCGGGCAGCGCATTCGCCAGCGCGTCGACGAGCCCGGCCATGCGCGATTGGCGGAGGTTTCCGAGCAGTTCTTCTGCCGTGTACTCCAGGCCCAGCATCGCAAGGAGGAGGATGACGCCGATCTCCGAACCGACGGCGATGAATTCCTCACTCGCCGATAGGGGAATGAATCCCCCAGTGCCGGTTGCGAGACCGATCAACAAATACAGCGGGATGGGCGAGATACCGAGTCGGATCGCCAGACGCCCGAGCATGCTGAGCCCCAACAGCAGAGCGCCAACCTCGATGATGAGCAGGGTCGTCTCGTGCATGGGGCGGCCTCTCGCTATCCGGAGCTGGTGGCGATGAGTTCGGCCAGTGCGTCTAACCCGCTGCGGGTTCCGACGGCGACGAGAGAATCGCCAGCGGCGAGGTGAACGTTCGGCTTCGGTGAAGCGATGATCTCGCCGTCGCGAACGATCGCGACAACCGATACTCCGGTGCGTGTTCGCGCCTTCGTATCACCGAGGGGGTGGTTTACATAATGCGAATCTGCAGCGACGGTCAGGTGCTCGGTGTACAGGCCTGCGGCTTGCTCACTCAGCCCGGCGAGTTGGCCGAGCATGACCGATCCGCCCAGCACGTCGGCGAGAGCCGCGGCCTCTTGATCACTCAGCGGTATGGAGTCGGTGCTGGCGTCGGGATCGTCGGCATCGAATAGGGCCAGGTCGCGGTCACCGTTTCGATGCGTGACGACACTGATTCGACGGCCGGTCGATGTTACGACGTCGTATCGCGCACCGATTCCCGGTAGGTCGATCTTCTCAATGCGTACTCCCACGCCAACACGCTACCAGTCGCCCCACAGCGGAGCCGGAACTCACGCGGGTGGATAGAGGTACATCGGCACCGAAGACGCCGGGATCGTGCGCGCGTGGTAGGCGCGGTCGTTGCCCCAGTTGTACTCCTCCAGCGAGACGGTGCCGTCGCTGTTGACCGATTTGACGTAGGCGACGTGGTTGCCAGTGAACCAGGCCACGGCCCCCGGGACCGGCGTCGTGCTCATGGGCCAGCCCTTTGCTTCCCACGCGCGCTTCCACGCCGAAGCGTTTCCGCCGGTCGGAGTCAGATTCGACCAGGTGTACTTGAACGGGGCAACAGGGGTGCCGGCGTCGCGGTTGAGGCGCCACGCCACGAAGTCGACGCACTGGCGGTAGAAGTAGTTGAGCGGTGAGAGGCCGCCGTTTGCATAGGGCCACGGGTAGTCATCGCCCGCGGCGCGCTCCCCAACTACGCGGTATCCCGATGCGCTGTAGGCGGCGATTCGCGCCGCGCGCGCCTCTGCTGCCTTGATGCGTCGCAGTTCATCTTCGGTCGTGGCAGTGAGGGCGTCGCGAGCCACGGTCGACGGCGCCGAGCCACTCGGCACTGATACCGACTGGGCGCCCGACGTGCGAGCTGCAGTGACCGGCTGCGTCACGGCCACTACGTCACCCGTGGATGCGCCACCGAGCGCGAGCGCAGGAATGGATGTTGCTGCGAGAAACCCCGGAACAATGACGACAACGAGAAGAGCAACGAACGGATTGCGCCGCTTCTCACCCGGTCGCGTCGCCGAGGCCCTGGATGATGAGGAGCGAGCGGCCCGACGAATCTCGCGGTACGCGCGACGCGACAGTTCGTTCGACGCATCGCCGGGTGGTTCGGCGGGCGTTGGTCGTGACACGGCGGATCCTCTTGTCGTCGGTGCGCGCTGACAGCGCGGCTACGGCAGATTCGCACGCGGTCACCGCGTGCGAACCCGGTTCACGTTACGCGAGATTCGGCCGAAAGTCACGACGAGGTAACAAACTGGTAACGAGACTGGGGCGTTTGTGCCGGGAAAACGGGGGCGCGTTCAGATTACAGCGCGCCAGACCATCAGTCGTGGACGGTGCCCCGGATGAGGAGTTTGTCGCGATACGGGGTCGGCTCGCCATTCCGCGACCGGCGGATCTCCCGTTCGCAGTATTCGCGCGCGCTTTCCGCGTCTTTACGCCCGTGGGCAATGTCGTGCACAAGGTTGAGCGCAAGTCGGTTGGCCTCAATATCACGGCACCGGGAGATCAGTTCACCCGCGGTGATATCCACGATGACGCTTCCGTCAAAAGCGGCAACCTCGCCGATCGCTGACAATGGCAGGTCGTAGTCGATCACGCACGCCACTGAGTCGGTGTGTGGATCGGGGTACAAGTGGTAATAATACTCACGAGTCGCGACGACGCGTTTCCACTCCCCCACTGAGTACCAGACGAGGGTCGACTGGGTCACTTCATGAGGCTCGCCGTAGGCATCCAGAACCTTCTGAGCCGCGGACCGCGAAAGTTCGGGCCACTGGTGGATCGTCGTCGACCCCCACGTCTCAGCAAGCATCCCGCCGCCCTTTCACCTTTGGTAGGCCGACCCTAGCCGGTGAGAGTCGATCAGTCACGGGGGTTGACACGGCAACTCCTGAGGGCAGGTGCGTCATCCCGGTGTCCACCCTGACCGAGGTCAGTGCACGCCGTTGCGTCGCTTGATGCTGTTGTCTTCCGAGTGGATGGGAGTATTGCCGTTGCCGGGCTCTTCCGTCAGCAAAAGCCCTTGATTGCTGCCCGCAGCGATGGCCATCTCCTCGAGCCACGCCTTGTTTACGGCCGGCTGGCGGCTTCCGTTGTACCGGAAATAGATCGGTATCGAGGAGTCAATCCAGATAGCGCTGCGGCCGTCACCGACGTCGGGCGTGTCGAACCAACTGAAAAAGAACGACTCTCTGCGCCGCAACTTCGCGCTCATGACGATCTGCAGATGTGCGAGCACGCGATCCTCGAACTGGATCTCGATTGACGCGCTTCCGTAGATGATAGATCCCACGTGGTGCTCCTGTGGTGTTTGGCTACGTCCCAGCCTCGTCGCGGCCTCAGTACGATCGGCGCCTGGGTGCGCCTGCACCGAATCGTATCGATTATCGGGCGCTCCGCCTAATGCGCGGGGTACGAGTACTCCTTTCTTTGCCAGCTAGTCAACCCCTCGACAACAGTCAGCAATGAGGCATAGCTTTCAACCACGCACAGATGCGGAGGATCGGCACCATGCAGAGACTTCCACCAATCGAAGACTGGTGGGCAACATTGACCGAAGAGCAAAAGGAGGTCATCGCCCGCGATCCACGAGCACCGCTAAAGCCGGACGTCATCGAGCACGCCCGCGGCGAGCCTGAAGACTTGGACCATGCCGTAATCGAAGGCGGTTACGACGTCATCCGGCTGTCACCGAGCGAACGCACTTACGTGAACTCCCACTCGCCTCATCATGGGCGAAATAAACGAATGGCCAATTCCCCGAACGCCACGAGCGATCGGCACTGAAAGGAACGACAGACATGAACCTCGTCGCATTGATTATCATCATCGTGGCCATCATCCTGGCCATCACCGGAGGACTCGTGCAGTCCCTCAATTTCCTACTGTGGGTAGGAATCGTGCTCGCCGTCATCGCGGTGATCATGTTCCTCATGCGGTCCGTCTCCGGACGCCGCGGAGTCTGATCCGCCGTTCTCGGAGACGATTCCCCCAATCCTGTCTCCCAGGACAGGAACGGGCGGGGCGCATAGCGCCCCGCCCGTTTTGTTTGCCCGGCATCCGCTGGCATCACTTCAGTGCACACCGGCGAGCACTCAAAAGACGGAGTAGCCTCCGTCGACGGTCAACACAGACCCCGTCATGAACGACGAGGCGTCACTTGCCAAGAACACGATGGCGCCCGCCAGTTCTTCCGGTTCGCCCACGCGTTGCTGCGGAGCATCCTCGATCCAGTAGCGCCGGAAACGAGGATCGTCGACCGGCGACATGTCGGTGCGCATGTAGCCCGGAGCGAGCGCATTCACTCGCACACCGAGTGGTGCCCATTCCGCAGCGAGGCTCTTGGTGAGGTGGTGCACGGCCGCTTTCGACGCGTTGTACGCGGGTTGCCACTGCGGCCGGTTCACTATGGTGCCGGACATGGAGCCGATGTTGACGATCACACCGGCACCCTGGTCGACGAAGTGCCGACCGAAGACCTGCGAACACAACCAGACACCGTCGATGTTGACGCCCATCACAAGGCGCCAGTCGTCGTCGGTCACGTCGAGCGCTGGCTTATGAATGCAGGCACCCGCGTTGTTGATGAGGATATCCGCGCGACCAAAAGCGTCGAGAGTTTTCGCAAGCACCGACTCGACGTCGGCTCGCACCGTCACGTCGGCGAGCACCACGAGCGAGCGGCGACCGAGCGATTCGACCTCGCTCGCCACTGTGTGGGCGGCGTCGCCGTCGCGCCCGACGACGACGACGTCAGCACCGGCCTCCGCAAGCGCGAGCGCGAAAATGCGCCCCAATCCACGGGTGGACCCCGTGACGATGGCGACCCGGCCATCCAATCGACTTCGTTCGAGCATGTGACTCCCCTTCGAGTTCGTGCCGCTCAGGCCCAGTTAGTGTGGCTCAGGCTAGTCGTTCGGGCGGACGATCACCTTGAGTTGACCCGGAGCGCGGCCGGCATTGAGTGCTTCTTCGGCACCCGCCAGCCCGAAGGTCTGTGTGACGAGCGCGTCGAGGTCGACGCGACCGCTCGCCACGAGTTCGATCCCGAGCGGCCAGGTGTTGGCGTAGCGGAAGACTCCGCTCACCCAGATCTCGCGGTTCTGGATGACGGATACCGGAAGCTCGACATTGTCGTTGCCCATGCCAACCAAGATCGCTGATCCGGCCGGACGTACCGCCGCGATTCCCTGTTGCACCGCCATCGCGACGCCAGACGCATCGAAGAATGCGTCGACCCCCAGCACGTCGACCGCATCTACTCGAGGGTCGAGTGCGTGCGTCGCGCCGTGCTTGAGCGCAAACTCTCGTCGATCATCCGAAATATCGGTGATGTATACCTCGAAGGCACCGAATGCCCGAGCCGTCTGGGCCAAGATGACGCCGATAGGCCCGGCACCAGCTATCAGCACGCGCGAGCCCAGCCCGATTCCCGCGCGCTTGCATGCCCAGATACCTACAGAGAGCGGCTCAATGAGCGCCGCCGCTGCGTCGGAGACAGAATCCGGAATCGGATGCGCGAAGTCCGCCTGTATTGCAACGAACTCGCAGAAGGCTCCGTCGATCGGTGGGGTCGCGAAGAACTCGATGTCGGGACACAGGTTGTAACGCCCGGCCTTGCACTGGTCGCAGACGCGACAGGGGCGTTGCGGCTCCACGGCGACCCGCTGGCCAACCCTCGTCGGATCGACCTTCGCGCCGACCGCCGCGATCGTGCCCGAGAGCTCGTGCCCGAGAACGAGAGGGTGATCGACCACAAACGGGCCAATCCGGCCGTGCTGGTAGTAGTGCACGTCACTGCCGCAGACGCCGACGGCTGCGACCCGAACAAGCACCTGATCGTCGTCGATCTGCGGCATGGGCACGGTGCGGAGGGTCATTTCGCCCTGCTTCTCCAGCACGGCCGCGTTCATCTGCATGACGTCCCTCACTTCGCTTCGGCGCGCGCGGGGTGCGCGTATCGGATGACTGTAGCGTGGGCGCCCTCGACGAAGAGCGACCGGAGCGCGGCGAGGTACGCATCCACGAAACGGGCATTCTCACACAGGTCGCCGAAGAGCTTGCGGTTGCGGATGAACGCGAGTTCGTCGGTGCGCTGTGTCTGGGCGATCGCGACCAGCTCGTCGCGGAGCGCATCAACGACCACGATCTCCTCACCCTTCTCGTCGGTGCCCTCGTCATACCTGGCCCAGCTGGCTACAATAGCCGCGGAGCACTCGATCTCGCCGCCGCTATCAAGCTGTTCGCGGATGACCGGGAGCAACCACTTCGGAATGCGGTCGGAAGATTCCGCGCACAAGCGGGCAAGCGTATCCCGAACCTCTGGGTTGGAGAAGCGTTCGATCAGTGTCTGCTTGTATTCGTCGAGATCGATTCCGGGCACCGACTTGAGCGTCGGCGTTCCCTCCTCATCCATGTAGCGGCGCAGGAAGGTGCGGATCGCGGCGTCAGCCATCGCCTCGTGGGCGAAGCGGTAGCCGCTGAGGTATCCGAAGTAGCACATGCCTTGGTGACTTGCGTTCAGCAACCGCAGTTTCATGAGTTCGTAGGGTTCGACATCGGCAACAAGTTGCGCACCGGCCTGTTCGAACGGCGGTCGCCCAAGCGGAAAATTGTCTTCGATGACCCACTGGAAGAATGGCTCGCACACCACCGGCCACGCGTCGGCGACGCCCGTGAGTTCCGCAACCTCGGCGATGTCCGCTGGTGACGTGACCGGCGTAATGCGGTCAACCATCGTGTTCGGAAACGTCACGTTCTCCGCGATCCACGCGCCCAGATCGGCATCCTTCAGCAGTGCGAACGCCGTGAACATCCGCTCAGCGACGTGTCCATTTCCTTGGATGTTGTCGCACGACATGATCGTGAACGGCGCGATGCCGCGCTCCCGTCGACGCCGCAGCGCTTCCGTTACGAAGCCGAACGAGGTCGTCGGGACGGCTCCTGGCGCAAGGTCGCGCTCGACGGCCGGATTACGCCGATCGAATTCGCCATTGACGTCGACGTTGTAGCCGCCCTCGGTGATGGTGAGCGAGACGATCCGAATGTCGCGACTGGCCATCTTCTCGATCACGGCCTCCGGATCGGCGGGGGCGAAGAGATACTCGATGATGCTTCCAATCACCGACACTTCCCGCCGCCCGTCCGGATGCTTCACCACGAGCGAATACAGACAATCCTGCTGCTCGAACACCGTCTGGAGTTTCTGGTCGCCGGGCAAAAGCCCAACTCCGCAGATCGCCCAATCCGCCGCTAGTCCGGCATTCATCAGCGAATCGAGCGCCATCGCCTGGTGGGCGCGGTGGAAGCCCCCCACCCCGATGTGCACGATTCCCGCCGTGAGCACCGAGCGGTCGTAGCGCGGCCGCGCCACCTCGTCGGGAAGCGCATCCAGCGTTGCGGTTGACAGACTCATTTGACGGCTCCCATGGCGAGTCCGCGGACGAGTTGCTTCTGCGCGGCCCAGCCGGCGATGACGACCGGGAGTACGGCGAGGGTGGATGCGGCGGAGAGTACCGCGAGGAACTGTCCGCGACCGTCAACGAAGCTCACCAGGAACGGTGGTGTGGTGCGGGCGTTAACGGTGGTGACGAGCGTGGCGATGAAGTACTCGTTCCAGGCGAAGATGAAGCTGATCAGCGCGACCGCGGCGATGCCGGGAAGCACGATCGGGAGCACCACGCGAACCAGTTCGGTGCGCAAGTTCGCCCCATCGATCTGCGCTGCCTCGATGATCTCCAACGGAACCTCGGAGAAGAACGAACGCATCATCCAGATTGCGATCGGCAGGTTGATCGCCGTGTAGAGCAGCACGAGGGTGACGATGTTGTCGAGTCCGCCGATGGTCTTCAGGATCAGGAACAGCGGCAGGATGATCGCCGCGACCGGCATGAACCGGGTCGAGATGAAGAAGAACAGCACATCCTGCACCTTCTTGATCGGACGGATGCTCAACCCGTAGGCCGCCGGGATCGCCAGCGCCAGCACGATCAGGGTCGACCCGACACTCGCGAGAGTCGATTGCAGCAAGTAGTAACCCATACCGCGGTTGAACACGGCCTCGAACTGCTGCAGGGTCAGATCGACGATGAACTTCGGTGGGATGGATCCCGCGTCGGCTTCCGACTTGAACGCGGTGAACACCATCCACAGGATCGGGAAGAAGAACAAGGCAACGAGGATCCAGGTGAACGTGGTGATCAGAGTGCTTCGCAGAGAACGCATCAGCGCTTCCCTCCTTCGATGAATACCGAGAACAGGCTACGCAGGATGATCGTCGTCGTGACGATCGTCAGCACAACGGTGACGACACCGAACGCGGCCGCTTCGCCGACGTCCAGGCCGATGAACGCGCGCTCATATAAGAGGTACGACAGCGTTTTCGTGCCGCCGGTGCCCTTGGTCATGATCGCGATCGGGTCGAACACCTGCAGCATCATGATCGAGCCGAGCAGGGTCGCAATCTCGATGTATTGGCGCAAGTGCGGGAGCGTCATCCACTGGAATGTGCGCACCGGACCAGCACCATCGACGGATGCTGCTTCGAGAACCTCGCGGCTCTGGCTCTGCAGGCCAGCGAGCAGGATCAGCATAAAGAACGGCGTGTACTGCCAAGTGAGCATCATGATGACCGTGACGATCGGGAACTCGGTGTTCCACGCGACCGCGGGAAGACCAACTAGCTCCAACGCCCAGTTGACCATGCCGACGTTCGCGTCGAGCATCGACCACTTCCAGATCAACGCCGCAGCCGCGGGCATCACCAGGAACGGGGTGATCACCAAGGTTCGGGCGAGCGCCTGACCCCGGAACGAGCGGTCCAGCAGCAGAGCGAACACCAACCCGAACAGGAGCGACAAGATCACCGACGACCCGGTGATCGTGACCGTCGAGATCAACGAGGGCAGAAAGTCCGGACCGGTGAACACCACCAGGTAATTCGCGAACCAGTTGAACTGGATGCGATCCGGCCGCAACTGATTCCAATTCAACGTCGAGAACACGATCGCGAGAAGGAACGGAATCTGCGTCAAGATAATGGAGAAGATGAGAGCCGGCATCACCAGCCGACGAGCAACCCGTGCTTTCCTCTTCTGCGCGACGGCCGGGAGGCTCATCGGATCGATGCCCACAGGGGGCGGTGCCGTTACTGTCATGTCTTCTTCCTCGCCGTTGAGGTGAGTCGTGGGGCCAGCCCCTCCGGCTGGCCCCACGCTCACGGATGGTTACTTCTGCTTCTCGCCGGCAGCTTGGGCGATCTTCTGCCCAGCATCCAGCGCTTCTTGCACGGTCGTGCGACCGGCGATCGCGTCAGCGACCAACTGGGCAACCTGGTTTCCGACATCCTGGAACTCAGGGATCGTCACGTACTGAACGCCAACCCACGGCTGCGGGTCAACGCCCGGCTGCTTCGGATCGACGGCCTGCATGACCTCGAGAGTGATCGGGGCGAAGGCAGCCGCTGCTTCCTTGTATTCCGGGATCTCGTAGGTCGACATGCGGGCTCCCGGGGGAACGCGGGTCCAACCGAGGGTCTCGCCAACGATCTGCTGGTACTCCTTGCTCGTCGCCCACTTCACGAAGGTCGTCGCCTCTTCGACGTTCTTCGTGGTCGTCGGGATCGCGAGGTTCCACGACCAGAGCCAACCGGACTCATCCGTCTCGACGACCGGAGCGTGAGCATAGGCCATCTTGCCGGCGACCGCGGAAGCGTTCGGGTCTTCGAGGATCGAAGCTGCGACGGAAGCGTCGTACCACATGGCGACCTTCTCCTGGCTGACCAGGTTGAGGCACTCCGTGAAGCTCACCGACACGGGGTCGGCTTCGCCGGCTTCCTTCAGCAGGTCGACGTAGAACTGCACACCCTCGACGAACTTCGGTGAGTTCACCTGGGCATTCCAGTCCATGTCGTACCAGTTGCCGCCGAAGGTCTGAACGACCGTGGTCAGCGGAGCGAACAAGTCGCCCCAGCCCGGCTTGCCACGAAGACAGATCCCGGCGTGATCCGGCGTGTTCAGGGTCTTCGCGAACTCCGCGACTTCCTGCCACGTCGGGTTGTTCGGCATCGTCAACCCCGCGGCGTCGAACATCTCCTTGTTGTACATCAAAATCGACGACTCACCGTAGAACGGAACCGCGTACTGCTTGTCATCGACCGTCAGCGCGGTGCGCACGGCCGGAAGCAGGTCGTCGACGTCGTACTCGGCGTCGGAGGCGAGCGCATCGGTGAGGTCGACCAGCCAGCCGAGCTCTCCCCACTGCGGAACCTCATAGGCACCGACGGTGACGATGTCGTACTGTCCGGCGCCCGACGCGACATCGTTCGTGACAGCGGCGCGGAGGTCACCCTCCTCCATCTGCACGAAGTTGATCTTGATGTCGGGGTACGCGGACTCGAATTCGCCCTTGAGCTCCTCCATGTCCTTCATCTGCGGGTTGTTCACCGTCGCGAGCGTAAGAGTGACGGCGCCCCCGTCACCACCTGAGCTGCCCGGCGCGGTGCAACCGGTGAGCGCGAGTGCCGAGACGAGCAGTCCCGCCCCCAGCCCAATGGCGCGATTCTTGACCAGCATTGATACTCCTTTGTTGTCATTGCTTACTCGTGGTGCGCCCCGCGGCACGCCAAAGGCGTGCCTGAGGCACGGGAGACGAGGCCGTGGTAACGGCCCCTCTGCGGGCGAGTGCGGATTCAGATTCCGCGGTGTCTCGGTTCCGCTGTGACTTCACCGTACGCCCGTTGACAAATGACCGAAACTAGCTTTGGCGTGCCGTTCTGATACTTTTTTTCCGATTGGCGGGCCTCCGCGAGCTTTGATGGTTGAATAATCAACGCCGGGAGGCCCGAGGCAAGGAAGCCGCGTAATGAAACCGTTACCTATCGAGTATGACGATCCCGCCGAGACCGCGCGTCAGTTCTTGGGCACACCTCCGTCGCGGGAAGTCATCCCGCTGCTGCCCAACTCGTCGATCCGAACTCTCGACCACGACTACCCGGCCGGCATTGCGCACTGGAACCACCATCCCGAGTTCGAGATCCACCTCATCCGACGAAGCACGGGGAGCTTCATCATCGGCGATCGGGTTGGCACCTTCGGTCCGGGTCACGTCGCACTGATCGGGTCGAACCTGCCCCACGATTGGATGAGTGACCTCGCGCCTAGCGAAATCATCCAGAATCGCGACGCCGTCATCCAGTTCGACGCGAAGTGGTGGGACAACTGTGTGATGGCCATGCCCGAGCTTGCGGAGGTAACTCCGCTCTTGTCGGAAGCCAGCCGAGGAATCGTGTTTTCGGGGGACACCGTCATCCGAGCGGCAGAAGAGATCGAAGCGGTCCGGCAGACCACCGGAGCCATGCGGATGGCGCACTTGGTTGCTCTGTTCGCCGTGATGGCGCGCGCGCCAGCAATCGACAAGCAACTCATCGCGAGCGAATGGTTCGCGTCGCCAACCGACAGCAACGCCAAGACCGCGGTCGAGGCCGGACTGGCCTACATCTTCGACAATCTGTCGTCGAAGATCCGGATGTCGGAAGCCGCGCGCAAGGCGTTGATGTCGGAATCGACGTTCTCGAAGTACTTCAAAAAGGCGAGCGGATTCAATTTCAGCGACGTCGTGCGCAAGCTCCGGATCGCCAATGCGTGCCGATTGCTCGACGACACCGACCAGTCGATTTTTCTCGTCAGTTCTGCAGTGGGGTACGACAACCTGGCCAATTTCAATCGCCAGTTCCTCGCCGAGATGAATATGACGCCGAGCGCCTACCGCAACCTGCCACCCGGCTCAAAGCCGGAGATCCCGATGATGAGCCTCGGCCTAACCGCCCCCGCCCCGCCTCCCTCCGTCGAGTGAGCAGTTTCGGCTCCTAAAACGGTGTTTTACGAACCGAAACTGCTCACTCGGCGGGAGGGTTGGCGGGCGGGGTACCCTGCCTTCATGCCCAGCGACCGGTTATTCCGCGCAATGAACGCCACACACCGCGCGCTCATCGCCCTCACGGGCGGACGCGTCGGCTGGACAGTGCTACGGATGCCGGTGCTCGAGCTCACGACGACCGGGCGCCGCAGCGGACGACCGCGCTCCCTCATGCTCACCGCGCCGGTGGTGGAGGGCGAGCGCCTTGTCGTCGTCGCGTCGCGCGGGGGCGACCCGGCGCATCCGGCGTGGTTTCTCAATGTGAAGGCGAACCCGCGAGTGATGGTGGCGCTTGGCGGTCGCGAGGCGGTGCCCATGGTCGCGCACATCGCAGAGGGTGAGGAGCGCGACCGCCTGTGGCGGCGCATCACGCGTGACCATCAGAACTATGCGGACTACCAGACTCGCACTGCCCGCCGGATCCCGGTGGTGGTCCTCGCCCCCGCCGCCGCCCCCGCCCCCCCATACCCGGCCGCCCCCGCCGCCGTGTGAGATGTTTCTGCTCTTATTCAGGTGGTTTTGGAGCATAAACTGCTCACTCGACGGGAAGGGTGCGCGGTCGTAGACTGTGCTCGCCATGAGCAAGAACGGTCAACTGACCAACGCTGAACTCACCGCCGTCGATGGTGTTCGGCTCGCGAACGCGACGGCGCGCGCATGGCAGGCACTCGCTGACACTGCCAAGCGCGAAGCAGACCTCGACCTCCACATCGCCAAGCCACACGGCGGATATCGCGACATCGTCGCGCAACAGGCTCTTGCTTCCGGCACG
>JANOYC010000042.1:0-52065 GCA_031428675.1 Microbacteriaceae bacterium | reverse complement strand
GCCGACGAGGTGTACGGCGAACTCGCGGACGCACTTCCCGAGGGTCTGGTTGCTCTCGACCAAGCTGACGCCACCGACCAAGACTCCTATGTCGTGACTCAGGAGTTCTCAGACGCCAACAACGTCACGAGCATTGCCGATTTGGCAGACGTCAGCGAACCGCTCACCCTCGGCGGCAACTCTGAGCTCGAAACACGCCCCTACGGGCCAGAAGGACTGCTCGCTACCTACGGCGTGACGGTGGCTTTCACGCCGATCGAGGACAGCGGAGGGCCACTCACCCTTCAGGCCTTGAAGGACAACCAAGTTCAGATTGTGAACATCTACACGGGTGACCCTAATATCGCCGCGAACGATCTCGTCACGCTAGAAGACCCGGAAGGGCTCTTCCTCGCGTCGAACGTCGTTCCGCTGGTCAACGCGGACATTGCTGAAGACATCGCCCCGGTCATCAACGCTGTCCAGGCGGCGTTATCCGCGGCAGACCTCGTGGAGATGAACTCGCAGAGCGTCAACGACGGTCAACCCGCAGATGCCATTGCTGCCGCGTGGCTCGAGAGCAAAGACCTGCTCTAGCGCGAGAGGTCGATCGAGCCAGCAACGAGGGCGGATGCACGAGCATCCGCCCTCGTTGTCGTGTGGAGTCGGTGGTGACGATCACTCGTCAACGACGGGAGTGGCACCAGCACTCGGTTCGCTTCGCCGCGGGTCGCGAACCATATAGCGTGCGTTGGCTTTCGCCAAGCTCTTCTTGGCCACGAAGACGATCGCGGCAAATCCGAGCAGAATCGCTACGAAAACGACCCCGCCGACGTGCAACGTTCCAGAAAGCTCTCGGTAGCTGCCGGCGGCGAGAAAGCCCACGGATACGTAGGCGACCGCCCACAGGACGCAGGCGGGCAGGGTCCAGGCGATGAACGTGCGATATCGCATCACACTCATTCCGACCGTTACCGGAACGAGAGAATGCAAGACCGGTAAGAACCGTGACATGAATACCGCTGGTCCGCCGCGCCTGGCGATAAAGCGCTCCGCTCGAACCCAATTGTGTTCCCCGATGCGCCGACCGAGCCGGGACGAGCGGATCCGCGGGCCGAAGAACATGCCGAGAGCAAAACCGATGCTCTCTCCGATCAGCGCGCCGACGACGACCGCAAGCAATTGACCGGCGAATTCGACGGGTGACGAGATTGCCGTGCTTCCCGCGATCACCACGGTGTCACCGGGCACGACAAGCCCGACAAGGACAGATGTCTCGAGCATGACCGCAATCCCGGTGAGCACAATGCGAAGCACTGGGTCGACGGCCTCGATCATGTCCAGAACCCACCCGAGCCAGTCACCCACAGATCGAGCTTATGCTCACATGCTGGGGATCAGATTGGCGTGGGTCAGGGCAGTGGTGACCTCAGACGGTCGAGCCGAGCGCGCCACAGGGCGAGCCGCCCGGGCAATTCGGCCACGCTCGGTCCGTCGACCCACTCGGTGACGATTCGGATGCCGTGGAGCGCACTCAGAGACCACACCTCCCTGCCGTCGAGGTCGGTCGGAGTGGCGAAACGATGCTCCACCCGCACCCCGAGTGCGGTCGCTAGCGTCTGGACCGATCGCGCCGTGACGCTGTCGATGCGCTCAAGTTCGACGGCGGGCATGACCATCGTGTCGTGTTCCCACCAGGCGAGGGCGCTGTAGGCGCCTTCGACGACAAAGCCTTCGGGAGAGAGGATTACCGCCTCTCCCGCGCCCCGCGGTTGCACTGCCGTTCGCGCGCGAAGCATCGCGTCAAGGTCGGGGCCTTTCACGGTGGGTTGGCTGCGCGGATCGGCGCCGGGATTGGTCGCAACGACCACCCTCGTCGTGCGGTCGGGTGCGCTCCGAAGCCGGAAGACGAAAGACCGAGCACCGCTGCTCGCGAGTTGCAATTCGATCCGCGGAAACCACTGGCCGTCGCGGGGAATAGCGGCAAGGGACGCGTCCCACACGGCGGACGCCTCGGCGGACAGATCGGGGTGCGAGCGCAGAACGTTCCGAAGAAACCGCTCGCGGTGCAGCGGCAGCGCGAGCACGCTCCCGGTTTCGACGTACCACGAATCGGCGACGGCGACGCGGGCATCTGTCATGTCGCAGTAGTCACGTGGGTGCAGCTCACCGTCGTGCCACCGGAAGATGCTGGTCACTCTCATAGGCTTAGGCTATGCGCCAGCGAGTAGTGCGGCATCCGCTCGATGCGTGGGTGGATCCGGTGGATGCGTTCGTTGCGCTGTACGGCGCAGTGCCCGACGTCGTCTGGCTCGATGATTCGATGGGTTCCGGCGGCGGCTTCAGCTATATGGGGCGCGCGGCGCGTGTGGTCACGAGCGCCGATACCGACGTCTTCGCATTGTTGCGATCGGAACTGCCGACGAATTCGTCGGCGCGCTCGACTGCCGGGGCGAGCGGGACACCGAGGTTCGAGCTGGGATGGGTGGGCTGGCTCGGCTACGAGATGCGCTCCGTCACCATGGGCGAGAATCCGTCGTACCAGTCGCGGTATCCGGATGCGGCGCTGGCCTACCTCGACCGCGCGATCGCATTCGATCACTCCACCCGCACTGTGCAGCTGATTTCGCTCGCCGATGCGGAAGGTCCCGACGCCGAAGAATGGCGTCGATCGGTCACCGATACTCTGACCGAAGCCGCGTCCGGTTCTTCGGCGAACGATCAGACGATGGGCGCCACGCCGCCGCAGACACCTGCCCCGGTCGTTCGGTGGGAGTACTCCGACAGCGACTACCTCGCGATGGTCGCCGACTGTCAGCGAGCCATCGTTGCAGGTGACGCATACCAGTTGTGCCTCACAACGCAAGCGACTGTCGATACCCGCCCCGACCCGCTGACGACCTACCTCGCCCTCCGCACCAGCAGCCCGTCGCACCACGGTGCCTACTTTTCGGTCGGGCCCATTGCCGTGCTCTCCGCGTCGCCCGAACAATTTCTGAGTGTCTCGCCGGACGGCATTGTCACGTCGCGCCCGATCAAGGGCACGCGGCGACGGGACCCCGCGCACTCGATCGACTCCGCATTGCGTGACGAGCTCGAATCCAACGAGAAGGAACGAGCCGAGAACCTCATGATCGTCGACCTGATGCGCAACGACATCGCACGCGTGAGCGCCGTCGGCTCGGTGGAAGTCACTGCTCTGCTCGAGGTCGAGAGCTACGCTCACGTGCATCAGCTCGTGAGCACCATCCGCGGCAGGCTCGACCACGGTCGGCACGGGATCGATGCCGTTGAAGCGTGTTTTCCGGCCGGATCGATGACGGGAGCGCCGAAGCTCAGCGCCACCCGCATCCTTGACGGTCTTGAGCGACGCGCGCGCGGTATCTATTCTGGCGCGTTCGGGTACTTCAGCCTTGACGGAAGCATCGATCTCGCCATGGTCATCCGCACGATAGTCATCGATGACGACGGCGCAACCGTCGGCACGGGTGGCGGCATCACTGCGCTCTCCAACCCCGAGGAGGAATTGGCGGAGGTGCGTTTGAAGGCGGCAGCACTTCTCGCGGTTCTCGGTGTGAACGGAGGTTGACTACTCTTGTCTTTCGGGTCGGTTCCGCCAGGTCGTCCCACCGACGTTCACGCACCGGAAACGAATGAGAGTCACGCTTGCAGGATTCCCGCGACGACGCGCCAGAGTACGATATCTCGCGCCTTCAGGAGAAGTGGCTCCCGGTCTGGGAAGAGTTGAAGCCATTTCGAACGAATGACCCTGCCGACAAGCGACCGCGCAAGTATGTGCTGGACATGTTCCCGTATCCGTCGGGCGATCTGCACATGGGACACGCTGAGGCTTACGCGTTCGGCGACATCATCGCCCGGTACTGGAGACAGCAGGGGTTCAACGTGCTGCATCCGATCGGATGGGACTCTTTCGGACTGCCCGCAGAGAACGCGGCAATCAAACGCGGGGTAGACCCCCGCGAGTGGACCTACGCCAACATCGAACAGCAGAAGAAGAGCATGCGCCGCTATGCGGCATCCTTCGACTGGGATCGTGTGCTTCACACGAGTGACCCCGACTACTACAAGTGGAATCAGTGGCTGTTCCTGCAGATGTACAAGAAAGGCCTCGCCTACCGCAAAGACAGCTGGGTCAACTGGGATCCGGTCGATCAGACCGTGTTGGCGAACGAGCAGGTGCTGCCTGACGGCACCTCCGAGCGCTCGGGCGCGATCGTCGTGAAGAAGAAGCTCACCCAGTGGTACCTCAAGATCACCGACTATGCAGATCGACTTCTCGACGACCTGAACCAGCTCGAGGGATCGTGGCCGAGCAAGGTCATCTCCATGCAGCGCAACTGGATCGGGCGCTCCATCGGCGCCGACGTCGACTTCGTCATCGAGGGCCGCGACAGCCCGGTGACCGTGTTCACCACGCGCCCCGACACCCTCTACGGTGCGACCTTCATGGTTGTCGCACCGGATTCCGAGTTGGCAGCCGAACTCGTGGCCGGCAGCACGGACGCGGTCAAGGCTGCCTTCGCGGATTACCTCACTCAGGTGCAGAAGTCGACTGAGATCGAGCGCCAAGATGCGGGCCGGATCAAGACCGGCATTCCGCTCGGTCGATTCGCCATCAATCCGGTCAACGATGAACGGATTCCGGTCTGGACGTCCGACTACGTTCTCGCTGACTACGGCCACGGCGCCGTCATGGCCGTGCCGGCGCACGACCAGCGGGATCTCGATTTCGCGCGCGCTTTCGGCCTGCCCGTGCGGGTTGTCGTCGACACGAACGCTCCCGCGACCGGCGCGATCCCGATCTTCGATGTCGATGAGAACGGGCAGGCCATCCTGCCCGACGAGCTCCCGCCGCTGAACCCGGCAGACACCGGGGTCGCGCTCGGCGGCGACGGTCGCCTCATCAACTCCGGACCACTCGACGGACTGAGCAAGGCCAACGCGATCCGCAAAGTGATCGAGCTCCTCACGACGCGCGGCACCGGCCGGGCAGCGAAGACGTACCGCTTGCGTGACTGGCTGATCTCCCGCCAGCGGTACTGGGGCACGCCCATCCCGATCATTCACGGCGAAAACGGCGAGCTGATCCCCGTTCCCGAAGACCAATTGCCGGTGCTGCTGCCGCCGACCGCCGGACTCGACTTGCAGCCGAAAGGCAAATCGCCGCTCGCTGCGGCCAACGATTGGGTGAATGTCACGAACCCGGTCGACGGCCGCCCAGCCAAGCGCGATGCCGACACGATGGACACCTTCGTCGACAGCTCCTGGTACTTCTTGCGCTACCTGTCGCCGAACGATGACAACCGAGCTTTTGACCCTGCTGAGGCCGACAAGTGGGCGCCCGTCGACCAGTATGTCGGTGGAGTGACCCATGCGATCCTCCACTTGCTCTATGCGCGTTTCATCACCAAGGTGCTGTTCGATCTCGGGCACGTGACGTTTACCGAGCCCTTCAGCGCGCTGCTCAACCAAGGCATGGTGCTCATGGATGGTTCGGCGATGAGCAAGAGCAAAGGCAATCTGGTTCGGCTGTCTGACCAGCTCGACGAGCACGGTGTGGATGCGATTCGACTGACCATGGCGTTTGCAGGCCCGCCCGAAGACGACATCGACTGGGCGGATGTCTCGCCGGCGGCATCCGCAAAGTTTCTCGCTCGTGCGTGGCGGGTCGCCAACGACGTCACGAGCGATCGCGACATCCTGTGGCGCACCGGCGACGTCACGTTGCGTCGACAAACTCACCGCTTCCTGGCCGACGCGCCTGGCCTCGCCGAAGCATTCAAGTTCAATGTCATGATCGCTCGAATAATGGAGCTCGTGAACGCCACCAGAAAGACGATCGACTCGGGGGCGGGACCCGCCGATGCCGCCGTCCGAGAGGCCGCCGAAGTGATCACCATGTCGCTCAGCCTGTTTGCGCCGTATACCGCGGAAGACATGTGGGAGAAACTGGGATATCAGCCCACGGTTGCGCTGGCAACCTGGCGCAAGCCCGACCCCGCGCTTCTCGTGGAAGAGTCGGTGACCGCCGTGATCCAAGTCGACGGCAAGGTGCGTGACCGTCTCGAGGTGGCACCGAAGATCGGCACAGACGAACTGGAGAAGCTCGCCCGAGCATCGGTCAACGTGACGCGGTCGATCGGCGAACGCCGCATCGTGAACGTGATCGTGCGTGCCCCCCGGCTCGTGAATATCGCTACCGCGCCGTAGCGACTCTCGTCCTCCACCGGGGGCGACCCAGAGCGCGTCGCCCCCGATGTGGTCGCGCTCGGCATTTCGCGCGGTCGGGAGTCGTAGCGTCGGCATGTGATTCAGGACCTCGACGCTCACCCTGCCGGGTCGCCGCGCTGGCGCGTCGGTGTGGGTGCTGCAGTTGTGGTGTGCATAGCGGCCGTGGTCATCGGTGCAGTGATCACGGCATTCGCTCCCCGCGGCACGACGTCGACGATCCCTGCCAACGACGGGCTGACCCCCGCCGTGGGCCCGACCAGCTCTGTCCCCACCGCCATCTTCGTGCACGTCGCGGGGAGCGTGACTCGACCGGGGCTCTACGAACTCGCGGGCGGCGCGCGCGTGGTCGACGCCATCGCGGCCGCCGGTGGCTTCCAGGACGGCGCCGACCGAAACCAACCGAATCTCGCCCGACTGCTCGTCGACGGCGAGCAACTGTACGTGCCCCGCGAGGGAGAGCAGGCGCAGTCAACCGGTGTCGGCGGTGTCAGCGGTCGTATCAGCATCAACAGCGCCGACGAGACCGGTCTCGACACTCTCCCGCGCGTAGGGCCAGCACTTGCGGCTCGGATCGTCGCTTGGCGGGAGGCTCACGGGCCGTTCACGTCCATCGACGATCTGTTGAGCGTTCCTGGGATAGGTGAAGCCACCCTCGACGGCTTTCGCGATGACATCGTGTTGTGAACCTTCGCACCCGTGCTTCGAACGCCAGCACAAGGGGCGAACCTAGCCCGCCTCGGGCGGGCCCGGGTGTGTTCGCCCTCCGAGACCTCCGGCTCACCGTGCTCGCGGTCTCGGCGTGGTTGTCGGCGGGAGTGATCATCGGGCTTCCGAGGATTGCGCCGATCATCGCAATCCTCGCTTTCACTGTGTGTATCGGCTTGCTCATCGTGACCATCGCCGTCGTTGCGCGCGCGAGGAGACGAGCGCGCCTGACGGGCGATGCGGCTCTCAACGCGGGGAGTGTCGTCGCGACCTGTGCCGCTGTCGCGGCCGTAGTCGCGGTGACTGCCCTGTCGGTGGCGGCGCTCGATGCAAGCCGCCATCCAACCGGGCTCGACCGCGCAGCCAGATCGCAACATCGGGTAACCGCCATTGTCGAAGCCGGGCCCTTGGCATCGGGGCGCTCGTGGCCCGTCACCATCGTGTCTGCGACCGTTGGTGACTCAGTGACAACAGCCTCGGCGCCAGCTCTCGTTTTCGACGCGGAACCAGCGGCTGCTGTCGTGCCCGGGTCGCGGTTTGAGGTGGTTGGCACCCTCCGAGCGACCGACACCGGCTCGACTGTGGCTTACCTGCTTTTTGCCGCCCATCCAGCACAGCTCAAAGCCGAGGCGCCAGCGGCGATGATCGTCGCAGAACAATTGCGTTCGGGGCTCAGCCGCGCAGCGGAAACTCTGCCCGGCACCGGGGCAGATCTGCTTCCGGGGCTGGCCATCGGAGACACCCGGGCAGTCGGCGGTGCGCTCGACGACGCGATGAAGGCGAGTGCCCTCAGCCACCTCACTGCGGTTTCCGGGGCCAACTGCGCGGTTGTCGTTGCCCTCGTGATGCTCGCGCTCGGTGCGCTGCGAGTCCCGCGGGCAGCGAGGATCGCCACCGCTATCGTCGTGTTGGCTGGTTTTGTGGTCTTGGTCACGCCGGAGCCGAGCGTGCTCAGGGCGGCCGTCATGGCCACTATCGCCCTCGTTGCGCTGGGTTCGGGTCGTCCCGTCACGGGAGTGGTCGTGCTCTCTGGAGCGGTGCTCATCCTCGTTCTTGCCGATCCGTGGCTCGCGCGAAGCTACGGGTTCGCGCTTTCCGTCGTGGCCACGGCTTCAATTCTGGTGTTGGCACGCCCACTGGCTGCTGTGCTGTCACGGGTAATGCCGCGGGCACTCGCGATTGTTGTCGCCGTGCCCCTCGCGGCGCAGTGGGGATGCCAACCGATCCTCATTCTGCTCGCTCCCGTGATCCCAACTTTCGGGCTCGTAGCCAATATTGTCGCCGCGCCCGCGGCGCCGGTCGCCACTGTGCTCGGCCTCATTGCCTGCGTGGTCTTGCCCCTCGTGCCGTGGCTCGGCCAGGTGCTCGTTGTCATCGCCTGGATTCCGGCCACATGGATCGCCTCCGTGGCCGAGGCGACGGCGAGCGCCCCCGGAGCGAGCATTGCGTGGCCGGCGGGAGCCGCGGGTTTCATCCTTGCGGTGGTGATCTCCGTCGCGACAATGGTGACCACGCTTGCCGATCAGCGCCGTCGTTTGCGCTTGGTCGCCGGAATCCTCGCCGTGTCGACGATGATCCTCGTGGGCATATCGGCAGGTGCTACCCGGCTCGCTATCGATCTCGCGCGACCGTCGAACTGGCAGATCGCGGCATGCGACGTCGGTCAGGGCGATGCGGTCGTATTCCGCAACAGCGGTGCGGTCGCGCTCATCGATGCGGGCCCCGACCCGGACATGTTGGCGGAGTGCTTGAGCGATATCGGCGTGGATCGGATCGACCTCCTCGTGGTGACACATTTCGATCGTGATCACGTCGGAGGGCTGCCTGCGGTCGCGGGTCGAGTCGGCGACGTCGTGGTCGGACCAAGCGCAGGGGCGGACGATGACGCGATCGTGGCCGGACTAGTTTCGGGCGGGGCGAGGTTGCACCGCCTGTTTGCGGGAGCATCGGGTCGACTGGGTGATGCCCGCTGGGAGGTGCTGTGGCCTGTCGACCGGTTGCGGGCGTTCAAACCGGGAAACGAATCGAGCGTCGTCGTGAGGTTTGTCGGCGAGGAATGCGCTCGATCGTGTCTCAGCGCCACATTCCTCGGAGACTTGGGGCGCGAGAGTCAAGCCGCCCTGTTACGAACGGGTGGCGTCGCCGCCGTCGACGTGATCACGGTCGCGCACCACGGCTCGGCAAGCCAAGACCCAGCGCTCTACGCTGCCCTTCGTGCCCGATTGGGAATCGTCGGGGTTGGGCGAGACAACCGTTACGGCCATCCGACAGACACCGCGCTCGACACCGTGCGAGCGCAGGGCACGGTGATTCACCGCACTGACACCGACGGGCTTGTTCTCGTCGCCCCCTCGATGGCGGAAGGGCTCGACGTGTGGACCGAGCGGTCGGTGGTCCGCGGCGGCGATTAGGCTGGAACGGTAGGAGAGAGGATGACGCGCATGGCGGGCAAAGTGACACCGGCGAGCGCCATCGAGCGGCTGGCGTGGCAGCAGGTTCGACCCGCTCCGGTCGTGCTCATCTCCGGCACCGAGGCTCTGCTGGCCGACCGCGCACTCCGGCGACTCCGAGACGATCTCCGCGCGGCAGACCCCGAGCTCGAAGTCAGCGACATTTCTGCCGACCTCTACGTCCCCGGCGAGCTCATTACGCTCGCAAGCCCGTCTTTGTTCGGTGAACCTCGGCTGATTCGCGTTTCCGCTGTAGAAAAATGCACCGACGCGTTCCTTTCCGACGCGATCGCCTATCTTGAGCACCCAGCCGACGACACCTGTGTCGTGTTGCGCCATGGCGGCGGTGTGCGCGGAAAGCGCTTGCTCGACGCGGTCAGGTCGGGCAAGGGCGGGGGAGTCGAAGTGGTCTGCGCCGAGTTGAAGAAAGACAGCGACAAGTTCGATTTCGCCAAGGCAGAATTCGCGATTGCCGGGCGGCGGATCACACCAGGCGCGCTCCGGGCACTCGTGTCGGCGTTCTCCGCCGACCTCTCCGAGCTCGCGAACGCGTGCCAGCAGTTGCTCGCCGATAGCGTCGATGACATCACCGAGGAGACGGTCGATCGCTACTACGCCGGCCGTGTGGAGACCAACGCCTTCACCGTTGCCGACGCGGCCATCGCAGGAAGGCATGGCGACGCCCTCACTCTGATGCGGCACGCCCTCGCATCCGGCGCTGACCCCGTGCCGATGGTGGCGGCGTTTGCGGCGAAGCTTCGCACTATGGCGAAGGTGCACGGCGTGCGGGGGAGCTCGGGGCAGATCGCGCAAACGTTCGGGCTCGCGCCATGGCAGGTCGATCGAGCGCGCCGCGACGTCCAGGGGTGGACCGATGAGGGGCTCGGTCGCGCAATCGAGCTACTCGCCGACACTGATGCCCGAATCAAGGGTGCGGGTCGCGACCCGGTGTTCGCGCTGGAGCGCATGATTGGCGTCATCGCCCGACGAGGCGAATAGCTCCAGCTCGCCGAGCCTGAGTTCGCCGAGCCTGAGGTTCGCCGAGCCTGAGTTCGCCGAGCCTGAGGTTCGCCGAGCCTGAGTTCCGCCAAGCCTGTGCCTCAGCGCCACCCGAGCACGTACCGTTCGCCTGCGCGAAATTCAGGCGCCCTGGCCCGACACCCCGGAGGCGTCGGTCTCCGCGCGGCGTGGCGCGCGCGGTGCCTGAATTTCGCGCAGCGGTCAGTGCGGAGGCGGCGGTGCGGAGGGGGTGGAGCGGGGGTGAGTGCGGAGGGGAGCGGATGGGGGTGGAGCGGGGGCCGCGAGCGGGGTGCAGGGGACGCGGGAACGACGACGGGTCGCCACCCGGAGGTGACGACCCGTCTGAGCCCGTGTGAAAGCGGTGCGCGACTTAGAGCGCAGCGACCTTTTTCGCGATAGCCGACTTGCGGTTCGCGGCCTGGTTCTTGTGGATGACGCCCTTGCTGGCGGCCTTGTCGAGCTTCTTGCCGGCGATGACGAAAGCGCTCAGCGCCTTCTTCTTGTCGCCGGAGGTGATCGCCTCGCGAGCCGAACGGATGACCGTCTTCAGCTCGCTCTTGACGGCCTTGTTGCGCTCCTGGGCCTTCTTGTTGGTTCCGATGCGCTTGATCTGCGACTTGATGTTTGCCACGTGGCTACTCTCTACGTTGTTTCGACTGGACGATCTGACTACTGCGGGCGGCCACGACGGGCGAACGCCCGGGCCGCGGAACACGCACATTTCGATCGATGAAAGGTACGCGCAAGCCAACAGAGAACATTACCAGTCCCGACGCTCCAACGGCAATCGCGATGGTTATAACCTGAGGGAATGCCATCACTTGCCCCGCACACCGCAGCAGTACCGGCATCCGGCATTCGTCGGATCTACGAAATAGCGGTGCAATTGCCCGGCGTGATCTCGCTCGAAGTGGGCGAACCCGATGTTGCGGTCGCGACCCACATTATCGAAGCGGCCATCGAAGCGTGGCACGCCGACTTCACGAACTACTCGCCGAACGGCGGAATCCCCGAGCTACGACAGGCGATCGTCGAAAAGCTCGCGCGAGAGAACGACCTTCACGTCGACGTCGAACAAGTCTGGGTGACTATCGGCGCGACCCAAGCGCTTTACCAAGCTATGCAACTCCTGCTCTCCTGTGGCGACGAGGTGCTGATTCCCGATCCTGGCTACACAACATTCACCATGAATGCGCGGATGCTCGACGCCGTTCCCGTGTCGTACTCCCTCCGGCCCGAGCGCGATTTTCTCCCGAGCATCGCGGAGCTCGACAGGCTTGTCACGCCGAAAACGCGCGCCATCGTTGTCAACTCTCCATCGAATCCGCTCGGCACGGTTTTTCCGGAGTCGGTGCTGCGCGCTCTGCTTGAATTCGCCCGTCGACACGATCTCTGGGTGATCAGCGACGAAGTCTATGAGTACTTCACGTTCGGCACCCCGCACGTGAGTTTGGCGAGCCTGGACGGCGACGACCGCGTGTTCAGCGTGTTCTCGCTGTCGAAGACGTATGCGATGACGGGGGTGCGAGTCGGATACCTCGTGACACCGCCGGGGATGTCGGCGACGATGCGGTCGGCGCAAGAAGCGACGATCAGCTGCGTGAATACTCCGGCACAATTCGCAGCGGTCGCGGCCATCACCGGTGACCACCAACACGTCGCGGACGCGAAGGAGCACTACCGGGCCAACATGATCGAAGCCATGCGGGTTCTCGACGAACGACGGATCAACTACCTGTCGCCGGATGGCGCGTTCTACCTGTGGATCGACGTCAGCCACGCGTCCGGCGGAGACGTCGCAGCCTGGGCGGAGCACTTTCTGCTCGACCAGCGAGTCGCCGTCGCTCCGGGCAGTGCGTTCGGACGCTCCGGTGAGGGGTGGATCCGGGTGTGCTTGGCCGCCCAGCTCGACGACGTTCTCGCAGGCCTGCGGCGACTTCCCGCGCCATAGCCCCGCGCGGGCAGGTTCCGGCTGAGCGGCGTGGGAGAATAGCCGAACGATGGCACCCCGAGCACACACCGCGCTAGAACCCGCGGCGACAGACCCCTCCCTCATCCGCAACTTCTGCATCATCGCCCACATCGACCACGGCAAGTCGACGCTGGCCGATCGGATGCTCGGCGTCACCGGCATCGTCAGCGACCGCGACATGCGGGCCCAGTACCTCGACCGCATGGACATCGAGCGCGAGCGCGGCATCACGATCAAGAGTCAAGCCGTGCGTATGCCGTGGTCACTGAACGGCCAGAGCTACGCGCTCAACATGATCGACACTCCAGGCCATGTCGACTTCACCTATGAGGTGTCGCGCTCGCTCGCTGCGTGTGAGGGAGCGGTTCTTCTCGTCGATGCGGCTCAGGGTATCGAAGCCCAGACGCTCGCTAATTTGTATCTGGCGCTCGAGAACGACCTGACGATCATCCCGGTGCTCAACAAGATCGATCTTCCTGCGGCCGACCCCGAGAAGTACGCGAAAGAACTCGCGAGTTTGATCGGCGGGGATCCGGCCGACGTCCTCCGTGTGAGCGGGAAGACCGGTCAGGGCGTCGAGGATTTGCTTGACCGCGTCATCGACCTGATCCCTGCGCCGAAGGGCGACCCGGACGCCCCGTCCCGGGCGATGATCTTCGACTCGGTCTACGACTCCTACCGCGGCGTCATCACTTACGTGCGGATGATCGACGGCAAGCTCGGCCCGCGCGAGCGCATCCAGATGATGTCCACGCGTGCGGTTCATGAGCTTCTTGAGATCGGCGTGAGTTCGCCCGAGCCGACGCCCACCAAGGGACTCGGCGTCGGCGAGGTCGGGTACCTGATCACCGGGGTGAAGGATGTGCGCCAGTCGAAGGTCGGCGACACCGTCACAAACGCGGCAAAGCCGTCGACGAAAGCGCTTCCCGGCTACACCGATCCGAAGCCGATGGTCTTCTCCGGGCTCTACCCGATCGACGGAAGCGATTACCCGGTGCTCCGCGAAGCACTCGACAAGCTCAAGCTCTCGGACGCCTCGCTTAATTACGAGCCCGAAACATCGGTAGCGCTCGGCTTCGGATTCCGCTGCGGTTTCCTCGGCCTGCTCCACCTCGAGATCGTCACCGAACGACTCGAGCGCGAGTTCGGGCTCGATCTCATCTCGACCGCCCCCTCCGTGACGTATGAAGTGACCACCGACGACAAGAAACACTTCACGGTCACGAATCCCAGCGAGTTTCCGACCGGCACGAAGATCGCTTCTGTCTCAGAGCCCATGGTGCGTGCTGGGATCCTCGCGCCGAAGGACTACGTCGGAACCATCATGGAGCTGTGCCAGTCGAGGCGCGGGAGCCTGATCGGCATGGACTACCTCGGTGAGGACCGCGTCGAGATCAAGTACATGATTCCGCTCGGCGAGATCGTGTTCGACTTCTTCGATCAGCTCAAGAGCAAGACCGCGGGCTACGCGAGCCTGGACTACGAACCGAGCGGCGACCAAGACGCCGACCTCGTGAAGGTCGACATTCTCCTGCAGGGCGAAGCTGTTGACGCGTTCAGTGCGATCGTCCACCGCGACAAGGCATACGCCTATGGCGTACTGATGACCGAGCGTCTCAAGAATCTCATCCCACGTCAGCAGTTCGAGGTGCCCATCCAAGCCGCGATCGGCGCGCGGATCATCGCACGGGAAAGCATCCGAGCGATGCGCAAGGACGTGCTCGCGAAATGTTACGGCGGCGACATCAGTCGTAAACGCAAGCTTCTCGAGAAACAGAAAGAGGGCAAGAAGCGGATGAAGATGGTCGGCCGAGTCGAGGTGCCTCAGGAGGCGTTCATTGCCGCGCTGTCGGGCGACACGGAGACAAAAGACAAGAAGTAGCGGCGTCGTTGGCGGGTTAAAGTGTCGCGGTACGCCTTGTTTCTGACGCCGCCTAAGCGTATTGTCCGGACAAGCACGGAAATCCTCAGGAGGAACAATGATGTTCACCAAGCAGCTCATCGTGCGAAACCTCCTATTGGGCGCCGCGGTCGTGTCGCTCGTAGCGTCGTCGCCACTGTCGGCCGCGGCGAATTCCGGGAGCGGTGCCGCGATCCCGCTCAATAGCGGCCAGGAAACACCAAAATCTCGCTCGGGGGCAAGCGGGTCGTTCGAGTACACGATCCAGGGCGGCGACTTCTGTTACACGCTGTCAGTGCGCAATCTGTCCGCCCCTGCGGTTGCCGCGCACGTTCACTTTGCGCCGCGGCATACGGCAGGTTCCGTCGTTATTCCGCTGTCGGTCGGCACCGGAACGTCGTGGACGATGTCCGCGTGCGTCGCACCGGCTGTTGGCGTGGTAGAGGGCATCAGCGCAGACGCCGGGCGATATTACGTCAACGTGCACACCCCGACGTTCCTGAGCGGCGAAATTCGCGGTCAGCTGAAGTAGCCGCGTCCGCGCGATGCACGTGTCGCGCAACATGCAAGGATTTCAGCGAGCCCGAACTCGAAGGAAATCGAATGCGTGACAAAGCGTTGTGGGAACGACCGACCAATTACGGCGCCGTGGGTGGCACCAGAGCCGATGATCTGCTGCGCTATCCGCCGGCCGGATTTCGACCCGTGATTCGGCGCACGCGAATTGGGCACGGTGCCCACCGCTTCGAGGCGGCGTGGACGTCCGCGCTGTCGTGGGGCATTCAGCGTTCAGCAGGAATGACGATCGAGGCGGTCGACACACCACGGGATGTCGCGGGAGACGCGTACACGCCGGTGTCCTTCGACGACACCGGCACACCGATAGCGCCGACGCGAAACGACGAGGCAAGCTTCGGGCCCGACGGTCGCGCGCTCCTGCACGCGGGCGACACCGTGGTGCTCAGGTCGCGCCTCGCTCGCGTGTCGCTACCCTGCCGGGTCATTTACGTGGTGGACGAGCCGCTCGCGAAAGGATTCGCGTATGGCACGCTCGAGGGAAGTCCGCTCAGCGGTGAAGAGATGTTTCTCGTCGAGCGCGCCGCAGACGATGCAGTCTGGCTGACCGTGCGGTCATTCTCACGCCCTGCCCACTGGTATCTATGGCTGGGCTATCCGCTGCTTCGCATTGCCCAATCGCTCGCGAGGCGTCGCTATCTCCGGGCGTTGACAGGGCCCGTCGGCTGACACGACCGGCGTCTGGTCAGAGGATGGCGTCGATCGCCGCGACGACATCGTCGAGGCCGTCGCTCAGATCCTCCACGACAATGAGTGCTCCCGTTTCACGCAGGTCGTCGACCTCGTACACCCCGGTTGCGACACCGACGAAGGGAATCCCCGCCGCTTGGGCGGCCATGTCGTCACCGGGGGTATCGCCGATGATGACGATTCGGTGTCCGAAAAGCTCTTCTTGCGCTCGAATGGTCAACTCCGACCTCACCGGTGCCTGATCGCCGAAATAGGAGTGCTCCCAGTCGAACGCGTGCGCATCGAGGCCAGCACCGACAATCTTGAATCGACTGCGATTGGCCGAGTTCCCGGTCAGGAGCGCATTGGTCCAGCCTTTGTCAGCGAACGCTGCGATGGCTTCGGCGACACCGGGGCACAGTTCCCGCCGATGACCGGACTCGTGACGGGCGCGTGACAGATCGTCAAGATGTCGTGATGCGACCGCGTGCAGGCGCGGATCGAGACCGTACTCCGCAAGAGTCTCGATAAGCATCTGCTGGTCGGTTTTGCCGTGGCGGTTGGGCAGAGTCGCGACAATCGCGTGGCCGACGGCAAGTTCGACTGCCTCGTGATAGAGATTGCCCGCGTCCTTTCCATTGCGCACGAGCGTGCCGTCGACATCCCACAGGATGTAAGTCTTCTGCGTCACGGTGCTCCTCACGACATACTGACTGACTCCATCGTGGCAGGCGTGGGGGAGAATTGACGAACCATGCCCAGTGCCCTGCCGATCGCCGATCCCGCCCCACTCGACGGCGCGTTGCCGAGCAGCGCGCTGCCGGGTGCCATTGATCGAGACTTTGGCGTCTACATCCACGTGCCGTTCTGTCGGGTGAGGTGTGGGTATTGCGACTTCAACACCTACACCTCCGATGAACTTCGTGGTGCCAAGCGGGCGGATTACGCGAATCAAGCGATCAGCGAGGTTCATTTAGCCGCCAGCGTGCTTAATCGTTCCGGTCTTCCGAACCGGCCCGCCAGCACGGTTTTTTTCGGCGGCGGAACACCGACGATGCTCCCGGTTGATGACCTCACAAGCATGCTCGCCGCAGTCGAGACAGTGTGGGGACTGGGGCCCGGAGCGGAGGTGACGACCGAGGCGAACCCTGATTCGGTGGATGCGGGCTACTTGGCAGCCCTGCGGGAAGCAGGATTCACTCGCGTGTCGTTCGGGATGCAGTCCGCGGTTCCCCGGGTGCTCGCAACTCTGGAGCGCACGCACGACCCCGATCGGATTCCTCTCGTCGTCGAGTGGGCACGTGCAGCAGGTCTCGACGTGAGCCTTGATCTGATCTATGGAACGCCGGGGGAGACGATCGAGAACTGGCAAGAGTCGGTAGAGACGGTCATAGCGCTAGAACCCGACCACGTGTCCGCTTACGCGCTGATCGTTGAAGAGGGCACCAAGCTCGCTCGCCAGATCCGGCGAGGCGAGGTGGCGCATCCGAGCGACGACCTGCAAGCCGACATGTATGAGTTCGCCGATCGACGGCTCGAACACGCGGGATACTCGTGGTACGAGGTGAGCAACTGGTCGCGCCAGCTAGATGACGGCGTTGACCACCAATCGCACCACAACCTCGCCTACTGGCAGGGCCAGGACTGGTGGGGAGTCGGGCCGGGCGCGCACTCCCACATCGGCGGGGTGCGGTGGTGGAACGTCAAGCACCCCGCAGCATACGCCGACCGGATTGACGCGGGTCATTCCCCGGCCGCGGGGCGCGAGATCGTCGATGAGGAGATGGCACGGGTGGAGCGAGTGATGCTGGCCACCCGCATCCGGAATGAACTGTCCACCGGTGAATTGACGCCGTCCGGTCGTCGTGAAGTGGCCGGGCTGATTGCCGATGGCCTGATCGACCCCGGGGCGGCGTTTCGCGGCACGATCGAATTGTCGCTCTCAGGGCGGCTGCTGGCCGATGCGGTTGTGCGGCGGCTTCTTGAGTGACGTGCACCGCCCCGCCGGTCAGCGCACGAACATGATTGCCAAGGGATAGGTGTAGACCTCGCCTTTGTTGGCGGCGATGGCGGCGATGATGCTGAACACGACGTTGATGACGCTTGCGGCAAGCATTATGAGCAGACCGATGCCGACGATGCTCAGAATTCCACCCACGACATACGCGATCAGCAGGGTGAGCTGGAAGTTGAGCGCGGTACCGGTGTGCGAGCGAACAAACGGCCCACGATCTTTCAGCACGACGTAGCCGATGACCGCCGGCAAGAAGTTGAAGAAGATCCCGCCGAGGTGCACGAGCATCGCCCAGAGCTTCTCGTCGCCGGGACTCATCGGGCTCATGGTTTGGTAGGGGTTCTGCGGCGCGTCACTCATGGGTCTATTCAACCAAAGAAGGCCGGAGAAATTCTCCGGCCCCTTTGGTTGTGCTCGTGCTGGCGTTCGCGCCGACTACTTGACCAGGCGAATTGCGAACGGGTAGCGGTAAGAGCCTCCGCTATTGACCTTGACGCCGCCCATGATTGACACGATGACGTTGTACACGTAGGCGAGGAATGGCAGGAAGCCGAGAATCGAGATGATTCCCGCGGCTGGCGTGAAGATGAGCGCGGCACTGAGGATCGCGATCACAATGACGAGCGCGAAGTAGCCGATTAGGAACGTGATCTGCCAGTTGAGCGCTTCTTTCGACTCTTGGCGGGTGAGTGCGCCGCGGTCTTTGAACACCAGATAGATGATGAGCGACGGGAGGATCCACAAGAACCCTCCGAAATGAGCGAACGACGCCCACTGCTTGTCTTCTGCCGGGGTGAGGGGGGGCGCGGCCTGCGGTGCCGGGGGCTGCTGTGTCGGATCGGTCATGGTAGTTGCCTTTCGGGTCAACGTGCTCCGCCAGCACACGGCGGCTCGTCATCAAATTACCGCGTGGAAGCCTTGTGGTGCAACGAACCGCGACCGTGAGGCGGGATAGAATTGGCAGTCAAATACCCGGAGTGCCAGTAGCCGGTTGACGATTGACGAAGGGCGGCAGAGATGGTTTCGCAACGCAGCCTCGAGGTTCTTCGCGTGATCGTGCAGGACTACGTCGCATCCCGTGAGCCGGTCGGTTCGAAATCGATCGTGGAGCGCCATGCGTTCGGCGTGTCGGCGGCGACCATACGGAACGACATGGCGATGCTCGAAGACGAGGATCTCATCACAGCGCCTCACACGTCGTCCGGTCGCGTGCCCACCGACAAGGGCTACCGGGTGTTCGTCGACCAGCTCGCCGATCTACGACCGCTGACCACAGCGCAGCGGCAGGCGATCGAGACATTCCTCGGTCGATCGGTCGACCTGGATGACGTGCTCGCCCGCACGGTTCGCCTTCTCTCCCAGTTGACGAACCAAGTCGCGATCGTGCAGTACCCCACGCTGAGCAAATCGCGTGTGCGACACATCGAACTCGTGCCCCTGGCATCGACCCGTCTCATGAGCGTCGTGATCACGGATGGTGGCCGTGTCGAGCAGCGCATCGTCGAATTGCCGACAGAGATCGACGAGGTATTCCTCGGAGAGCTGCGCGCCAAGATCAACGCATCGCTCGGAGGGCTCGCTCTCACTGACGCAGTGACCACGCTTTCGACTCTCGCGCAGCAGTTTTCTCCCGTGCGCGAAAACGTTGTCGGTGCCATCGTTGCCGCGCTCTCCGAACAGATCGCAGCGAACCGAGCCGACCGATTAGTGATGGCAGGAACCGCTAATCTCGTGCGCACCGAAGAAGACTTCTCTGGGAGCATTTTTCCGGTCCTTGAGGCCATCGAAGAACAGGTCACCCTGTTGCGGCTTTTCGGCGAAATGCACGTTGACCAGTCGGGAATCCGCGCCTCGATTGGGCGGGAGAACGCAGACGTGGCTCTTGCCGAGGCTTCGGTCTTGACGAGCGGATACACGACGTCGGGGGGTAGTCTTGCGCGCTTGGGTGTGCTCGGCCCCACCCGGATGGACTACTCGAACAACATGGCAGCGGTGCGGGCGGTGGCCCGCTACTTGACGCGGCTACTCGGTGAGGAATAGACAGTTTAATTGGCAGACCACTACGAAGTTCTGGGCGTTGACCGCCAGGCGACACCCGACGAAATCAAGAAGGCCTACCGCAGACTCGCCCGCGAGCTGCACCCTGACGTCAATCCGAGCCCGGATGCGTCGGACCGCTTCAAGCTCGTCACGCACGCCTACGACGTGCTGAGCGATCCGCAACAGCGCCAGCAGTACGATCTCGGCCCGCAGGCGGGTTTCGGTGGTGCCGGTTTCGGCGGCTTCGGCGACATCTTCGAGAGCTTCTTCGGAGCGGGTTCTGGCGGACGCGGCGGGCCGCGGTCGCGTAAGGAACGCGGCCAAGACGCATTGTTGCGCGTGGAAGTCGACCTCGAGGAGGTCATCTTCGGCACGACGCGCGATATCGAGGTGAACACCGCGGTTTTGTGCGAAACCTGCGGCGGCTCTTGCTGTGCGCCGGGCACGAGTCCAGCCACCTGTGACATCTGCCGGGGGTCCGGTCAGATTCAGCGAACGGTGCGCAGCCTGCTCGGCAACGTCATGACGTCGAGTCCGTGCGGGTCGTGTCGCGGCTACGGCACGGTCATCCCGACGCCGTGCGCCACCTGCCAGGGCCAAGGTCGAGTGCGCGATTCGCGAACCATTTCGGTCGACCTCCCCGCCGGCGTTGACACAGGATTGCGCCTTCAGATGCCCTCGCAGGGCGAGGTTGGGCCGGCCGGTGGTCCGAGCGGCGACCTCTACCTCGAGATCAAGGTGCGCCACCATGAGACGTTCAGCCGCAATGGTGACGATCTTCTGGCCACTCTCGAGGTGCAGATGACCGACGCGATTCTCGGAACCACGGTCACGCTCGCCGGCCTCGACGGTGACGTGGAGGTCGACATCCGCCCGGGAGCCCAGAGCGCCGAGATCATCACGATCCGGGATCGTGGTATCACGCACTTGCGTGGAACCGGGCGTGGTGACCTCAAGATCGGGGTGCAGGTCGTGACCCCGACCAAGCTCAGTCGCAAGGAGGAGGAGATCATTCGCCAGTTCGCCTCAAGCCGAAAGCCGCAGCCGCCGCAGCTGGCGCACTTCCAGCAGGGGCTCTTCGCGAAACTCCGCGATCGGTTTCTGAACCTGTGACCGAACGAACCGTGGTGACGGTCGTCTCGTCGTGAGCTCGTTGTATTTCAACCCGGAACTGGAGCCGGCGGTTGCGGTGGTTGGCGCTCGCGTCGGAATTCGAGGTGACGAAGCGCGCCACGCGGCGACGGTCAGTCGCGCACGAGTGGGCGAACGGATCGCCATCGGCAACGGATCGGGGCTCATCGTGTGGGGCTCGATCGTGTCGGTCCACCCCACTGAGACGGTCATCGATGTCGACGACGTCGTATTCGACGAGCCAGCTACTCCCGAGCTGTGGCTCGTGCAAGCACTCGCAAAGGGAGATCGCGACGAGCTCGCCGTGCAGGCGGCGACGGAGCTCGGTGTGACAGGCGTCATTCCGTGGGCGGCCGAGCGTTCGGTCTCGCGGTGGGACGGCGCGAAGGTCGCTAAGGGAGTCGCGCGATGGTCAACGATCGTCCGAGAGTCATCGAAGCAATCGATCCGGTCGTGGATTCCGCGGGTCGAGTCGCTGCACAGCACTGCCGACGTCGCCAAGCGCGCCGGCCGCGTTCTCGTGCTCGACCCCACCTCGCCGATCCGGCTCAGTGAGGTCGCGGTCGCCGAGGACGCCGTGGTCACCGTGGTCGTCGGTCCCGAGGGTGGGATCAGCCCCAAGGAGTTCGCGAATTTTGAGTCCGTCGGTGCCACCCGTGTGCGCCTCGGACCTGAGGTTCTGCGCACGTCCACCGCCGGCCCAGCCGCGTTGGCTGCGCTCTCGTTCGCACTAGGGCGCTGGTAGGAAGCTGTTCGCGGGAATTCTCCTGCGAGACGGCCGCACGGGGCTCTTGGCGAGTGCTCTCTACAATGGAAGCATGTCTTCGACTGATCCGTCCGTCTTCACGCGCATCGCGCGCCGAGAGATCCCCGCGGAGATCGTGCTCGAGACCGACGAGATCATTGCGTTTCGCGACATCGCGCCGCAGGCACCCGTGCATCTCCTGGTCGTGCCGAAGACCGAGCAGTATGCCACGGTCGGCGCTCTCGCCGCCGGTGACCCCGCCCTGCTCGCACGACTCGTGCTCACGGCGCAGCAGCTCGCCGATGAGCACACCGGCGGCGACTACCGCCTTGTCTTCAACACCGGCCCAGACGCTGGTCAAACGGTGTTCCACGTTCACGCGCACCTTCTCGGCGGCGCCCTCCCGGAAGGCTCCCTTGGCCACTGACGACGTCACCTCGGGCAACGAGACCAGAACCAACCGGGTCACGATTCGCGTCGATGGCGTTGCGATGGTGCTGCTGCTCGGCCCGCAGGATCGACTTCTGAAAACCGTGGAAAGTAGGTTTCCCGCGGTCGACATCCTGGTCCGCGGCAACGAAATCACGGTGAACGGCCCGACCGACAGCGTGCGTGCCGCGGTCGCGCTCATCGACGAGCTCGTCGCTCTCGTTCGCGGCGGCACAGACCCCGGCCCGATCGAAGTCGAATCGTCGGCGCGCATTCTCGAGTCGGGCGCAGGTAGCCCCTCCGATCTGCTCGGCCAGCCCATCCTGACGAGTCGGGGCAAGAGTATTCGGCCGAAAACGGTCGGCCAGAGGAACTATGTCGACGCGATTGATCAGCACACGATCGTGTTCGGAATCGGCCCAGCTGGCACAGGAAAGACCTACCTTGCGATGGCGAAGGCGGTTCAGGCGCTGCAGCGCAAGGAGGTCGAACGGATCATCCTCACGCGCCCGGCTGTCGAAGCAGGGGAGCGACTCGGTTTTCTGCCGGGCACTCTGACCGACAAGATCGACCCGTATCTGCGGCCGCTTTATGACGCTCTCAACGAAATGATGGACCCCGAGATCGTGCCCAAGCTTCTTGCCGCGGGCACGATCGAGGTCGCTCCGCTCGCCTACATGCGCGGGCGAACGCTCAATGATTCCTTCGTCGTTCTCGACGAAGCGCAGAACACGACACCCGAGCAGATGAAGATGTTCCTCACTCGACTCGGACACGGTTCACGGATGGTGATCACCGGCGACATTACGCAGATTGACCTGCCGACAGCGGCGAGCGGGTTGCGGCTGGTGACCCGGGTGCTGCACGAAGTCGAGGACATCCACTTCGCCCGGTTGACGAGCGACGATGTCGTTCGCCACAACCTTGTCGGCAGAATCGTCGATGCGTACACGAAGTACGACGCAGAACGCCAAGCCGTGCGGTTTGAACAGCAGCAGGGCGAAGCTCCGCCCGCCAATCGGGCCGAACGGCGCGGTCATCCGCCAACAGACCGACTTTCGCGATCCCCGCGAGCTGACCGCCGATGGGGGCGCTGACGATGAGCATCGAAATAAACAACGAATCCGAGATACCGGTCGACGAGCCTCGACTTCAGCGCCTGGTCACTTATGCCCTCGACCAGTTGCATGTGCACCCCGACGCGGAACTCGCGATCGTGCTTGTCGATGAGGGAGCGATGGAGCAATTGCACGTTCAGTGGATGGATGAACCCGGCCCCACCGACGTTCTGAGCTTTCCGATGGATGAGTTGCGACCCGGCTCCGAAGAGCTGCCCACTCCGGCTGGTCTGCTCGGCGACATTGTGTTGTGCCCCCAAGTGGCAACGGCACAGGCTGACGTCGCCGGGCATTCGCCGATGGATGAAATGGTGCTGCTGACCACGCACGGCCTCCTTCACTTGCTCGGGTTCGATCACGCAGAGCCCGACGAGGAGAAGGAGATGTTCGCACTGCAAAAGGACCTCATCCTCGGATTCGCCGCAGCAGAGCGGCGCTCCTAGCCCCGCCATGCTGCTTTTTCTCTTTGTCACCGTCGCCATCGTGCTCGTGGCGTTCGGCGGACTCCTGGCGGCCACCGATGCCGCGTTGTCGTCACTCAGCCGCTCCGACCTGACCGAATTGGCCACGGTCAGCCGAGCGCGTCGCTCGATGCTCGCCATCGCGTCCGACCCAGGCACGCACCTCAACGCCGTCAACTTCATGCGGGTGGTTTCCGAGACGACAGCGGCCGTGCTGGTCACCCTCGCGCTCTCGATCGCCATTGAAGAATGGTGGATCGTGTTGCTCGTCGCAGCGCTCGTCATGACGGGCGCGTCGTTCGTGCTCGTCGGATCCAGCCCGCGGAGCGTCGGCCGAGCTCACTCCGCCGAGGTGGTGAAGTTCGCCGCTCCGCTTGTGCGGGGCATCCGGGTCTTCCTCGGCCCCATCGCGGCGGCGCTCGTCGCCATCGGCAATCGGGTCACGCCGGGCCGTCCCCGCAACGTGTCGTTCTCCAGCGAGCGTCAATTGCTCAGCATGGTCGACGAGGCCACGGAATTCGACGTTCTCGAAGAGGACGATCGCGAACTGATTCACTCCATCTTCGAGTTCAACCAGACGGTCATCCGTGAGGTCATGGTGCCGCGCACCGACATGATCACGCTCGACCAGAACGCATCTATCGACGCCGCAATGGCCCGGTTCCTCTCGACCGGAGTTTCGCGCGTGCCCGTCATCGGCGACGACATCGATGAGGTCGTCGGGGTGCTCTACTTGCGCGACGTCGCACGGCTGAGCTACGAGCAAGCGCTCGGCCGTGACTCGATGAAAGCCGGAGACCTCGCCCGTTCTGCGCACTTCGTGCCGGAATCGAAGAAGGCGGATGCGATGCTCCGCGAGATGCAACTGACGTCCAATCACCTCGCCATGGTCGTTGACGAATACGGCGGCATCGCCGGCCTCGTGACCATGGAAGATCTCATCGAGGAACTCGTGGGAGACATTTCCGACGAATACGACAATGCCGTGGTCGATTCCGAGGAACTCACCCCGGGCGTGTACCGCGTCAATGCGCGCATGCCGATCGATGAATTGGGCGACCTATTCGGTTTCGAACTCGACGACGACGACGTCGACTCGGTCGGTGGACTGCTCTCGAAAGCGCTCGGCCGCATTCCTGAGGCGCATGCCACCGTCGTCACATCCGGTCTCAGGCTCACCGCTGAGCGCACCGAAGGCCGCCGCAAGCGCGTGAGCACCGTTATCGTGGAACGAGACGAAGCGCTCATCGCGACTGAGGAGACTTCCGTCGATGGCGAGGAGCCGAGATGACAGACAGCAGTTTTCGCGCGGGCTTCGTGTCGTTCGTCGGTCGCCCCAACGTGGGCAAGTCGACGCTCACCAACGCCCTCGTTGGCGAGAAGGTGGCAATCACGAGTTCGAAGCCGCAGACTACGAGGCGCGCCATTCGCGGCATCGTGCACCGACCCTTTGGTCAGCTCATCGTTGTTGACACACCGGGCATGCACCGGCCGCGGACCCTGCTCGGCGAGCGACTCAACAGCGTCGTGCAGTCGACGCTCGGCGATGTCGACGTCATCGGGTTGTGCATCCCGGCGAACGACAAGATCGGACCGGGCGATCGCTACATCAATGAGCAGCTCGACTCGTTCCCGCGCGCACGCAAAGTTGCCATCGTGACCAAGATTGACGCCGCATCGCGACCGGCCGTCGCACAGCAATTGCAGGCAGTGAGTGAACTTCGCAACTGGGATGCCATCATCCCGATCTCCTCGACGGCGGCGCTCCAGCTCGACACGCTTACGAAAGAACTCATCGCTCTCATGCCGGTCTCGGAGCCGCTCTACCCGGCTGACGCTGTTACCGATGAGGGTCTCGAAGCACGGATCAGCGAACTCATCCGGGAAGCTGCGCTCGAGGGTGTCTCCGATGAGTTGCCGCACTCGATCGCCGTGACGATCGATGACATTTCGGAGCGAGACGACAAAGACATTCTCGATATCTACGCCAATCTGTTCGTCGAACGTGACAGCCAAAAGGGCATCATCATCGGCAAGGGCGGGGAGCGGTTGCAAGAAGTCGGCTCGCGTGCTCGAGCGCAGATCGAACCGCTGGTCGGACGCAAAGTATTCCTGTCGCTGCGAGTGAAGGTCGCCAAGGAATGGCAGCGCGATCCCCGGCAACTCGGCAAGCTTGGGTTCTGAATGGTGCACTACTCGGCAAAGTATTCAGCGCACCCGCGATGCACCGAGGCCAAGTGGTAGCCTTGACCGGTGTTGTTCGGTCTGCTTCTCCTTAGCTGCCGCGACGAGTCCTAACCCAGGCCTCACTCGTCGCGGAGTTCGTCGTCGGCTGACCAGACCTAGCGAGTAGAGACAGAGACCATGAAGAACACGCAGAACGCTTCGGCGATGCCCATCCACAAGTACCGTCCGTATCACGAGCAGATCGCCGTCGATCTTCCCGACCGCACGTGGCCATCGAAGCGGATCACCGTTGCCCCGGTCTGGTGTGCCGTAGACCTGCGCGATGGAAACCAGGCGCTCATCGACCCGATGAGTCCCGAACGCAAGCGCATCATGTTCGATCTGCTAGTTCGGATGGGGTACAAGCAGATCGAGGTCGGCTTTCCGTCGGCGAGCCAAACCGATTTCGACTTCGTTCGTTCCCTCATCGAGGAGAACGCGATTCCCGAGGACGTGACGATCCAGGTGCTGACCCAGGCGCGAGAGCACCTCATCCACCGCACCTATGAGTCGATTCGCGGCGCCAAGCAGGCGATTGTGCATTTCTATAACTCCACGAGCGTGCTCCAGCGCGATGTGGTGTTTCGCACCGACCGACAGGGGATCATCGACATCGCTCTCGAGGGCGCTCGACTGTGTCGCGCGGCCGAATCGATGGTGCCCGGCACCGATGTGTACTACGAATACTCGCCCGAAAGCTACACCGGCACGGAACTCGAATTCGCGCTCGAGGTGTGCAATCGCGTCATAGCGATCTTGGAGCCCACTGCTGAGCGCAAGGTCATCATCAATCTCCCCGCGACGGTCGAGATGGCCACACCGAACGTCTATGCCGACTCGATCGAGTGGATGTCGCGGCGACTCGACCAGCGCGAGAACATCATTCTCTCCCTTCATCCCCACAACGATCGCGGCACCGCAGTCGCGGCGGCAGAACTCGGCTACCTCGCCGGAGCCGACCGGATCGAAGGATGCCTATTCGGCAACGGGGAGCGCACCGGCAATGTCGACCTGGTGGCGCTCGGCCTCAACCTGTTCACGCAGGGAGTTGATCCGCAGCTCGATTTCAGCGACCTCGACGAGATTCGCCGAACCGCCGAATACTGCAACCAGTTGAAGGTTCACGAGCGCAGTCCATGGGCCGGGGACCTCGTGTACACGGCGTTCAGCGGCTCGCACCAAGACGCCATCAAGAAGGGCTTCGAGGCGATGGCGGCCGAGGCCGAGCAACGTGGCGTCACGGTGAACGAACTGGTCTGGGCCGTTCCCTACCTGCCTATCGACCCGAAGGATGTCGGCCGCGGCTACGAAGCTGTCGTGCGCGTCAACTCCCAATCGGGCAAGGGTGGAGTCGCGTACCTGCTCAAGACCGATCACGCGCTCGACCTTCCCCGGCGACTGCAGATCGAGTTCTCCGCCGTCGTTCAGTCGAAGACCGACAGCGAGGGGGGCGAGGTGACGAGTGAGCAGATCTGGGACATCTTCCAAGATGAGTACCTCCCCGCACCGGCGCACCGGCCGGACGACAAGTGGGGCCGCTTCGAGCTCACCCGCACGCGCACCGCGAGCGACCTGACCGGTGACGTGTCGCTACAGGTTGAGCTCCGGGTGGGCGAATCCGTTGTGGCTGCAGAAGCGACGGGCAACGGTCCGATCGCAGCATTCCTCACGGTGATGAGCGAGCAGGGTCTCGACATCCGACTCTTTGACTATGTAGAGCACGCTCTGAGCGCTGGTGGCGACGCTCTCGCGGCATCGTACGTCGAGCTCGAGGTCAACGAAAAACGGCTCTGGGGCGTCGGCATCGATGCCGACATCTCAACGGCATCGCTGAAGGCCATAGTCTCGGCGGTCAACCGCGCGGTGCGTTCCGAGACCGGAGATCGCGAACTCGTGGGAGTGTGACGCGCTTCAGGTTCGTCTAGGGGCGCCTGGGGATGCGGGGGAGCCGGGCGATGCTTCGTTGCTCAGGCAGGTGCCAGTTGAACAATACCGAGAGAACGCGCACACCAAACGTCACGGCTACGCAGACGACGGCCGCAATGACGACCGGAACGCCGAGGGCGGTGAGGCCGACGAGCGTTGCGCCGCCGATGACCACGGCAGCCGCATAGAGCGATCCCACGTGCATGAAGGCGATCGGGAGGGCTAACAGCACATCTCGGAGGATTGATCCGCCGACGGCAGCGAGCGCCCCTGTGAAGATGGCGGGAACCGCCGGAAGCCCGAGAGAGAGCGCTTTCGTTGTGCCGATAGCGCCGAATAGACCGATCGTGAGCGCGTCGAGCACCGTGAGCATGCCCTGAAGGCGGGAGAAGATGCGTTCGGCGAGCATGCCGATAAGGGCAGCGACCCCCGAGACGACGAGATACCAATTGCTCATGAGCGGAGCCGGTACCTGATTGAGCAGGATGTCGCGCAGTAGACCGCCGCCGAATCCCGTGGCGATGCCGATCATCGCTATACCAAGCAGGTCGAGTCGTCGATCGCGAAATTGGGCGGCGAAGAGCGCGCCCTGCAGGCTGCCCACCCCCACCGCGAGAAGGTCCGCCCAGAGGGGAATCACGAAGAGGGCGTCTGGCACGAGTCCATTGTGGGGGACGCCCCGGGTCGCGCTGGCACACGTTGTCGGGGGATGGCGCGAATGCCACAGCGGTCCTGCGTTGTAGTCCCGATGACTATAAGTGCTAGACTGCTACTTCAGGTGTTCGTGACTCTAACCGGGAGGTGCCATGTCGGATAAGGAATCGGCAATCAATCTCGCGGTGTCGACGGTCATCTTCGCGCTTCGCAGCGACGACAACGCGGGCATTCCTTCGCTATGGATTCCGCTCGTGCGGCGCATCCGTGACCCCTTCGACGGAATGTGGGCGCTACCGGGTGGTCGGGTGCTCACAACCGAAAGCCTCGAGGGGTCGGCCGCTCGCAACCTGCTCGAGACGACATCGCTCGAACCGGCCTATCTTGAACAGCTCTACGCGTTCGGAGATCTCGATCGCTCGCACGGCGACCGCACGGTGTCGGTGGTGTACTGGGCGCTCGTGCACGCCGACGAAGCCGACCGGGCAACCCTCGGTGAAAACGTGCGGTGGTTTCCCGCCGACGATCTGCCTACCCTCGCGTTTGACCACAATCGCATCGTCGAATACGCGCTCTGGCGCGTGCGCAACAAAATGGAGTACAGCCGCATTGCGCACGCACTGCTGGGTGAGACATTCACCCTCTCCGAACTCCGCCGGGTGCACGAAGCCGTCTTGCAGAGACCGCTCGACCCGGCCAATTTCCGTCGACAGATCGAAGGAAGCGGAGCGGTGGTCGCCACCGAACAAGTGGTCACCGGCGGCAGGCACCGGCCCCCACGCCTCTTCAGGTACGACGGCAACGTCGCGCTCGTCGACAATGGCCCCCTCGGCCGCACTACCAACGCCCACGGCGCACGCAAGGAGCACGCATGACTTCGGTCGACCTCACCATTCAACGCATTGCCGCTGGTGCCGACGGCCAAACGTGCAGTCCCGACCTCGCCGACGGCCCGTGGGCGATCGATCTGCTCCCTGAGCCGAGCTACGGTCCAGGTTCGTCGATGGGCGACATCATCCCGACGGGTGCGCCCCGTCAAGGGCGGCTGCCCCGCGACTATCAGACCGCGACGAACGACGAACTGCACGATCGCATCCGAGCCGCCCGCGAGACCCTCGGCGACCGAGTTGTCGTCCTCGGCCACTACTACCAGCGGGACGAGGTCGTGCGTCACGCCGATTTCGTCGGCGACTCGTTCCAGCTCGCCAACGCCGCGCAGTCGCGCCCCGAAGCTGAAGCGATCGTGTTCTGCGGCGTGCACTTCATGGCCGAGACAGCGGACATCCTCGCCTCGGAGGGCCAGTCCGTGATTTTGCCGAACCTTGCTGCCGGGTGTTCTATGGCCGATATGGCCGACATCGACTCGGTCGTCGAGTGCTGGGAGCAACTCGAACGGATCTATGGAACGCAACCGGATGCGGACGGCCGCGTTCCGGTCATCCCGGTCACGTACATGAACTCCTCGGCCGCGCTCAAGGCGTTCTGCGGCGAGCATGGCGGTATCGTCTGCACGTCGTCGAACGCGAGCACGGTGCTCGCCTGGGCGTTCGAGCGCGGACAGCGCGTGCTGTTCTTTCCCGACCAGCACCTCGGCCGCAATACGGCCAAAGCGATGGGCGTGCCGCTCGAAAAGATGCCGATGTGGAACCCGCGCAAGGCGCTCGGCGGCAACAGCGCAGAAGCGATCGACGATGCCGAGGTAATCCTCTGGCACGGATTCTGCTCGGTGCACCGCAGATTCACGGTCGCCCAAATCGATCAGGCGCGAGCGGAGCATCCGGGCGTGCGCGTCATCGTGCATCCGGAGTGTCCGATGGACGTCGTGGATGCGGCCGATGAGGCCGGATCGACCGAGTACATTCGCGCGGCGGTCGCCGCAGCGACCGAACCGACGACGTTCGCGATCGGCACAGAAGTCAATATGGTCAATCGTCTCGCTGCGGAGAACCCACAACACACGATCTTCTGTCTCGACCCGGTGATCTGCCCGTGCTCAACGATGTACCGCATTCACCCCGGATACCTTGCCTGGGTGCTTGAAGCGCTCGTGCGCGGCGAAGTGGTTAACCGCATCGCTGTCCCTGCGGATGTGAAGGCGCCCGCTCGTGTTGCCCTCGAGCGCATGCTCGCTGCCCGACCGGCCGGCTGACCATGCGTCGGGTGGTGGTCGTCGGGAGCGGCATCGCAGGGCTCGTCGCGGCGATCGTCGCAAGCCGCACGTGCCAGGTGACTCTCGTGACCAAAGCGGAACTGGCCGAAAGCAACACGCGCTACGCGCAGGGTGGCATTGCGGCCGCGATCTCGGCAGATGACAGCGTGGACGAGCACGTGGCTGACACGCTGTCGGCCGGTGCGGGATTGTGCGATGAGGATGCGGTGCGCATTCTCTGCGACGAAGGACCGGGGCGCATCACCGACCTCATCTCGCTCGGGGTCGACTTCGATCGCGACGGCACTGAGCTGGCGCGCGGGCTTGAAGCCGCCCATTCGCGCGCTCGCGTGCTCCATGCCGGCGGCGATGCCACCGGCGCTGTGATCGAGGACGCCCTCGTGCGTCACGTGCGCGCTGGCACGGTCACGGTGATGGAACATACCTTCCTCATAGATCTTGTGACGAGCGGCAACCGCGTGCGCGGCGTCGAGGTGATCGACGCTTCCGGCGCGCTCGCGATCATCGAGGCAGATGCCGTGGTGTTGGCGAGCGGCGGCGCCGGGCAACTGTTTCGGCACACGACCAATCCCTCGGTCGCCACCGGTGATGGCGCGGCCGCGGCCCTTCGCGCGGGCGCAAGGCTCCGCGACGTCGAGTTCTACCAGTTCCACCCGACTGCCCTCGCAATACCCGGCAACTACCTCGTGTCGGAGGCCGTGCGCGGGGAGGGGGCGGTTTTGCGCGATCGCGCTGGCCGTCGCTTCATGGTGGATGTTCACGAATTAGCCGAGCTTGCACCGCGCGACATCGTCGCGCGCGCGATCGCGAATCGTATGTCGGCGCAGAGCGGAGAGCCGGTATTCCTTGACGCGACGGCGTTGGGCGCAGAGTTCCTCGCTCGGCGCTTTCCGTCGATAGACAAGGCCTGTCGGGCCGCGGGTCTCGACTGGTCGAGCACGCCGATACCGGTGACACCGGCAGCTCACTACTGGATGGGCGGCATTCAGACCGACACCTCGGGGCGAACCACCATCGAGGGTCTTTTCGCCGTCGGTGAAGTCGCCTGCACGGGCGTACACGGAGCGAATCGGCTCGCGTCCAACTCCCTGCTCGAATCGCTCGTCTTCGCGTGGCGCGCTGCCGAAGCAATCGCCCAACCGTGGCCGGCTGCAGTCCCGACACTCCGGGCGGTAGCAGGGTCACCCGCAGTCGATCGGTCACGGTGCAACAGGCTCGCCATTTCGCCCTCCCGGTCCGAGGTGCGCGACCTCGCCTGGGCACGATTGGGGCTTTTTCGAGATGCCGACGGTCTCCGCGAAGCGGTGGACACTCTCGCCGGATGGCACGCCACCGGCGAGAGCGTGGCCGATCACGAGACACGGAATCTGGTCGACATCGCGCGCGCGATTGCCGCAGCTGCGCTCGCCCGCGAGGAATCGCGAGGCGCCCACTATCGTTCCGACTTTCCGGCTACCTCCATCGACCCTGTCGGTGGAGCTCCTCGATTGGAGTCCCTCGCATGTTGACCGCCGACATTATCGACCGAGTCGTGCGTGCCGCACTCGACGAGGATGCGCCCTGGGGTGACATCACTTCCGAAGCGCTCGTGCCCGCGATGGCCCGAGCGCACGCGAGCCTCGTCGCGCGCGAGGCCGGTGTTTTCAGTGGCCAGGCGGTGTTCACCGCTGCCATGCTCGCCGTCGATCCGCACACCACCGTGAATTTCGCAGTGGCCGACGGCGACCGATTCGAGCGAGGGCAGGTGCTCGCGACGATCGCAGGCTCCGCGCGAGGAGTCTTGCGCGCGGAGCGAGTAGGCCTCAACCTCGTGCAGCGCATGAGTGGCATTGCGACCGCGACCGCGGCGTACGTCGATGAGGTGGCTGGGACATCCGTGCGTATCGTGGACACGCGCAAGACAACACCGGGACTGCGCGCGTTTGAGCGCCAGGCGGTGCGTGACGGCGGCGGACACAACCACCGCTTCTCGCTCTCCGACGCGGTAATGGCGAAGGACAACCACCTTGCGGTGCTCGCCGCTCAGGGCATCGGCATCACTGACGCGATCATTGCCTTGCGCGCTCGGGTGTCGCACACGACCCACATCGAGGTCGAGGTCGATCGACTCCAGCAGATCGAGCCGGTGCTCGCGGGCGGAGTCGACACGATCATGCTCGACAACTTCTCGCTGGACGAGCTTCGCGAGGGCGTGAGGATCGTCGACGGCCGGGCGCTGATCGAAGCGAGCGGCAACGTTTCACTCGCCACAGTGAAGGCGATCGCCTCGACCGGCGTTGACGTCATTTCGATCGGAGCGCTCACTCACAGCGTGCGAGCCCTCGATCTCGGCCTTGACATCGCCGTCGCCGCCGGACGCCCGTGATCTACCTCGACAACGCGGCGACTGCACCGATGCGGCGCAGTGTGATCGAAGCGATGTGGCCGTATCTCACCGCGGATTTCGGCAATCCCTCGAGTTCACACTCCCTCGGCGAGCGTGCGTCGACTGCACTCGAGCGCGCTCGTGCGGTCGTGGCCGAGCGGCTCGGGGCTCGCCCGAACGAGGTCGTCTTCACCTCCGGCGGAACCGAAGCGAACAACCTCGCCATCAAGGGCCTGGCACTGGAGAACCCGCGAGGACGCCACATCGTCACCTCGCCGATCGAACACGAAGCCGTACGTGAATCGTGCGAATACCTCGTGCGCCATCACGGCTTCACCGTGGACGTTACCGACGTCGCGCGAGATGGAACGGTAACCGCCGAGGACCTACGACGCGTGATCCGCCCGGATACGTCGGTCGTCGCCGTTATGCACGCCAACAATGAAATCGGCACCGTGCAGCCGATCGCAGACCTCTCTGCCGTTGCGTACGACAGTGGCGCACTGTTCCACACCGACGCGGTGCAGACGGTCGGTGCTCTCGCCGTGGGCATGGTCGACCTCGGGTGCGACACTCTCGCATTATCGGGACACAAGTTCGGCGCGCCAAAGGGGGTCGGCGCGCTCATCGTGCGCCGCGGTGTGAGACTCGAGCCGGTCATCCACGGTGGCGGTCAGGAGCGCGGCCGCCGCTCGGGCACAGAGAATGTGGCCTTCGCCGTGGCCTTGGCTCGCGCATTGAGCGACGCCGAAGACTTTCGCCTGTCGCGCGGCGACGCCATCGTTGCGGGCCGAGATCGGCTCATCTCGGGGGTGCTTGCGGCAGCGCCCGGAGCCCTGCTCACCGGCGCCGTGCGCAATCGACTCCCCGCGCACGCGTCGTTCTGCCTTCCCGGCACCAACGGCGAAGCAGTGCTTCTCGAACTGGATCGCCGCGGCGTGATGGCCTCGAGCGGCTCGGCCTGCGCCGCCGGGCGCACCGACGCATCGCACGTGCTCCTCGCCGTCGGAATCGACGACGACGTCGCGCGAACAGCGCTTCGCTTCACGATCGGATATGACACGACAGTCGAGGAGATCGATACTGTCGTGGCCGCGCTGCGCGATTCCCTGCACGACCTCGGAGCGCTTTCGACACGCGGATGACGACAGCTCGATAACGACCCGAGCGCCGCCGACTCCTCATCGGCACCGCGGGGGATACTGGTGCAGTGCCCCTGTATCGAGACGAAGCGGTCGTGCTCCGCACCCACAAATTGGGCGAAGCCGACCGCATCGTGACGATGTTGAGTCGGCACCATGGCAAGATCCGTGCGGTCGCGCGCGGAGTCCGACGCACCGCATCCAAGTTCGGTGCCCGACTCGAACCGTTCATGGTCGTCGACGTGCAACTGTTCGAAGGGCGCACCCTCGACGTCATCACCCAAGCCGAATCCCTCGCATCCTATGGCGCGGTGATCGCATCCGACTACGCGAGCTTCACGGCAGCCACGGCCATGGTGGAGACGGCAGACAAAATTACCGATGATGACGGCTCGCTGCAACAGTTTCTGCTCCTGATCGGCGCGTTGCGCTCGCTGTCGCGCCGGGAGCACGGCGCGGGACCGACCCTCGACTCCTACCTCCTTCGCTCGCTGTCGATTGCCGGTTGGGCGCCGAGCTTCGTCGACTGCGCCGTCACAGGCGCGCCTGGTCCGCATTCCGCATTCGTGCCCCAACTCGGCGGCGTCGTGAGCGACGACGTCGCGCCGCCAGGGGCGCCGCGATTGCAGGCCGACACTCTGGAACTGCTCGCCGCGTTGCTGTCGGGAGACTGGGCATCCGCCGATCGTGCGAGCGAACGCACCCGAAATCAGGCCAGCGGCGTCGTGGCCGCATATACCCAATTCCATCTCGAGCGCAGCCTGCGATCGTTACAACACGTCGACAGGACTCCCGCATGACACCCGTGAAGAAGACCCACAGAGACGCCGTCGACTTCAAACCGATCGACTGGACCGGAATCTACCCTCCCGATATCCCCGCCCGATCGGTGCCCCAGCACGTGGCAATCGTCATGGACGGGAACGGGCGCTGGGCGAACCGCCAAGGTCTCACCCGAGTAGAAGGACACAAGGCGGGCGAAGCGGCCTTGCTCGACGTCGTCGCCGGCGCCATCCAAATCGGTATCAAGCACGTGAGCGTGTATGCGTTCTCGACCGAGAACTGGAGCCGGTCGCCCGACGAAGTGAGATTTCTCATGGGGTTCAATCGGGACGTGCTACACCGTCGACGCGACCAGCTGAACGATTGGGGTGTGCGCGTGCGTTGGGCGGGACGCAAGCCGCGGCTGTGGACTTCCGTGATCAATGAACTGCAGTTCGCGGAGAAGCTCACGGCGCATAATTCGGTGCTGACGCTCACCATGTGCGTGAATTACGGCGGGCGGAACGAGATCACGGACGCCGTGCGCGCGTTGGCTGACGACGTCGCCGCCGGGCGCCTGAAACCGTCGGGAATCTCGGAGAAGGCCATCCAGCGAAAGCTGTACACGCCAGACCTGCCGGACGTCGACCTGTTCGTTCGCAGCTCCGGCGAGCAGCGAACGAGCAACTTCATGCTGTGGCAGAGCGCCTACGCCGAAATGGTTTTTCTCAACACGCTCTGGCCTGACTTCACACGGGAACAGTTGTGGGAGGCTGTCTCGATCTACGCGTCGCGCAATCGTCGCTTCGGCGGCGCTGTTGACGTGCCAACGAGTTGACGAAGTGCATGTCGGGGCACTGAGGGGGTAGGCATGGGCTGGCGCGGAGCAATCGTGGGCACGGTGACCCTGGCTGTCGTACTCGGCGGACTCGGAGTGGGAGCGGTCGCGGCTTTCTCGATCACCGGAATCAATCTGTCGGGCAACGCCGACGTCATCGGTGGGGGAACCGAAGAAGATCCCTTCGAAGCGAAGGCCGGTTTCGTGCGCAATGTCGCACCGTGGCGACTCGCCATTGTCGATCTGAAACTCGACGACAAACCAGCACCGGACGGCGTGCGGATCGCCGTGGTGTCTCGTGATCGCTTCCGCGACGAACCGCCAGCGACCGATTCCACCGTCTGGCACGGAGACCTCGCCGACGACCCGCTGTCGTTGCGAGCCGACCAACTTTCGCGCGCACTGTGGATTTCCGTCGCGCCGCGCGAGGGCGAGGCAATAGCCTTTTCGCGCATCACGCTCACCTATCGCGGCCCGCTCGGCCTCGAGTTCTCCACGAGCACGCGCCAGGTGAAGGTCATCGCCTTCTCGGCCGAATTGGGTGACGGGATCGCCTCACTCTCGCCGCAGGACGACTTGGCAGCGCTCGCTGGATACGTGCAGGCCCTTCGTCCCCTCATCGCCGCCAAAGATCCCGTTCCGCTTGCGCCGGCGATGGGAGTGAGCGAAGAAGAAGCAGCCGCGTTCCTCGCGACCCAACCCGGCGCCATCGACGGCGGCAGCTACGAAACGACGGCCGGCCAATCGCCATTCGAGTGGTCGGTTATTCTCGAAACCGGTGAAGGAGCAGCACGAAACGCCCCGTTCACCGTTGAATGGGCGGACAACCGCTGGAAGGTCATCGACTGGTGAGCATCAGAACAGGAATCATCGGCTACGGGTTGTCGGGCCAGGTCTTCCACGAACCATTCCTTCGCACCAACCCCGCGTTCTCCCTCGAGGTCGTTGCGACAGGCAATCCCGAGCGCGCAGCACGCGCTTCGGTGCCCGTCGTGTCGAGCCCGGAACACCTGCTTGAGCGGGCCGGATCACTCGACCTCATCGTGCTCGCCTCGCCCGCCCACGTGCACCGTAATCAGGCGATCGCGGCCATGGAGGCAGGGTGCGCCGTCGTTATCGACAAGCCATTCGCCGCATCCGTTGCCGAAGCCGAAGACATTATCGCGGCGTCCGAACGCACCGGACGACCGCTCATCGTCTTTCAGAATCGACGGTGGGATAGCGATTTTCTGACCGTGAAGCGGCTCATTGCCGACGGTGCACTGGGCGAGGTGCACCGCTTCGAATCCACCTTCGAACGGTGGGGAGGCGCGCTCCGCCCGCGATGGCAAGACACCACCTCGACCGGGCAGGGAGCTGGGATCAGCTACGACCTCGGCAGCCACCTCGTAGACCAAGCACTGCACCTGTTCGGCCCCGCGACACTGGAGACTGCGGAAATGCGCATCGTGCGAGAGGGCGGAGCGAGCGAAGACGACGCATTCTTCTCCCTGCTGCACGACTCCGGGGTGCGCTCGCACATCACCGTGAGCAGAGTGGCCGGGCAGTCAGGGCCGCGTTTTCGCGTGCTCGGAACGGGAGCCGCCTACACCGTCTACGGCCTCGACAACCAGGAGCCGTCGCTCAAGAACCACGTCTGGCCCGGCGATGTCGGATACGGCGAAACTCAGGAATCAGATTGGGGCGTCATCGGCGTCGGAAACGATCTCACGGCGGTGCCGAGCGAGCCCGGCGATTACCCGGCGTTCTATGCCGGGGTGGCCGCCACGATTCTCGAGGGAGCCGCGCCTCCCGTAGCGCCCGCCGAGGCGCTGGCCACGCTACGGATTCTCGAACAGGCGCACACGATCACCGGCATTTAGTCGGGCCGAGGGCGCGGCCACCAGTTGCAGCGAATTCGTGCGTGAGACTGCCGATACCGCAGAATACGCGCGCACGCAGCCCCTTCCGTTGCGCGAATCGACCGGCATCATGGATGCATGGTGAACGTCACGACACGGATGTCGGCCGCTCTCGCGACTGCGATCGACAGTTTCGATTCAGGGGCGGGATTTCTCGCCGCCGCCTCCATTGGCATCCCGACTAGAGACACCGTCGCGGCGCTGCGCAACGATCTCGACCTGTGGTCGCATGCGCAACGCTACCCACAAGACTACGACCCGGTGATCGAGCGCACGCGCGGACACTACGCGCGATTGGTCGGGGTGAGTCCGGAGCGAGTGGCCACCGGGGCGCAGACGTCGGTGATGACCAGCATCGTTGCCGCAGCCGTGCCCGATGGAGCCGAAGTGCTGTGCGTCGACGGTGATTTCAGTTCGATCGTCTTCCCGTTTATGGAGAGGCGTGGTATCCGCGTTCGCGTGGTTCCCCTCGATCGATTGGCAGCCGAGATCAGCTCTGACACGTGGCTCGTCGTGTTCTCCCTGGTGCAGTCGGCGACCGGCGTGGTAGCCAACGCGACCGCGATCGTGGAGGCTGCCGCGCGACACGGTGCGTACACACTGTGCGACCTGACACAAGCTGCGGGAGTGCATCCCGTCGACGCGTCCCTATTCGATGTGACCGTGTGCCACAGCTACAAATGGCTGTGTTGCCCGCGGGGAGTGGCGTTCATGACTATCGGAGAGCGTATCGACCCCGAGCTCGTGCCCCTGCAGGCGGGCTGGTATGCGGGCGACGACGTGTGGAAGTCGTGTTATGGCCCGACGATGCGACTTGCCGAATCGGCCCGCCGCTTCGACGTCTCGCCGGCGTGGCCGGCGTGGGTTGGTGCCGAGCCGGCCATCCGTATGTTCGCCGATCTCGACATGCACGAGGTATGGGAATACACCTCGGGTCTCGGCGATGCGCTGTGTGATCGGCTCGGGCTCCCCCGTCAGCACCAGGCGATCGTCACGTGGGCAGACCCCGACGGCGTCGATCTCGCCCGTCTCATCGAAGCGGGAGTCAAAGCATCCGGCCGAGCTGGTCGGCTTCGCGCGTCGTTCCATATCTGGAACACACTCGATGACGTGGAATCCGTCGCGCTGGCCGTAGGGGACGTTCGCACGACGGATCACGCGGGTGCGGGTAGCGGCCGCCGGTAGGCTGGAGCTTTCGTATCCTCGACCGGGCATCCAGCTCGGCTGACTATTGGAGTTCCCGTGGCAACGCCGTCCCGTCTCGATCCCGTCATTTCCCTCGCGAAGCGTCGCGGTTTCGTTTTCCAGTCGGGGGAGATTTACGGCGGATCCCGCTCCGCGTGGGATTACGGACCGCTCGGCGTAGCGCTCAAGGAGAACATCAAGCGCCAGTGGTGGCAGGCGATGGTCGCCGGCCGCGATGATGTCGTCGGGCTGGACTCGGCTGTCATTCTGCCGCGTCGCGTGTGGGAGGCATCCGGCCACGTCGAGGTGTTCACCGACCCGCTCGTCGAGTCTTTGCACACGCACAAGCGGTATCGCGCAGACCACCTTCTCGAAGCGTACGAGGAAAAGCACGGGCATCCGCCGGTGAACGGACTCGCCGACATCCGCGATCCTGACACCGGCCAGCCCGGGTCGTGGACAGAGCCGCAGAACTTCTCCGGCCTGCTGAAGACGTTCCTCGGACCGGTCGACAACGAAGAGGGACTGCATTACCTTCGCCCGGAGACTGCGCAGGGCATCTTCGTCAATTTCGCCAACGTGCTCGGCACCGCGCGCATGAAGCCCCCGTTCGGCATCGGCCAGATCGGCAAGAGCTTCCGCAACGAAATCACGCCCGGAAACTTCATCTTCCGCACTCGCGAGTTCGAGCAGATGGAGATGGAATTCTTTGTCGAGCCCGGTACGGACGCCGAATGGCACCAGTACTGGATCGACCTGCGGATGCAGTGGTATGTCGACCTCGGCATCAACCCTGAGAACCTGCGGCTTTTCGAACACCCGGTCGAAAAGCTCTCGCACTACTCGACGCGCACGGTCGATATCGAGTACAAGTTCGGATTCGCGGGAAGCCAGTGGGGCGAGCTCGAAGGTATCGCCAATCGCACCGACTACGACTTGAAAACGCATTCGGCGGCATCCGGAACTGACTTGTCGTACTTCGACCAGACCAAGAACGAACGCTGGGTGCCGTATGTGATTGAACCGGCGGCGGGGCTCACTCGCTCGCTGATGGCGTTTCTGGTCGATGCGTATGCGGAGGACGAGGCGCCCAACGCCAAGGGCGGTATCGACAAGCGCACGGTGCTCCGCCTCGACCGCCGCCTGGCGCCAGTGAAGGCCGCAGTGTTGCCGCTGTCTCGCAACGAACGGCTCTCGCCGCTCGCTCGCGAGGTTGCTGCCGACCTTCGCAAGTTCTGGAACATCGACTTCGATGACGCTGGAGCGATCGGACGCAGGTACCGCCGTCAAGACGAGATCGGCACGCCGTTCTGCGTCACGGTCGACTTCGATTCGCTTGACGACAACGCGGTGACCGTGCGCGAGCGCGATTCGATGGCGCAAGAGCGGGTATCGCTGGATCGCCTGAACGGCTACCTCGCGCAACACCTTCTCGGCGCCTAGCCCCCCGCCCGCGCCTCCTCGGCATCCTTCGGAAATTCAGGACTCTTGTCGCAACTGGGCCTTAGAGCGCCTGAAAATCGGCGGCGGCATACGACGCTCGTCGTGAACTTCCTGAATTTCCGAAGGAGGCGCGCGGGCGACGCCGGCGCAGCCTCGGCGATCTCGTCCACAGGGGAGCGCAGTCGATCCCGTCCCACCGATCGCGCTCGCGAGGACTGCCGCAGGCTCTTTCACGCGACCGTCAATGCATGGATATCGCGGCAATCGTTGAGGAGCACGGCGGAATGGCCCAGAAGCAGCAACTTGTGCGGCGTGGGGCTCGCGACCTTGACTTGACGCTGGCGGTTCGTTCCGGTTCCGTGGCGCGGGCCCGTCAAGGCTGGTACACGACACTTCCGCAAGGCGATCCGCGAGTGCGCGCCGTGCGTGTTGGCGGTCGTCTCACGGGTATTTCGGCCATCCGGGCGATGGGAGGCTGGGTGCTCGGCGCCCATCCTCTGCACGTTTCGGTTCCCGCCAACGCGGCGCGGCTGCGCACCGAAGGCAACCGATTTCTTCGGCTGACCGACGTCACGAGAACGAGTGAGATTGTGCACTGGGATGCGTTTGATGTCGGTGAACGTGGATCAGCCCTTATCGTCGGGTTGAGTGATGCGCTGTTGCGGGTAGTTCTCGATGAATCGGTAGAGACCGCCGTTGCTGCAATTGACTGGGCGCGGCGCACCGGTCGACTCGATGATTGTGATTTCGAACGGCTTGTCATCCAGCTTCCGATCGCTCGTCGCTGGGTGGCGCGGATGAGCGATCCACGCTGTGACAGCCTGCCCGAGAGTCTGGTGCGCACGCGCGCGCGGCTGGCCGGTCACGTGGTGATATCGCAAGTTCGCGTGGGAGACATCGATCAATTCGACCTCCTCATCGATGGATGCGCCGCCATCGAGGTCGACGGCGACCAATTCCATCGGCACCGATTCGAACATGACCGGCGCAAGGACATCGCGATCACGCGCACGGGACTCCACGTGATCCGGCCCAGCGCGCGCATGGTCTTCTACGAATGGGATGCGGTGTATGCGGCGATCCTGTCGGCCCTCGACGCGCGCGGTGCCCGCCGCAATCTCGGAAATTCAGGACTGGACGGTCGGGCTCGACCACGCAGGCGCGTAAATTCCCGGGTCGTTGCGAGGCCCGCGCCCCCGTTTCCTGAATTTCCGAAGGGGGACGGTGGGGCGCGCGGGTCGCAGGGGCGCGCGGGTCTACGGTCGGACAAAATAAAGCCGGACCGGTAGCGCAAACCGGTCGCAGGACGGACGTTAGGGAGAGAGGATCTAATGCTAGATTCCACCACCATCACCCGCACGATTGAGCTGCCTAGGCTCGAGGTGTCAACCGTAAAATTGTGCGAGGCGCAATTGTGTGCGATTCCTGATCACCACTCGCACGCTCAGATCAATCGACGAATCGACGAAGACGCGATCTAAAGCCCCCGATTGCACGGGCGAATGGGGGCGCGTGCCGACGGCACGTAAAGACGTCACATGGGGGCGCGTGCCGACGGCACATAAAAACGTCACAGGTAGCCGCGGGCCGGCGCCAGCGCCTAGCTCGGCGTGATCAACTCCGTCACGTCGGCGACAGTCGCCGCGAATGAGGCAATGACATCGTCAGCGTCGACAAACACGTTGAGGGATTGTTCGCCCGCGCCCATCGCGACTCGTCGCCCAACAATTGACGCATCAGCGACTACGGGCCACGCCACCTCGCTCCCGAACGGGGTGATGGTGCCGCGCGCATAGCCCGTGGCTTCAAACGCGGCGTGCTCGTCGGGCAGCCGAAGCTTATTCACCCCGATGACGGCCCGCAATTTCGGCCAGGAAATCTGCCGGTCGCCGGGGACGAGCGCGAACAAGTAGGTGCCATCACTGCGCTTGACCACGAGAGTCTTCACCACGGATGCTGCCTCCAGCCCGAGCAGCCGCGCCGCGGCCTCGAGCGAGTCGGCTTCCGGTCGCTCCACGAACTCGATCTGCACCCCGCGGTTCGCGGCATCCGACCTTACGCGCTCACGCCCTTGCATCGTGCCTCCGCGGGATCTGGGAGAATTGGAGGACATGTCTGTGAACAGCGCCCCTGTGGCATTCAACGATAGCGCTCGTGCGTCTTCGGCGACCTCGCAATCTGTGGCGGCGGGCGTGGGCGAGCCTGTGGCGGCGGGCGTGGCTGTGCCTGTGGCCGCGGGCGCGTTGCACATTGGCCCGTTGACTCTCGACGTGCCGGTTGTGCTCGCGCCGATGGCAGGCATCACGAACACCGCGTTTCGGCGCTTGTGCCGCGAATATGGTGCCGGACTATATGTGAGCGAGATGATCACGAGTCGCGCCCTGGTCGAGCGCACGCCTGAAAGCATGCGCCTCATCCGCCACCATGAGTCGGAGTCGACACGCAGCATCCAGCTCTACGGCGTCGACCCGAAAACCGTCGCCGAGGCCGTCACGATGCTCGTTGCCGAAGACCGTGCCGATCACATTGATTTGAACTTCGGCTGCCCCGTGCCGAAGGTCACTCGCAAAGGCGGGGGAGCGGCTCTGCCGTGGAAGATCGATTTGTTCCGCGAGATCGTGGAACGCGCGGTTGGAGCGGCTGGCGATATCCCGCTCACCGTGAAGATGCGCAAGGGCATCGACGCCGGCCATTTGACCTACCTCGAGGCGGCGCGGGCGGCGCAGGGAGCGGGCGTGGCCAGCATTGCGCTGCATGCGCGCACCGCCGCCGAGTTCTATTCCGGCACCGCGGATTGGTCGGCTATCGCAACGCTCAAAGAGACGATCAGCGACACACCCATTCTCGGCAACGGCGACATCTGGAGTGCCGATGACGCGCTGCGCATGATGGACGAAACGGGTTGTGACGGAGTCGTCGTCGGCCGCGGTTGTTTGGGGCGTCCGTGGTTGTTCGGCGATCTGGCGGCTGCGTTTGCCGCGCGATCTGCCGGCGCGGGGGTCGTCGCTGCGCGCATCCAGCCGGTACTGGGAGAAGTCGCCGAAGCATTCCGCCGGCACGCCGAACTGCTCACCGAGTTCTTCGACGGCGACGAAGATCGTGCCTGCCGCGACATTCGCAAGCACGTCGCATGGTATTTCAAGGGTTACGCCGTCGGCGGTGAACTGCGAGCTAGCCTCGCCTCGGTGCGTTCTCTCGCTCAACTCGATGACTTGCTCGGCGAGCTCGACGGCCAGCAGCCCTACCCCGGCAAGGATGCTGAAGGACAGCGCGGACGCGCGGGCACTCCGAAGAAACCGTCGCTGCCTGATCGGTGGCTCGATAGCCGAGAACTCCAAGAGACTCACCGCGCAACGCTGACCGAGGCCGAGTTGAGTCACAGTGGCGGATAACGGCTACAGCGAGTCCGACGCCGAGCGGTGGATGCCCGAGCACCACTCCAGCAGGCGGAGTGATTTCGCCCGAGACAGAGCCCGAGTGTTGCATTCGAGCGCGCTGCGCCGACTGGCCGCGAAGACCCAGGTGCTCAGCCCCACCGCAGGGCTCGATTTCGCGCGCAACCGGCTCACGCATTCCCTGGAGGTCGCGCAGGTTGGTCGTGAACTCGCCGCGAGCCTGGGACTTGATCCGGATGTCGTCGACACCGCCTGCTTGTCTCACGACCTCGGCCACCCACCCTTCGGTCACAACGGGGAGCGCGCTCTGTCGGAGTGGGCATCGGACATCGGCGGTTTCGAGGGCAACGCGCAGACCCTGCGATTGCTGACCAGGCTTGAGCCGAAGGTCTTCGGGCGCGATGGTCGGAGTTACGGCCTCAATCTCACCCGCGCAACGCTCGACGCGAGCACGAAGTACCCGTGGCCCCATAGTTCGGGCATTCCCGATCCGAGCGGCCGAAGCAAGTTCGGCTTCTACGACGATGACGTCGCGGCTTTCACCTGGTTGCGAGCGGATGCACCCGATCGCCACCGGTGCATCGAGGCCCAAGTGATGGACTTGAGCGACGACATTGCGTATTCCGTGCACGACTTCGAAGACGCGATCGTCAGTGGATACCTCGACGTGCCCGCGCTCAGCGCCCGTGTCAACCATGATGACCTTGTCGACTCGATGTTCGAGTGGATTGGCGGCGAGATCGGTCACGACGAACTCATTGCCGCGTTCGACCGTTTGGACAGCCTCGATTACTGGATCGACTCGTGGAGCGGCAGCCGGGTCGATCTGGCGCGCTTGAAGAACCTCACGAGTCAGCTCATCGGACGGTTCGCGCACGAAGCGGTGCACGCCACGCGTCTCGCGCATCCGGGTCGTGCGCTTCAGCGGTTCGGCGCCGACGTGATCGTGCCGCGCGAAACGGGGGCCGAGATCGCCGTACTCAAGGGAATTGTCGCGGCGAACGTGATGTCGACCAATTCGCGGCAGCCTATCTACGTGCGCCAGCGTGGCATCCTGACCGAATTGGCGGAGGCGCTGCTGATGACAGGGGATCGCCATCTCGATCCGGGGTTCGCCACAGATTGGGCGGATGCCGCCGATGACTCCGCGCGCAAGCGGGTGGTCGTTGACCAGGTCGCGTCGCTCACCGACCAGTCGGCGATGACATGGCATGAGCGCATCGTCGATGGGGGTCGGACGTCAACTCTGCGGCCGCAACAATCGCCGATTGACGGCGCGGCGGGCCGGGTCGCCCCGCCGACCTAGAATCGTTGCGTGGCAGGCCTGATTCGACGAAGCGACATCGACGAAGTCAGGGCGCGCATCAACCTCGCTGATGTCGTGGGCGATTACGTCACCCTGAAGAGCGCCGGTGTCGGCTCTATGAAGGGGCTCTGCCCCTTCCACGACGAGCGCAGCCCGAGTTTTCATGTGCGTCCTCAGGTTGGTTTTTACCACTGCTTCGGATGCGGCGAGGGCGGCGACGTGTTCTCCTTCCTGCAGAAGATGGATCACGTTTCGTTCGCCGAGGCAGTCGAGCGCATGGCGTCGCGGATCGGGTTCGAACTGCACTACGAAGACGGCGGACAGCCGAGCGACTACGGAAATCGGGCTCGCCTGATCGGCGCAAATGCGGCCGCAGCTGAATTCTTCGTCGATCAGCTCGCGACCCCGGAAGCCGAGCCGGCCCGGCGCTTTCTCGGCGAGCGAGGCTTCGACCACGCGGCGGCGGTGCGGTTCGGCGTCGGTTTCGCGCCGAAGTCGTTCGACGCTCTCTCGAAGCACCTGAAGGGCCGCGGATTCACTGAGGCCGAGATCCTCGCCGCTGGCCTGGTCGGGCAGGGCGATCGAGGAATCTACGATCGGTTCCGGGGCCGGCTCGTGTGGCCGATTCGGGACGTCACCGGGCAGACGTTGGGATTCGGCGCCCGTCGCCTTCTCGACGATGACAAAGGCCCGAAATACCTGAACACTCCCGACACGGTCGTATATCACAAGAGTCAGGTGCTCTATGGGCTTGATCTGGCGCGCAAGGACATCGCACGCGGTAAGCAGGTAGTCGTCGTGGAGGGGTACACCGACGTGATGGCCTGTCACCTCGCGGGGGTGACAACGGCGGTGGCAACGTGCGGCACGGCCTTCGGCGTCGATCACATCACGATGATTCGCCGCGTGTTGGGCGACGTCGACAACCCGGATGCGCGGGGCACCGGCGAGGTCATCTTTACCTTCGATCCGGATGAGGCGGGCCAGAAAGCGGCGTCCCGTGCTTTTTCCGAGGAGCAACGGTTTGCTGCACAGACCTTCGTCGCGGTCGCGGAAGAGGGCCTCGATCCGTGCGACCTGCGCTTGAAGAAGGGGGACGATGCGGTGCGTCGCCTCGTGCGCACACGCAAGCCGATGTTCGAGTTCATGATTCGCCGCACGCTCGCGAATCACGACCTGGACTCGGTGGAGGGTCGGGTTGCCGGGTTGCGCGCGGCGGCCCCGGTTGTCGCCGCGATCCGCGATCAGGCGATGGGAGTGGGGTACGAACGCAGTCTCGCGGGTTGGCTCGGCATGGATCCGCTCGATGTGCACAGAGCCGTGTCCGCGGCACGGTCAAGCGTCACGAACAACGCGCGGCAGGGCGGTCGCCGACCCGCCGAGCGCGATGCCCCGTCCGACTGGGCGCCGAGCGACCCCGACGGGGCGCTCGATGGGCATCCGGATTCGGCGCGTCGTGACGAGGCATCGATCACCCAACTGCCCACCGACCCGGCCACACGGCTTGAGCGTGACGCGCTCATGGCCCTGCTCCAACAGCCGAAACTGGTTGGTCGCGGGTTGCTTGAGCGGGCGATCAACGTGACGTTCGGCAACCGCACACTCGCTATCGTTCGCGACACCATCGCGGTCAATCTCGACGCGTGGGATTCCCCGGGTTGGGTTGCGACAATCGCCGAGCAGGTACCGGGGCCGTTCTCGACCCTCGTGAAGCAATTGAGCGTCGCGCCGATCCCCGAACGCGCCGAACAACTCGAGGTGTACTGCCAAGGTGTGGCCGCGGCGCTTATCGAGACCGATCTGCAGCACCGCAAAGCCGAGTTGCTGGGTGCCTTGCAGCGCACCGACCGGACTGTGCATCCCGATCGTTACACGAACCTGCAGCGCGAACTGATGGACATCGAGTCCGAGCGCCGAACCCTCAGGAACGAGTAGCAGGATGGCATCACCGCTCGTCATGCACGCGACCGACCTGACGTTGTGTTATCCGGCGACTCGCTCCTCGGCGCGCGTCGATGCGATCGTCGGACTGAATCTCGATATTCGTCGCGGTGAGATTCTCGCTTTGATCGGCGAATCCGGGTCGGGCAAGAGCTCGCTCGCGCAGACGATCGCTGGCCATGGTGGAACCGCGCGCCACGACTCGCCTGAGATCGTGGGCGGATCGATCCGCGTGCTCGGGCATGAGTTGCGGGGCATAACCAAGAAGGAACGCAATGCCCTCACGCTGCGTGTCGGATATGTGCCGCAAGACGGCGGGGCGAAACTCGATCCTCACCTCACCGTCGGCGAGAACGTGGCAGCGCCGATTTATGAGCGCGACCGCCATTTCGATCAGCGCGAGGCGGCGATCGCCGTGGCGACCGTCGTCGATGCGGTGCGCATGCCCATGTCATGCATGAACAGCTTTCCGCACGAACTCAGCCGTGGGCAGCGTCAGCGCATCGCTGTTGCGCGCGCGCTCGTGCTGGATCCGGCGCTGCTGGTGGCGGATGACCCTACCGCCGGCATCGACATCACCGTGCGTCAGGCGGTGCTCGACATCATTCGCGACCTGCAGGAGAGCCGGGATCTGTCGGCGATCGTCGTGACTCATACGGTCAGCGAAATCCGACACGTGAGTGATCGGGTTGCGGTGTTGCAGTCGGGTGCGCTCGTTGGGCTCGGCACGATCGACGAGTTGCTCGCCGACCCGACTCACGATTACGTCGCACGACTGGCGGTCGCTCTCGACTCGGACCCGTCGCGAATGGAAGGGGATTGACCATGGCGTCAGCATCAACGGAGAACCCGAAGCCCGGGTCGTCGGAACAGGCGGCGACGACAGCGCCGCACGCTCGGCGGAGGGCGCCGGGCGAACACCGTGACTTGCTCGCCGATCACTCGACCCAGACGGAGTCGGTTCACCGTCCAACCCCCGGCCCGATCGCTGTGCTCCCTCGGCCTAAAGGCGCCTTCGTCGACGCGGTCGTCGCGGGTGGTGGCGAGATCACTCCGCTCAGCGATGCGACGCGCGGCATCGTGTGGCTGTCGGAGCGAAACGCCGATGACCTCGCTGAGATTCTTGAGACGCATCCCTCGATCGGCTGGGTGCAACTGCCGTGGGCCGGGGTTGACGCCTTTGCGCCTCTTCTCTCACGTTTTGCCGATCGGCATCTGCCCGTGTGGACCAGTGCGAAGGGTGCCTATTCCGAACCGGTCGCCGAGCACGCGGTGGCGCTCACCCTCGCGCTACTGCGCGAATTGCCGCAGAAGGCGCGGACAACGTCGTGGGCCGAAAGCCGCCGCGGCGAGTCTCTCTACGGCCGGCGTGTCACCATCGTCGGTGCGGGCGGTGTCGCACTCGAGACAATGCGCCTGCTCTCGGTCTTCGAACCAGCGATAACGATTGTGCGCCGCTTACCAGGACGGGTCGCCGGCGCTATCCGCACGGTGACCAGCGAGCAGCTCCTCGACGTCCTGCCCGAGTCCGACATCGTCATCATCGCGGCCGCCGGAACGGGAGACACCGCTCAGTTGTTCGACGCGCGAGCGTTCGCGGCCATGCCCGACCATGCGATCCTCGTGAACATCGCCCGCGGGTCGCTCGTTGACAGCGACGCCCTCGTCTCAGCCCTGCGATCTGGCGCGATCGCGGGAGCGGCGCTCGATGTCACCGATCCGGAGCCCCTACCCGACGGCCATCCCCTCTGGAACGAGCCGAACTGCATCATCACCTCCCACTCGGCCGACACCAACGAAATGACCGCGCCGCTGCTCGCGTCACGCATCCGGGCAAACGTCCGTGCTTTTGTCGGAGGCGGCGCCTTCATCGGTGTCGTCGACCCGGGGGCGGGGTACTGACGGTGACAGATTTCTGGGTCGGCACCTACACCGCAGACATGGGCGGATCCGCCGACGGAATCCTCCACCTCACGACGCCGGATGACGGGGCCAGCTTCTCGGTGACCCTTGCGGCACACGCCGACTCGCCCTCCTACCTCGTCCGGTCGGCAGACGCGGTCTATGCGGTCGGCGAAGGCTCGGCCACGCTCGCGTCGTTCGAGCGGGTCGAACACGGGGTCGAGCTTCGCAAGACGTCACGCGTTCCCGCGGCCGGGCCGGCGCCCTGCCACCTGCACCTCATCAACAACGCGCTCGTCTCATCCAGCTACGGTGACGGCGCGGTTGGCGTGAACTCTATTGCCGCAGACGGCACGCTGATCACTCCGGGGCAGAGGTTGCCAGCGAGCGGTTTCGGGCCGAAGCCCGAGCAAGACTCTGCACACGCCCATTGCGCCCTCGCTGTCGATGACCGCATTGTGTTGACCGCTGATCTCGGGGCGGACGTCATTCGGGTGCACAGCAGCGATGATGGCGTGTTGACGCGAATGAGTGACGTTGCGCTGCCCGCTGGTTGCGGTCCGCGGGACTTGGCTCTGCATCCGTCAGGTCGCGTGATCGTGCTCGCTGAGCTCAGCTGCGAGATCTTCGTGCTCGACCGCGTCGGCGACACGTTCACCGTGGCTGAGCATCTGCCGCTTGCCGGCCGAGAGTCGGGCGACCAGGCGTCAGGTATCGTCTGGGACGACAATGGCCGATTCGCCTGGTCGGGTCTGCGGGGAAGCAATCGCATCGCCGTGACCGAATTCGACGCGCAGGCACGACTTGGCGCCGTTGGGTTCGTCGACTGCGGCGGACGCTGGCCGAGACACCTTGCGTTTGCCGGAGGGCGTTTGTATGTCGCCAATCAGCGTTCGAATTCCGTCACGGTGCACGATGTCGGCGGCGACGGAATGCCGCACATGTTCGCGTCGTTGCCCGTGCCGTCGCCCACCTGCTTGCTGCTCGCTGACTGACGAACCGCGCGGGATGACGTGCCGATTTGGTCGGGGAGCAACCTTTGGTAAAGTGGCATGGCTGTTCACCCTTGGGTGTGCCAGCACGCAGTTCCCAATCCTCGATAGCTCAATTGGCAGAGCAATCGGCTGTTAACCGTTAGGTTCTTGGTTCGAGTCCAAGTCGGGGAGCTGTGAGAAGAGAGCGCCGACCGGCACCTTGAAGGTGTCGGCGGCGCTTTTTATTTCGCCCGCGAACCAAGGTCGGTCGCCTCTGAGCTTGCGGCTGAGAGCGCCTTGGGTCATTCCTAACCGCATTGCGAGTTGCGTCTGCGTTAGGCGGGCCTTCCACATCAATCGATGAATGTTTTCACCGATGATCTCGTCGGCGGCTGATTGTCGCTGGGTGGTGGCGATCGGGTTCGTCATGTGTGACAACTTAGGACACATCGCGCCACTACGTCAAGAGTTCAGCGCTAAAGGATGAACACGACACGCCGTCATATGGTGTCGTCAGTTGACAGAGTATGACGGAGCGCATATTGTCATGCTCATGACGGAGCGCATATCGGGGGAACTGAGCCTCAGCAAACTGGAAGCGGCGAAGCGGCTGCGGGTCTCCACCCGCACCGTGAACCGGTACATCGCATCAGGGCAGATACCGTTCGCGAAACTGCCGGGCGGTCAGATTCGAATCCCGGCAAGCGCCGTCGATGCAATGCTCACGCCCGCTATCGCAGACGGCGGAGACGCGGCATGAGCGCCGACACGGTAGCGCTCGGCGCGATCCGCGTTGAAGACCGCGCACGCCGCACCATGACCGGGATAGATGCTCTCGCGGCATCCATCGAAACTGTGGGGCTCTTGCACCCGATCGTGGTGACCGCGGACCTTCGACTGGTCGCTGGTGGTCGTCGCCTTGAAGCGGTCCGTGCGCTCGGCTGGGAGCGTGTCCCGGTCACTGTTGTGACGAACCTCACGGAGGCCGCGGCGATCTTGCAGGCGGAGTCGGATGAGAACACGGAGCGGGAGCCGTTGAAGCCGACCGAGGCGGCTGACCTCGCGGCGAAGATCGAGAACGTACTCAAGCCCCTCGCAGATCAGCGGAAGAAAGCAGGCAAGGCACCTTCGGCCAACTTGGCCGAAGGTTCAGCCCCGCGACCGAGGGAAGCGGCGGCGAAGGCAACGGGATTCGGCGCGGAGACGATCCGCAAAACCCGCACCATGCAGAAGGTCGCGACCGACGAAACCCTGCCCGAGCAGGTGCAGGACATCGCCAAGGCCGCGCTCTCCGAAGCAGACCTCACAGGGAAAGTGGACCCCTCCTATAAGCGTGTGACGGAGGCTGTCGCCGCCGCAACCGCAGCAACCGACTTCCCCGATCTTCAGTACTACATCGACAAGGGCGAGCCGGGCCGGGCCGTGCAGCTCGCTGCAGCGCTCCGCGGGTATGACGGTCCCGAGCTCACCATGCGCCTCAACAACCTCCGCCTGTCCATCGACGCCGACAAGCGCCGCAGTGTCCGCCCCGTCACGAACGACGCACCGGATTTCGTGAAGTTGGCAGACGCGATCTTCGTCGCCGTGAATAACGCCCTGCAAGTCATCGAGAAGAACGGCGGCGCGGACACCATCCGCGAGGCGATGACCTCCGCGAACCCGCTCGCTGTCGAGATTTGGCGGGACAACTTCACCCGCATCGCATCAACCGCAACAGACCTCGAGTCTGCAACCCGCCCGACCCTACGGAGAGTGAAGTAAATGGCTACGTCCGAACGTGAAGAACTAGGCGATCTGATCAGGGAAACGTACGAGGCCGAGTTCGGCGCTCGCGCATCACACCGCGAAGTGTTCCAAGCGGTCCTCCCGAATGTTCCGCAGCATATCCGGGATTACATCGCGGATGACGGTATCCGTCGTGCGGTGACTCAAATGTTCAACGCGAAGTCTGACGGGCTTCCGTTCGCGCCGGTCGTGAATGAGGCCGGTGAGCATGTGCCGTTCGATCTCATGGAGTTCTCCGAGTACGAGTTCGTCGCGACGGGCTATGTGCGTAAAGCGGCACCTCTGCTCGCTCAGGCGCGGCGTGTGGCTGATGAGGCCCGCGACAGGTTCGGGCGGGTCATCGAGGTTGATGGTGTGCCGTTGACCGCTGAGCGTGCCGCGTAGTTCTCCCCACCCAAAAGGAAAGCCCCCGAGGTCGAGTCGGGGGCCTGAGCAGAAAGGTCCGTCAGAGACCATGTCCACACAATTCAGAATACCAGCCTTCCGCAACGCCGGGTTGGCGATCGCGGGAGGGTTGCTCCTCGCGGGGTCAGCGTCACCCATGTTCGCGAAGGCGGACGAGTACACGCCGATCGAGGACACCTTGATCACGTACCTTGTCCCGCCGTCGTATATCGATGACTGCGGTGTGGAGAGTGACGGCTGGTTCATCCCCGAAGGTGTCCCCAACGTCTACTACGAGCAGGACG